>JBJMIO010000026.1:0-6968 GCA_045806765.1 Marmoricola sp.
CAGCTGCGCCTTCCGGTCCAGCGGCACCATCCCGCCGAAGACCAGCACGTCCAGCGCGCTCACGTCGTAGTCCTCGAGCACGTCGTCGAACTGGTTGGTCGCGTTCGCGTCGTACCCGCGCTCGCGCAGCAACGCCACGGTCTCGAGCAGGACGCACGGGCTCCGACCGACGACCAGCACCCGTCGCGGCGCCGGAACCGCAGCCGCGTCCTCGAAGGTGTTCTTGGTGGCCCAGGCGATGACCGCTGCCGCGGCCGCGAACACCGCCCCCGCACCGAGCGCGTGACGCAGACCCGAGGTGGTGGCCTCGGTGGCAGCGGTGCCCGAGGCGAGCAGGTCGTGGACCCGTGCCGTACCGATCGCGGAGAAGATCGCGAGCCCGAGCGCGCCGCCGATCTGCTGCGCCGAGTTCAGGATCGCGGCAGCGAGCCCGGCCTGGTCGGCCTCCACCCCGGCGTTTGCCGCGGTCGTCACGCCGACGAACACCGGTCCGAGGCCGAAGGCGACCAGCAGCGTGCCCGGCAGGATGTCGCCGAGGTAGCTGCCGTCGACCGGGATGTGGCTGAGCAGCAGCAGGCCGCTCGCCGAGACCAGGGCGCCGGCGGAGATCACCACGCGACTCCCGATCCGCGGGATCAGCTGGGACGCGATGCCCGCGGAGATGCCGACCCCGAAGGTCAGCGGCAGGTACGCCGCGCCGGCCGCGATCGGTGAGTAGCCGAGCACGTTCTGCATGTAGAGGGTCAGGAAGTAGAACATCGAGATCATCCCGGCGAAACCGATCAACCCGGTCAGGTTCGCCGCGGCCAGCCCGCGGACCCGGAAGATCGCCAGCGGCAGGATCGGGTCCCGGGTGGAGCGCTCGATCACCAGGAACCCGGCGAGCAGCACCGCCGCTCCGACCAGCTCGATCACCGTGCGAGCCGAGCCCCAACCCTGGTCGGGTGCCTTGACGAGGGCGAAGACGAGCAGCAGCATCCCCGCGGTCACGACGAGGCTTCCGAGGAGGTCGAACCGCGAACCACGGCTCGCAGCGGTGTCGCGCGGCAGCAGGGCGACCACGGCCGGGATCACCAGCAGGCAGGCGATCGGGTTCACGAACATGACCCAGCGCCAGCCGGGACCCTCGGTCAGCAGACCGCCCAGCAGGATGCCTGCCGCAGAGGCCAGGCCGGCAACCGCGCCCCAGACACCGAGCGCCGTGGCACGGTCCTTGGGCCGGGTGAAGGTGGTGGTCAACGTCGAGAGTGCCGCTGGCAGCATCAGAGCTGCACCGAGGCCCTGGGCGAGGCGGGCGCCGATGAACACGCCCTCGTTGCCGGCGAAACCACCGACGAGGGACGAGAGCCCGACCAGGGTCGCGCCGGCCAGGAGCACGTCGCGGCGCCCGAGCAGGTCGGCCAGTCGTCCGCCCAGCAGCATGAACCCGCCGTAGGTGAGCAGGTAGGCCGAGGGCACCCACTGCAGGCTCTGGAGCGAGAAGCCCAGGTCCGTGCGGATGTGGGGAAGGGCGACGTTGGTGATCGAGGCGTCGACGAAGTCGAGGAAGGCGACCGCGCAGAGCAGCAGCAGGACGCGGCGTCCGTGGCCGCTCTGCAGCGTGACCGCGGTGGAGGGGGTGGCCATGATCAGGACCTCCTGTTCCGGAGAGAATTGTTGGCTGAGCCAATGTTGGCTCGCCCAACATACACAATGTTGGCCCGGCCAACAACTGTTATCGTGATCAGGTGCCCGCCCACCACGACCGCGCCCGACGTACGCCGGACCGCGTCGCCGACCGCCCCACCTGGCTGATCAGCCGGGTCTTCGGCCGGTCGTCCTCGATGCTGTTCGGTGCCTTCGACGAGCGCGGCGACGGCCTGCGCGGCTACCACTACCGCCTGCTCTCCGCCCTCGAGCAGTGGGGACCGGCCAGCCAGGCCGATCTGGGCCGCGACACCGGGATCGACCGCAGCGACGTCACCGCCGTGCTGACCGACCTCGAGTCACGCGAGCTGGTCGTGCGCGCGGTCGACCCCGCTCACAAGCGCCGCAAGATCGTCACGATCACCCTCGCGGGTCTCGAGGCGCTGCGCGATCTGGACCGCACCGTGGACACCGTCCAGGACGCCGTCCTCGCCCCGCTGACCGCCTCCCAGCGCAAGGAGCTCCTGGACCTTCTGGCCCGGCTGGTCGACGAACCGGCGCAGGACTGACCCCGGCGCCGTGCAGAATCTTTTCGGCGGCCGATGTCGAGAACCACGGGCGGGCTCCGTCCCTGCACCGAACGCGCCCCGCGACGGAGCGCACCAGCACCGAGGAGATGCACCATGAAGTACCTGCTGCTCAAGCACTACCGTGGCGGCCCCGTGCCCGAGGGCTTCGTCCCGATGGACCAGTGGACCCCGCAGGAGGTCACCGACCACATCCAGTTCATGCGCGACTTCGCCACCAAGCTCGAGGAGTCCGGTGAGTTCGTGAGCGCCGACGGCTTGTCGCCCGAGGGCGTCTGGGTCCAGTACGGCGGTGAGGGCAAGGCACCGGTCACCGACGGTCCGTTCGCCGAGACCAAGGACCTGATCGCCGGGTGGATGATCATCGACGTCGACAGCCAGGAGCGCGCCTACGAGCTCGCCGCCGAGCTGTCCGCGGCACCCGGCGCCGGCGGTGAGCCGATCCGGGAGTGGCTCGAGGTCCGCGAGGTCATGTCCGAACCTCCCACCATCGCGGACTGCCCGCACTGATGGACTTCGAGGACGTCCGGTTCCTCGTCCCCCAGGTCCTGGGCATCCTCGTCCGCCGCGGAGCCGACTTCGCGGCGGCCGAGGACGCCGTCCAGGAAGCACTGGTCCAGGCGGTCCGGACCTGGCCCGAAGATCCCCCGCACGACCCGAAGGCGTGGCTGGTCACCGTGGCGTGGCGCAAGTTCCTCGACGCCACCCGCTCCGAGTCCTCACGCCGCCGTCGTGAGGAGCTCGCCGAGGAGCAGCCCGTTCCCGAACCGGCGGCGAGCAGCGACGACACCCTGCAGCTCTACTTCCTCTGCGCACACCCCTCGCTGACCCCGTCCTCCGCGGTGGCCCTGACCCTGCGCGCCGTCGGCGGCCTGACGACCCGTCAGATCGCCGAGGCCTACCTGGTCCCCGAGGCCACGATGGGCCAGCGGATCAGCCGAGCCAAGAAGACGGTCTCCGAGGTCCGCCTCAACGAGCCCGGTGACGTGGCCACGGTGCTGCGTGTGCTCTACCCGGTCTTCAACGAGGGCTACTCCGGCGAGGTCGACCTCGCCGTCGAGGCGATCCGGCTGACCCGCCAGCTCGCCGCGACGATCGAGCACCCCGAGGTCGCAGGGCTGCTCGCGCTGATGCTGCTGCACCACGCCCGGCGCAGCGCCCGCCTCGTCGACGGCGAGCTGGTGCCGCTGGCCGAGCAGGACCGCAGCCGCTGGGACACCGCGATGATCGCCGAGGGCGTCGCTGTGCTGCAGGCGGCGCTGGCTGGCGACCGGCTCGGTGAGTTCCAGGCCCAGGCCGCGATCGCGGCCCTGCACGCCGATGCCCAGCGCGCCGAGGAGACCGACTGGGTCCAGATCGTCGGCTGGTACGACGAGCTGCTGCGCCTGGTCGACAGCCCGGTCGTGCGGCTCAACCGCGCGGTCGCGGTCGGGGAGGCGGACGGCGCCCGGGCCGGCCTGGCTGCGCTGGCCGAGGTCGATCCGGTGGTCCCGCGCCACGCGGCTGTCGCGGCGTACCTGCACGAGCGCGACGGCGACGTGGTCACCGCCGCACGCCTGTACGCCGAGGCAGCACACCTCGCCACCAGCCAGGCCGAGCGCGACCACCTGACCAAGCAGGCGGCACGGCTCAACGCAGCGCGCTGAACGTTGTCGATCCTGGCTCCGGCATGCCCGTGCCTCGCCTATCCTCGACGCCGTGCACGAGCGCCGCGACCCGACCACGATCCTCGCCGCAGCGATCACGCTGGCGGCGGTGATCGGCTTCGTGATCGCGGTGCCGAGCGTGCTCCCCGCTGGCCTGCGCAACCTCGTCGGGCTCGGCCCGCACCGCCAGGTCGCCGCACGCTCGGTCGGGCAGTCCACCGGCTTCGCCTTCCTCGCCCACCAGCGCGGCAACCGCGACAGTCCCGTGGGCTACGACCCGTGCAAGGTCATCCACGTCGTGATGAACCCGCGCGAGGCGCCGTCGTACGGGCTGGCGCTGGTCAAGCAGGCGATGGCTGAGGTGGGCGAGCGCAGCGGCCTGAGGTTCGTCTACGACGGGACGACCAACCGCCGGCAGCAGTGGCAGGGCGAGTCGACGCCGGTCCTGCTCGGCATCCCCCGCAGCCGCCCGGTCCTGGTCTCGTGGTCCACCGGTGCCGAGACGCACGAGCTGGCGGGTTCGGTGGCCGGCCTGGGCGGGAGCGCCGCGCTCCCGGACAACGGCGGGTACCTGCGCTTCTTCACCGGCGGCATCACCCTCGACTCCCAGGACTTCGCGCGGATGGAGCAGCAGCCGGACGGGCAGGCCGAGCAGCTCGCGGTCGTGCTGCACGAGTTCGGCCACGTCGTCGGCCTGGCGCACGTGAAGGACCCGGACGCCCTGATGAACCCGGCTCCGCACGTCACCTCGTTCTCCCCCGGCGACCTGGCCGGGCTGGCGCGGGTGGGCAGGACCAGCTGCGCCTAGGCCTTCCCCCCACCTGGCCCAGCCGGCCCACCTCAGCGCGTCAGCGTTGCCTCGACGTCGATCCGGCCGAGCTTGGCAGGGTTGCGCACCGCGTAGATGCGGCTGATCCGGCCCGCCTCGACGACGAAGCTGATCGCGGTGTCGTGGCCGTCCTCGAGGCCGGTGATCCGCACGCCCGGCGCACCGTTGAGCATGATCGGGAGCAGGGTCGCGCCGGAGCCGAACTTCGGGAAGGTGCGCAGCAGGTTGGCGACCTTCTTCGCGCCGGTGACCGGGTTGATGATCGCCTGGGCGATGCCGCCGCCGTCGGCGACCATCACCACGTCGGGCGCGAGGGCGTCGAGCAGGCCCTGCAGGTCGCCGTCGGTCACCGCGGCGACGAACCGCTCGACGACCTTGCGCTGCTCGCTCTCGCTGACCTCGCGCCGCGGTCGCCGTGCTGCGACGTGCTCCCGGGCCCGGTGTCCGATCTGCCGTACGGCGGCCGCGGACTTGTCGACCGCCTCGGCGATCTCGCCGTAGGGGACGTCGAAGACCTCGCGCAGCACGAAGACAGCCCGCTCGGTCGGCGTCAGCGTCTCGAGCACGGTGAGCATCGCGAACGAGACGCTCTCGGCGAGCTCGACGTCCTCGGCCACGTCGGGTGCGGTGAGCAGCGGCTCGGGAAGCCACTCCCCGACGTACTCCTCGCGGCGACGTGCGTTCGCGCGCAACCGGTCGAGCGCCTTGCGGGTGACCATGCGGACCAGGAAGGCACGCGGATCACGCACCTCGGCACGGGCGCCGGGCCCGATCGCGTCCCAGCGCAGCCAGGTCTCCTGGACGACGTCCTCGGCATCGGAGGCCGAGCCGATCATCTCGTAGGCGACCGTGAAGAGCAGCCCGCGGTGGGCCACGAACGGGTCCTGGATCTCCGGCACGCTCACGACCCTACGGCGACCCGCTGCGCCAGCGGCTTGAGACCGCACGCGGCAGCGAACCCGTCCGACTCGATGCCGAGCGCGACGTTCGGGCGGGTGGTGAAGTTGGCGAACGCGATCACGGCGGTGAGCTCGACCAGGGCGGCATCGCCGAGCTGGCCGCGCAGCGAGGCGACCATCTCGTCGGTCACCGCCGGCTCGGTCACGGTCATCGCCTCGGCGTACGCGAGGACCTCGCGCTCGAGCGGCGAGAACACCTCGACCTCGCGCCACCGCGGGATCTCGCGCGCCTTGGTCATGTCGAGGTTCTTGTTGCCGGCCTCGAAGTAGTTGAAGTCCAGGCACCACGAGCAGCCGACCTGCGAGGCGACCGCCATGTGCGCGAAGGACTTCAGCTGCTCGTCGCAGGCGTCCCACTTCTGCACCTTGGCGCCGACGCCGGCCATGCCCATCAGGACCTTCTTGTTGTGCCAGTAGACGCCGAGCGAGCTCGGCACCTGGCCGAGGCTCTTCTTGGCGAACCGCTTGATCAGCGCTCCCTTGAAGCCGGTGATCTCGGCGGCGGGGATGCGGGTCGTTCCAGTCATGTCGTCCTCCAGGGTGGGTCGGTACGACATGAAGACGCCGGCCGGCGCCGGGTTGTGACATCCACGCGGGATCCGGGGGCGGATCGGCCGTTGCGCTAGTCCCGACCCTCGCGCCAGCTGCGACGGCGTCGTCCGGCGTCGTCCGGGAAACCGCCGAAAGCAGACACCGAAGGGAACAGTAGTCCGAACCACAAGTAGTGCCGGCGGGCTCAGATTGGGAGACCATGGCCCCATGTCCTCGACGACCACCGGCGTCCAGAAGCGCTCCGCACTGGATTCCGCGCTGGAATCGCTGCGTCTCGACGGTGCGATCTTCTTCCGGTCCGAGTTCACCGAGCCCTGGGCCTACGAGTCGCGCCCGCCGGCGCTGATCGCGGCTGCGCTGCACCCGGGAGCGGATCGCGTGATCATGTTCCACATCGTCGCCCGCGGCCGCTGCTGGATCGACATCGGCGACGGATCACCGCAGTGGGCCCAGACCGGCGACCTGATCGTCATGCCATACGGGGCGCAGCACACGGTCGGTGGTACAGATCGGGCCGAGCCCGTACCGATCGCGAGCCTGGTGGGCTACCCGCCCTGGGAACGGTTGCCCGTCCTGCAGTACGGCGGCGGGGGCGAACGCACCGACATCGTGTGCGGCTACCTGCACTCCACCCACCCGCTGTTCGAACCCAGCCTGAACGCCCTGCCCCCGCTGCTGGTGGTCACGCTGCCCGAGGAGCCGGCGGCACAGTGGGTCCGGTCGAGCATCGAGTACGCCGTCACGATGAGCCAGGCGGCACTACCGGCGA
>JBJMIO010000027.1:0-17810 GCA_045806765.1 Marmoricola sp.
CACGACCTCCTCGGCCGCTTCGAGGTTGTTCTTGGTGACGGTCTCCTCGAGGTTGCCGCCGGAGCCGGTGAACTTGCCGGTGTTGACGTCGACGACCGTCATCGCCTCGGTGCGGTCGATGACCAGCGAGCCGCCGGAGGGCAGCCAGACCTTGCGGTCCAGGCCCTTGGCGATCTGCTCGTCGATCCGGTACGCCGCGAAGACGTCGCGTCCGTCGGACGCCTCGTAGCGCTCGAGGCGCTCGGCGAGGTCGGGGGCGACGTCCTGGACGTAGCTCTCGACCAGGTTCCAGGCGTCGTCGCCGGCCACGACGAGCTTGGAGAAGTCCTCGGTGAACAGGTCGCGGACGACCTTGAGGGTCAGGTCCGGCTCGCCGTACAGCATCTCGGGCGACTTCCCGGCCGCGACCTTCTTCTCGATCTCGGCCCAGCGCGCGGTGAGGCGGTTGACGTCCTGGGTCAGCTCGTCCTCGCTCGCACCCTCGGCGGCGGTGCGCACGATGACGCCCGCGGTGTCCGGGACGATCTCCTTGAGCAGCGTCTTGAGGCGGTTGCGCTCGGTGTCGGGCAGCTTGCGCGAGATGCCCGAGGTGTTGCCGTCCGGCACGTAGACCAGGAAGCGGCCCGGCAGGCTGATCTGCCCGGTCAGGCGGGCGCCCTTGTGGCCGACGGGATCCTTGGTGACCTGCACCAGGATCGTCTGGCCGGACTTGAGCACCGACTCGACCTTGCGCGGCTGGCCCTCCTTGTGACCAAGCGCGGACCAGTTGACCTCACCGGCGTACAGGACCGCGTTGCGGCCCTTGCCGATGTCGATGAACGCGGCCTCCATCGAGGGGAGCACGTTCTGCACCCGGCCGAGGTAGATGTTGCCGATCAGCGAGGTCTGCGACTCACGCGCCACGTAGTGCTCGACGAGGACCTTGTCCTCGATGACGGCGATCTGGGTGAGGTCCTCGCGCTGACGGATCACCATCACCCGCTCGACGGCCTCGCGGCGGGCCAGGAACTCGGCTTCGCTGACGATCGGCGCGCGACGCCGGCCGGCCTCGCGGCCCTCGCGGCGGCGCTGCTTCTTGGCCTCCAGGCGGGTCGAGCCACCGATGCTGGTGATCTCGTCCTCGGGGTTGCGGGGCTGGCGGACCCGGGTACGGCGGCGGCGGGTGCTCTGCTCGCCGTCCTCGCCCTCCTCGGCGGCGTCGTCCTCGGGCTCGTCACCCTCGGCGGCGTCGGAGTCGGCTCCACGGCGGCGACGACGGCCACCGCGGCGGCGGCGACGGCGCGGACCGCCCTCACCGTTCTCGTTCTCGGTGCCCTCGGCGTCGTCCTCGGCGTCCTCGGAGGCAGCGGCCGCCAGGTCGGCGTCCTCGGCCTCGTCCCCGCCCGAGGACGGCGCCTTCTTGGCGGTCTTCTTGGCCGCGGTCTTCTTCGCGGCGGACTTCTTGGCGGTCTTCTTCGCGGTCTTGGGCCGGTCGCCGTCCTGCGCCTCGCCGTCCTGCGCCTCGCCGGCACCGCCGGTGGCGGTCTCGCCGGACTCCTCGGCGGCCGCCGTCTTCTTGGCTGCACGCTTGCGGGCAGGGGCCGCGGTCTTCTCGGGCGCCTGGAAGAGCACCATCGGTGCTCCGGAGCGGTCGTCGTCAGCCTCGGCGGGAGCGGTGTCCTCGGTCGTGGCAGCAGCCGGCTTGGCGGCGGCCTTCTTGCTGGCGCGCTTGCGGGCCGGCGCCGGGGCGTCGGCCTGGCCTGCAGCCTCCGCGGGAGTCGCTCCCTCGGTGCCGGCAGGGGCCTCGCCGGACCCGGAGGCCTTCTTCGCGGTCTTCTTGGCCGCGGACTTCTTCGCGGGCGCCTTCTTCGCCGCCTTCTTGGCGGCGGGGGCCTGGCCCGACGCGTCGGCGCCGGTCCCAGGTGCCTGCTCGGGGGCCGGAACAGCCCCGTCGGTGGTCTCTTCGGTGTTGCCGGGGTTCTCTGAGTCGAGCACAGCGCTCTCCTTGTGCACGAGCGCCACCGGCGTACGCCGTCAACGCTGTGCGGGTCACGGCCGCGAGGTGTCGGACACCGCGCGGCGAAAGCCTTCGGTCGGCGACGACACCCTCCGTGTCATTTACGTCTAACGAAGGACTCCCTGCCACTGACCGCGGTCGCAGAGCCGGTGCGGAGCGCTGTCACCACTCCTCAGCCGGCCGCGTCGCGGTCCGGTGCCAACGGGTCCCCCACCGTGCCGGTCCGCGAGTCCAAGGGGCCCTGCGCCAGTCTCTGCGCGAGCGCAGAAGGTCCGGTGCCGATCCCCGAGATCCCGCGAAGCGCGGCGAGAACGTCGTCGGGTCTCACGGACGGAGTTCCGTGCCGCAAAACCACCTCGAGTATCGCACACGTTTCCTGATCCGCTGCCGACTCGCCGTCGGCACGCGCGGACAAGGACACGATCGAGGCGCGTACGTCGAAGCTGCGCAGCCCCTTCTTGGTCATCCGCTCGACCAGCACCTCGGGCACGCCGAGCAGCTGCTCGACCGCGTCCTGGAGCGCCTGCGGCGCCACGTCGGGCACGCGGATCTCCCAGGCCGAGGCCTCCAGGCGCTCGGCCAGGGATCCTCCCGAGCTCGGGACGACCTCGAGCACGTCGAGTCCGGTGGGCAGCGACTCGTCGAGCGCCCGGGCGATCTCGGCCGGGTCGACGACCTGCGCCAGTCCGATCTCGAGGTACTCGGCCTCGCTGGCTGCCCCGGTCGGGCTCGCGCCGGCGTAGGAGATGCGCGGGTGCGGGTTGAAGCCGGAGGAGTAGGCCATCGGTACCCGGGCTCGCTGGATCGCCCGCTCGAAGGCGCGGCTGAAGTCGCGGTGGCTGGTGAACCGCAGCCGTCCCCGCTTGGCGTAGCGGATCCGGAGCCGCTGGACCGGCGGGGCTTGCTGCTCGGGCTGTTCACGCACCCGAGGAGGCTACCGGGGTTCCGAGGTTCGGCGTTCAGCCGGCAGCGGCCCGGGCCAGCGGCGACTGGTAGATCGACTTCACGACGTCACCGGACAGCCACCGCGTCAGCCGATCCGCCTCGACGTCCAGCGCCTTGCTCGCGGCCTTGCCGAGCGGTTCGGCGGGCACGACGACCACGGTGCCGTCCTCCTCCTGGCGCCAGCCGCCGACGATCCGCCCGCCCCACCAAGCGCTGGGGCCGCCGTTGCCGTTGCGGTCGAAGAGCACCTCGGCGTGGGGGCCGAGGTAGAAGTCGCGGCTCTTCCAGCCCATCGTGGTCGGGTCCAGCGCGGGCAGGAGCGCTGCCCACGGCCCGGGATCGGCGACCTCCTCGAGGTCATCGGGCAGCAGGTAGCCGGCCCCGCCGGACTCCAGCGCCACCTCGACGGCCCCGACGTCGGTCAGTGCGCGGCGTACGGCTGCCTTGGTGGCGCCGAGCCACCACACCACGTCCGCCTCGGTCCCCGGTCCGAAGGTGCGCAACCAGCTCGCCACCAGGGCGGCGTAGCCGGCCGCCTCCTCCAGCGGCTCGGGCGCACCGGGCCACCACTCCTCGGTCGTGGTCCACCGCGGGCGCGAGGTCTTCCAGCCACCGTCGTTCTCGCCGCGGACGATCACGCCCGACGCCGCCAGCGTGGTCAGGACCCGTGGCGCGACCGAGACCTCCGCGCCCCAGGTGGTTGCGGGCGAGATGCTCATCCGGGCGTCGAGCTGCGGCAGTGCCCGGCGCAGCTTGACCGTGGTCGTGGGGCCGGAGCGGCGGAGGTGCTCGAGCACGGCAGCACAGGCCTGCGCGACCCAGGCCTCCCCGTCGTCGGTGACGCCGTGCTTCACCACGTCACGGGCCAGCTGGCCCTGCTGCTGGACCGCGACCCGGGCAGCAGCACTCCCCCACACCGCCGGCAGCAGGTCGCGCGGGAAGACGAAGACGGTACGTCGCATCGCGAGCTGCTTGAGGATGCTGCGGTCCTCGTACAGCGCGCGGTCGACGTCCTCGCGGCTGCAGCCGGTGCGCGCCCAGGCCGCCAGGTGCACCGAGGCCGGCTCGGTGGCGTGCCAGCACGTCATCGCCGTGGTCGCGGCCTCGACCGAGTCGTACCCCTGCGCGAACCCGTGGCGCACCGCGAGCCGGGCCCGTCTCTGTTCGTCGCTGATCAGCTGCACGGGACCGATTCCACCAGAGGTCGCCGACAACCTCCGCGCAGCCGGGTGGTTGGATCGACCAGGTGAGCGACTCCGGGGCCCCGCGTTCCGGGCGGGCGCTGGTGGTCCTCGGGATCGTGGTCCTCGCCTTCAACCTGCGTCCGGCCGCCGTCAGCGTCGGGCCCGTCCTGCACGAGGTGTCCGACGGGCTGCGGATGGCCGGGTGGCAGACCTCGCTGCTGACCTCGTTGCCGGTGCTCAGCTTCGCCACCGTGGGCGCCCTGGCGCCCCGGATCGCACGCACCGTCGGACTGCACCGCGCGACCCTGGCGGCACTCGTCCTGGTCACGGCAGGACTCGCGGTCCGCGTGCACCTGCACAGCTCTGCTGCGTTCCTGCTGCTCTCGTTCCTCGGCCTGGCCGGGATGGCGGTGGCCAACGTGCTGCTGCCCTCGCTGGTCAAGCTGCACTTCCCCGACAAGGTCGGCCTGATGACCTCGGTCTACTCGACCGGGTTGGCGATCGGGCTGACCTGCGCCTCGGTGCTCACCGTCCCGTTCTCGCAGGACGGGTCGGGCCCGCTCGCGTGGCGCCACGGCCTCGAGGTCTGGGCACTGACCGCAGCGGTCGCGGCACTGCCCTGGATCGCGCTGGTGCGCCACGACCGGAAGGCGGAGCGGGCGGCGTCGAGCATCACCACCGGCGCCGTCGCGCGCACGCGCCTGGGGTGGCTGATGGGCGCGGCCTTCGGGCTGCAGTCGCTGCAGGCCTACTCGATCTTCGGCTGGCTCGCGCAGGTCTTCCGCGACGCGGGGCACAGCGCCCACGCTGCCGGCCTCCTGCTCGGCATCACCACCGCGATCAGCATCCCGCTCTCGTTCGTGATCCCGGCGCAGACCGCGCGCGTGAAGGACCAGCGGGTGCTGCTCACCGCGATCATGGTCTTCTACCCGGTCGGCTACCTGGGCCTGATCCTCGCGCCCGGGCACCTCTCCTGGCTGTGGGCGGCCACGCTGGGCATCGGGACCTGCACCTTCCCGTTCATCCTCACCCTGATCGGCCTTCGTGCCCGCACCCCCGCGGGTACCGCGGCGCTGAGCGGGTTCACCCAGTCGGTCGGCTACCTGATCGCCGTGATCGGCCCGTTCGGGGTCGGCGCGCTGCACGACGCCTCGGGCGGCTGGACGCTGCCCCTGGTCGTCCTGCTTCTCCTGCTGGTCCCCCAGTACCTCATCGGCCTGCGGACCGCCCGTCCGGCGTACGTCGAGGACGAGCTCGCCGTCTAGGCCGGATCCGCGCACACCGGGCGCTACCGGGCCCGGGTCTGCGACGCTGCCCGCATGCCTCGTGCTCCTGCCCCCGTGCGTGCCCTGGTCGGGCTCGCCGCTGCCGTGCTCGTGGTCGGCTGCTCGACGTCGTACCACGCGGGCGACGCGGCGGCACGCTCCTGGGACTCCTGGGTCGCCCACCACCCGCTCGACGGCGCGCGCCCGACGGACCGCACGGGGACCAACGTGCAGCCCTTCGAGGCGACCTTCTCCGCCGACGCGGAGCTGACCGCGACGCCGAGCGAGGACGCGATCGTGAAGGCGATGGCGAGCATGTGCCGCTTCGACCACGTCACCAGCGCCAGCACGACGTACTGGTTGCACGTCGGCGTGCTGTGGCTGCAGGCTCCGTGCGGCGGCAGCGGCCAGCAGAAGATGGCGGGGTTCTGGACCGCGGTGGACGAGCTCGACGGCTACCGCGAGATCGACCTGTCGGCCAAGGGGATGTACGTCGAGGCGACCGACGAGGCGATCACCGGACTCGTCCCGCAGCTCTCCGCCGCCGCGGATGCGACCGGACGAGCCGGCGCGAGCACCTCGAACACCTACCGCAGCCGCCGGGTCACGATCACCCAGCCGCACGGGGCCGACATCACCGGTCAGCTCGGCCTGGTCCAGGGCGCGCTCGACGTCGCGGGCGCTGCGGTGACCGCGGTGGAGGCCGTGCCCGGCCGGGTCACCGCGAGCACGAGCGGCTCGGTCGCCGAAGCCCGGCAGTGGCAGGAGCAGGTCGGCAAGGGCGATACCCAGCTGACCGTGACACCGGTACGGGTGAGCACCGAGGTGCCCTACACCGCAGCGGGCCGCGACCTGGTCGAGCGGCTCTCGACCGACCCGCGGGTCCTGAAGGTCACCACGATCAAGCCCTACTGGGAGATCACGACCGCTAGCACCGGTGATGCGCGCGGGCTGATCAGCATGCTGGACCACGAGTCCGCGAAGGCCGATCTCGGGAGGCTGCAGGTCGACGTGGGCCCGAGCAGCTACCACTCGGCCGACGGGTCCGGGCGGACCTGCTACGTGCGTCCCGACTTCGCGCACCCGAACCATGCCGCGGCGTTGCTGGACCTGTGCGACGTGGCGTCCGCCGTCGAGGTCGACGACCGGTTCGACGCCGCGCTCGACCTGCGCCTGCACAGCACCGACCTGAGGCCGGCGCTGGCCTGTCTCAAGCGCGCGCCGTACGGGCTGCCGGTCTACCTGCAGCTGCCGCAGAGCGAGACGACCGAGTTCACCACCGGCGCGAAGCTGGTCCAGAAGTTCCCCGAGGCGGCGACCTCGAAGGATGTCGAGCGCGTGTGGGAGTCGATCCCCGCTCCCTAGTGCCTCGCCCGCCGCACCATGAGCTCCTCGGCAGGACCGAAGCCGGCGCGCTGGTAGAGCGGGACCGACCGCTCGCTCGGGCTCAGCACCACGCGCACGAAGCCGTGCTCGTCGGCGTACGCCGTGCACGAGGCGACGAGCTCCGCACCGGTGCCGGCCCCGCGGTGCTGCGGCACGACGTACAGGTTCGCCAGGTAGCCCCACGAGCTGGGCGCCAGGCCCGGCCGGGGCATCCGGTCGAAGACCATCATGTTGAGCATCCCGACCGGCACTCCGTCGACCTCGGCCAGCCACATCACCCGGCGCCCCACCTCGTCGTCGAACCACGAGGCGAAGGCGTCCTCGAAGTCCTCGTCGGGCACAGCGGAGCCTGCGTTCTCCTCGACCCAGGAGCGACGCAGCGCGGCAAGGGCCGGAACATCGGCCCGGGAGGCGAGGCGGATCACGTGCCCAGCATCTCGTCCCTGCACTTCCAAGGTATAGCCGACCCCGGGGCTTGCGGCAAGGCCCCCGGACGGGCACAGAATCGTCGATCGTGACCAGCGCCTTCTCCCTTCCCGCCCGACTCTCCGCCAAGGCCGATCCAGCGATGATCGCGGCCGACGACGCCCACTTCGGGGCCATCGCGAGCAGCCTCGAGCACTCGCTCGCCGACCTGTCCGAGCGCCTCGACGAGGCTCGCCGAGCTCCCTCGGGGCACGGTGGGGCGGCGGTCGAGCGCGACCAGGAGGTCTACCGGCTCAGCGCGCGGTTGCGCACGCTGCAGCGCTTCGGCATCGACCTCTGCCTGGGGCGGATGGTGCCCGAGGGTGGTGCGGACGCCGTGTACGTCGGCCGTCTCGGCCTGACCGATCCCACCGGCGAACGGCTCCTGGTCGACTGGCGCTCGCCGGCCGCCGAACCGTTCTTCGGCGCGACGCACGCCCACCCGATGGGGCTGAGCAGCCGTCGGCGCTACCGCTGGTCGGCAGGACGCGTCACCGACTACTGGGACGAGGTGTTCAGCCCGGACGGCCGGACCTCCCAGGCAGCCCTCGACGACCAGTCGGCGTTCGTCGCCAGCCTCGGCAGCAGCCGGTCGCCGCGGATGCGTGACGTCCTCGGCACGATCCAGACCGACCAGGACGCGATCATCCGCGCCGGCTCGCGCGGCGCCCTGGTCGTCGACGGCGGGCCGGGAACCGGCAAGACCGTGGTGGCGCTGCACCGTGCGGCGTACCTGCTCTACTCCGACCCGCGCCTGGGCCACCGCCGCGGTGGCGTGCTCTTCATCGGCCCCCACGAGCCGTACCTGGCCTACGTCGCCGACGTGCTGCCGAGCCTGGGCGAGGAGGGCGTGCGCACCTGCACCCTGCGCGACCTGGTGCCCGAGGGTGCCGCGGCCGGTCCCGAGCCGGTCGCCGCGGTCGCCGCCCTGAAAGCCCGGGCCGAGATGATCGCCGCCATCGAGCCCGCGGTCCGCTTCTACGAGGAGCCCCCGGGTGAGGGGATGGAGGTCAGCACGCCGTACGGCGAGGTGTGGGTCAGCAAGGACGACTGGGCCGACGCCTTCGACGCCCCGGCTCCGGGCACCCCGCACAACGAGGGGCGCGAGGAGGCGTGGGAGGAGCTGCTGACCATCCTGGTCGACAAGCTCGATGCCACCGAGGAGGACCAGGAGGCGGCCACGGACCTCGTGCGCCGATCGCTGTCCCGCAGCCGCGAGCTCGCGGAGGCGTTCGACCGGGCGTGGCCCCTGCTGGAGGCCACCGACCTGGTCGGTGACCTCTGGGAGGTGCCTGCCTACCTCCGGATGTGCGCTCCTTGGCTCTCGGCCGAGGAGATCCGGCTGCTGCAGCGCGAGCAGCCGTCGCCGTGGACGGTCTCCGACCTGCCGCTGCTCGACGCCGCCCGGCTGCGGCTCGGTGATCCCGAGACGGCGCGGCAGCGGCGACGGCAGGAAGCGGCGGTCGCGACCGAGCGCCGCCAGATGGACCGCGTGGTCGAGGAGATCCTCCAGCAGGACGACGAGGAGGGGCTCCTGGCGCAGCTGCGCCAAGGCATCATCCGCGACGCGCTGGTCGACGAGGGTGCGCTGCCGGCGATCGCCACCGACCCGTTCGCCGAACAGTTCGCCCACGTCGTGGTCGACGAGGCGCAGGAGCTCACCGACGCCGAGTGGCAGATGCTGCTGGCGCGGTGCCCCTCGCGCAGCTTCACGATCGTCGGCGACCGGGCCCAGGCCCGCAGGGGCTTCACCGAGTCCTGGACCGAGCGGCTGCAACGGGTGGGTCTCTCGCTGATCGAGATCGCGACCCTGAGCATCAACTACCGCACGCCGCAGGAGGTGATGTCCGCGGCCGAGCCGGTGATCCGCGCGGAGCTCCCCGATGCGAACGTGCCGACGTCCGTGCGCAGCAGCGGCACCCCGGTCCGGTACGCGCCGACCTCCGAGCTGAGCGCAGTGCTGACCGACTGGCTCGCCACCCACGACGAGGGCACCGCCGCCGTGGTCTCCGCCGGCGAGGTCTCCGTGCCCGGCGAGGTCGCCGGCGACCCACGGGTGCGGGTGCTCTCCCCCGAGCTCACCAAGGGCCTGGAGTTCGACCTCGTCGTCCTCCTCGAGCCGGAGACCTTCGGCTCGGGCATCGAGGGCGCGGTCGACCGGTACGTCGCGATGACCCGCGCGACCAGCGAGCTCGTGGTGCTCAGCAGTCCTGCGGTCAGAGGGAGTCGATGATCGCCTTGCGGCGCTCGTCGTACTCCTGCTGTGTCACCAGGTCCTGGTCACGAAGGCGCTGGAGCTCGGCCAGCCGGTCGGAGGTGGACGCGGCGGCGGGTTCAGAAGGTGAGCTCACCGGCCGGCGCAGGTTCGCGGCCAGGTACGTCGCGTCCAGCCCCTCCGGGCTCAGCAGCGCCATCCGGGTGGCGTCCTTGGGGTCCATCCCGGCGTCCTGCGCCAGCTTGCGCGCCGTACGGACCCGCCACACCGAGGTCGCGACGCCGAGCAGGACGACCAGGAGCGCGAACGCGCCGAAGATCCCGAAGATCGTCGACGGCGACGGGCCGCCTCCCGAGTCGGGGTCGGTGCCGTTCGAGTCGTTGCACGTCACCGTGCCACTGGTGCCGTCGGCTCCGTCGAGGCAGTGCTGAAGGGACTCGCCGAACGCCGGCCCGGAGAGCGTGACGAGCCCACCGGTGACGGTGGCGACGGCGACGAGGTGGTGGGTTCCGAGATCGCGCATGGCGGGAGCGTAGCGGGCGGAATCCGTTGGACCCGCCGAAACGCGCCCGCGGAGGGACCTCAGCGGGCAGGCTGTCGGGAGACCTCGACCGAAGGCGACCCCCATGACCGAGCACCTCACGCTGAACACCGTCTTCCACGCGGCGTTCCGCCGGACCATCGCCCGCTTCGACGCAGCCCTCGGTGAGCCGTCGGCGGCGACGCAACCGCGGGCCGACCAGCTCAAGCGCGCGTGGGACTTCTTCGACGAGGAGCTGCACCACCACCACTCCTACGAGGAGCTCTACTTCTGGCCCGCGCTGGAGCAGACCGACGCCGACCTCTCCTCGGTCGCCGCGCTCGACCAGGAGCACGAGGCGATGCGCCAGGCACTGTCCGGCGCGACCGCCGCGATGGCGGCGCTCCAGGCCGCACCGTCGGGGGCGAGCGCCTCCTCGGCCCGCGCAGCCGTCGCGAACCTCGGCACGGTTCTCCTGGACCACCTCGCCCACGAGGAGCGCGACCTCGAGCCGATCTCCGCGGCCTACGCCGAGACGCCGCAGCTGAAGAAGGCCACGGCGAACGTCAAGAAGGCGCACTTCAAGTACATGGGCAACACGATCGAGTGGATGCGCGACGGCGCCGACGAGTCCGACATCGCGGGGATGAAGAAGGAGCTGCCGCCGCCGGTGGTGTTCCTCTTCTCCACCTTCGGTGGGCGCCGCTACCGCCGCGAGATCGCCCCGACCTGGCGTTGAGGGTCGGGGCGGCCGGCGTACGTCCGCCGGCCGATCCTCACGCCAGCAGGCGCTCGACCCCGGCGAGGAACGTCGCTGCCACCTCGGTCGGGTTCCCCACGCAGCCGCCCGACATCGCGCCGTCGCGCAGGAGCACGAACAGCTCGGCCCGAGCGGCACGGTCACCCTCGAGTCGCCCGAAGGCCGACCGGACCAGGTCCGCGAACCACCCGCGGTGCTCGGCGATGGCGCGTCGTACGGGGTGCTCGGCGTCGGGGTACTCAGCGGCCGCGTTGAGGAACGCACAACCGCGGAACCCCGGGTCCTGGACCTGCGCGGCGACGGCTCGCGCGAGCGCACGAACTCCGTCCTCAGGATCCTGGTCCGGCGTCAGGGCCGCGGTGAAGTGCTGGGCCTCGTAGTCGCTCACCGCTTCGAGGTAGCCGACGACCAGGTCCTCCTTGCTCGGGAAGTGCCGGTAGAGCGTCGAGCGGGTGATCTGCGCCTTCTCGACGATCTCCTCGATCCCGACCGAGTGGATCCCCTTGGAGTAGAAGACCTCGGTCGCCGTCCGGAGCAAGCGGTTGCGGGGCTCGGACTTGCGGCGCGGGGCATCGGGCGTCGGGGTCACGGGGCCAAGTGTAGCGAAGAAAGAGAACGATCGGTCGGTTTGACTTTTGAGACCGTCACGATGAAGATCGAACCGATCGTTCTGTTTCTTTTCATTCCAGGAGTCCAGCCATGAGCACTGCCACCGCCACGCCGTCGGCCACCACGGCCTCACCTGTCCTCCGCCGCCTGTACCTCGGCCGGTTCGTCTTCGCCGTCGCCTGGGCAGGCGTGTTCGCGAGCGCGTCGTCGCCGTTCGGATCGCTCGCCCTCGTGCTCGCCGTCCTCTACCCGGCCGTCGACGTCGCGTCGGCCGCCATCGACATCAGGTCCGCCTCCGCCGCCGGCCGTTCGACCACGCCGCTCGCCCTGAACATGGCGATCAGCACCGCCGCCGGCATCGCCCTGCTGGTCGTCGGCACCGGCGAGATCGGCGACGTCCTGCTCGTCTGGGGTTTCTGGGCTTTCGCCTCCGGACTCGTCCAGCTGACGGTGGCACTGCAGCGCCGCGCCCTGAAGGGTCAGGTACCGCTGATCATCAGCGGAGCGATCTCCGTGCTCGACGGCGTGTTCTTCGCGGCCACGCACGCCCGCGCGACGAACCTGCACCAGGTCGCCGGGTACGCCGCGCTCGGCGGCGTGTTCTTCCTGGTCTCCGCCCTGCGCCTGGGGAGTCGTGTGCCCCAGGACGCGCAGTAGCGCGTCCCCAGGCACACAACGCGCTACACGACGCTGAGCGGGAGCAGCCGCTGGCCCGTCGGGCCGATCTGGATGTCGGTGCCCATCTCCGGACACACCCCGCAGTCGTAGCAGGGGGTCCAGCGGCAGTCCTCGACGTCGACCGAGTCGGGGTTCAGCGCGTCCTCCCAGTCCTCCCAGAGCCAGTCCTTGTCCAGGCCGGAGTCCAGGTGGTCCCAGGGCAGCACCTCGGCGTAGGTGCGCTCGCGGGTGGTGAACCAGTCGACGTCGACGCCGGTGCCCTCGAGGCCGGACTCGGCGGCGCTCATCCAGCGGTCGTAGGAGAAGTGCTCGCTCCACCCGTCGAAGCGGCCGCCGTCGCGCCAGGCGTTCTCGATGACGCGACCCACGCGCCGGTCCCCGCGCGAGAGCAGTCCCTCGACGATGCCGGGCTTGCCGTCGTGGTAGCGGAAGCCGATCGCGCGGGCGAACTTCTTGTCGTTGCGGACCGCCTCGCGCAGCTTGTACAGCCGGGCGTCGGTGGTCTCGTGGTCCAGGTGCGCGGCCCACTGGAACGGGGTGTGCGGCTTGGGCACGAACCCGCCGATCGAGACGGTGCAGCGGATGTCGTTGTGGCCCGAGACCTCGCGGCCCTTCTGGATCACCTTGCGCGCCAGGTCGGCGATCTCCAGGACGTCCTCGTCGGTCTCGGTGGGCAGCCCCTCCATGAAGTAGAGCTTCACCTGCCGCCAGCCGTGCGAGTACGCCGCGGCGACCGTCGCGATCAGGTCCTCCTCGGTGACCATCTTGTTGATCACCTTGCGCATCCGCTCCGAGCCGCCCTCCGGCGCGAAGGTCAGGCCCGAGCGCCGGCCGTTGCGTGAGAACTCGTTGGCCAGGGTGATGTTGAAGGCGTCCACGCGCGTGCTCGGCAGCGAGAGCGAGATGTTGGTGCCCTCGTAGCGGTCGGCCAGGTCTCCTGCGAGCTCGGCGATCTCGGTGTGGTCGGCCGAGGACAGCGAGAGCAGGCCGACCTCGTCGAAGCCGGACTTCTCGATGCCGTTCTGGACCATCGCACCGATCGTGCTGATCGACCGCTCGCGCACCGGGCGCGTGATCATCCCGGCCTGGCAGAAGCGGCAGCCGCGGGTGCAGCCGCGGAAGATCTCGACCGAGAAGCGCTCGTGGACCGTCTCGGCCAGCGGCACCAGCGGGTTGCGCGGGTAGGGCCAGGAGTCGAGGTCCATCAGGGTGTGCTTCGCGACCCGCGACGGTACGCCGGGCACGTTCGGGACCGCCGGGCCCAGCGAGCCGTCGGCGTCGTAGGAGACGTCGTAGAACTTCGGCACGTAGACCCCGCCGCTGACCGCGAGCCGGCGCAGCAGCTCGTCGCGCGCGGAGCCCATCTCGCCGGCGGGTCGCCCCTCACGCTTCCACTCGCGGACGACCTCGCTGATCTTGAGCACGACCTCCTCGCCGTCGCCGAGGACGGCGGCGTCGATGAAGTCGGCGATCGGCTCGGGGTTGAAGGCGGAGTGGCCACCGGCGAGCACGACCGGGTGCCCGTCGGTGCGCTCGCTCGCGTGCAGCGGGATGCCGGCGAGGTCGAGCGCGGTGAGCATGTTGGTGTAGCCGAGCTCGGTGGAGAAGGAGAGCCCGAAGACGTCGAACGCGCCGACCGGGCGGTGGCTGTCGACGGTGAACTGCGGGATGCCCTCGCGGCGCAGCACGGCCTCCATGTCGGGCCACACGGCGTAGGTCCGCTCGGCGATGGTGTCCTCGGCCTCGTTGAGCACCTCGTAGAGGATCTGGACGCCCTGGTTGGGCAGGCCGACCTCGTAGGCGTCGGGGTACATCAGCGCCCAGCGCACGGTCCGGTCGTCCTCGCCCCACTCCGTCTCGACCGAGTTGAGCTCGCCGCCGACGTACTGGATCGGCTTCTGCACCGAGGGCAGGTGCGGCTCGAGTCGCCCGAAGACAGACTCGGGCGCGGACTCGGAAGTCGTCAGGATCGGCACCGACCCATCCTACGTGGCCTCTAGGCAGCGCGCCGCGCCGTCGATTTCATCTGGATGTTCAGCAGCAGCCCGATCGCCATCAGCGAGGCGAACATCGAGGACCCGCCGTACGAGACGAGCGGCAGCGGTACGCCGGTCACCGGCATGATCCCCAGGCACATCCCGATGTTCTGGAACGTCTGGAAGCCGAACCAGCAGGCGATGCCGGCCGCGGCCACCTTGCCGAACAGGTCCTCGGCGGTCAGCGCGATCCGCAGCGCACGGGCGAGCAGCACCGCGAACAGCAGGATCAGCACCCCGGCGCCGATCAGCCCGAGCTCCTCACCGGCGACGGTGAAGACGAAGTCGGTGTGCTGCTCGGGCACGAAGCCGGACCTGGTCTGCGAGCCGCCGAAGAGGCCCTGGCCGAACAGCCCGCCGTTGCCGATCGCGATCCGCGCCTGGGTGGTGTTGTAGCCGGCGCCGCGCGGGTCGAGGTCGGGCTCCATGAACGCCAGGAAACGGTGGATCTGGTAGGTCTTCAGCAGCCCGGCGGTGAAGACGAGGACGGCCCCCGCGAGGCCTGCGGCAGCGAGCGTGGCCATCCAGCGCTGCGGGGTGCCGGCCACCGCGAGCACGCCGAAGACGGTCGCGGAGAGCACCAGCATCGTGCCGAGGTCGGGCTGGAGCAGGATCAGCAGGGCCGGCAGGCCGGCGATCAGCAGCATGCCGATCACCTCGGTCGAGCCGACCCGGCGGGTCCGCGAACTCTCGGTCCGCTCGGCGACGAGCAGTGCCATCCCCACCACGACAGCGAGCTTGGCGAACTCGGCCGGCTGGATCGACATCCCGCCGAGCATCAGCCACGAGCGCGAGCCGTTGATCGTCGAGCCCATCACCAGCACCAGCAGCAGGCCGACCACCGAGCCGACGTAGACGAACGGCGCCAGGATCCGGACCCACCGCCGGTCGGTGACCACGACCGCGGCCGCGAGGCCGATGCCGATGGCGACGTTGACGAGCTGCTTGCGTAGGTACTCGGTCGGGTGGCCGGCGGTGAGCTGGTCGTTGTGCGAGGTCGAGGACCACACCAGCAGCGTGCCGATGACGAGGATCGCGCCCGTGACCGCGACCAGCACCCAGTCGGGGCGTGGTCGCGCGGGCGCGCTGTCGAGCACGGCGCCGCGCGTGCGGGCGCGCACCTGCGGCTGGGCGAGCACGGTCATCGGTTACCTCCCACCGGCGGCGGCATGATCGATCCGTCGGTCGCGAAGACCGGCAGGGCCAGCGGCGGCGTGACGCCCTTGATGATCGCGTGGCCCGGGTCCACGTTCTCGCCGTCGATGCCGTAGAGCGACTCCCAGATGGAGCGGACCGCGGGGCCCGAGGTCCCCGAGCCGGTGCCGGCCTGGGTCACCATCATCACCACGACGTAGTCCTTGGTGTACGTCGCGACCCACGAGGTGCTCTGCTTGCCGTAGACCTCGGCCGAGCCGGTCTTGCCGCGGATCTGGACCTTGTCGAGCGGGAAGCCGCCGAACTTCCAGGCCAGCGTGCCCGACTTCGGGGTGCCGGTCAGCGCGTTGTCGACGTAGGCGATCGCGGACTTCTTCGACTTCACGTGGCCCTGGACCACCGGCTTGATCCGCTTCACGATCTTGCCGTCCGGGCTCATGATCGCCTTGGCGATGCGCGGGGCGTAGAGCGTGCCGCCGTTCGAGAGTGCGGCGTAGGCGCGCGCCAGCTGGATCGGCGTGACCTGGGTGTCGCCCTGACCGATCGAGAAGTTGACCGCGTCGCTGGCCTTGTACTGGTTGCCCTCGAGGCAGAACTCGTGCGCGTAGACGTGCAGGAAGTCGCGCTTCCCGGTCTTGTTGTGCTTGTCGATCTTGCAGTAGTACGGCTTCATCGCGTTCCAGTAGGCGAGCTTCCACCTGCGGTCCGCGAGGCGGCCGGACTCCTCTCCGGGGATGTCGAGGCCGGTGCGCGAGCCGAAGCCGAATTGCTTGGCCTCGGCGATCAGCGGGTCCTTGGCGTTCACGTTGGAGGGGTCCGAGCCGAACTTGTTCCAGAAACCCAGCCCCACGCGGTAGAAGAACGTGTCGCAGGAGATCTGCAGCGCCTTGGCGAAGTCGATCGAGCCGTAGGACTCCGACTCGTAGTTCTTGAAGAACCGGCCGCCGACCTGCAAGCCGCTGGAGCAGTCCAGCCGGCTGCTCGGACCGTAGCCGTGGTTGAACGCAGCGACCGTCTCGAACGGCTTCCACGTCGACCCCGGCGCGAAGAGTCCCTGGGTGGCACGGAAGAGCAGCGGCTGGCCGTTCTTCTTCGAGTACAGCCTCTTGAGCTGCTTCTCGGTGATGCCGCCCACCCAGATGCTCGGGTCGTACGTCGGCTGGCTGGCCATCGCGATCACGTTGCCGGTGTGCGCGTCGAGCACGACCGCTGCGCCGCTGTCGGCGACGTACTTCTTCCTGCTCACCGGGTCGTAGGTGTTGCGCGCGGTGAGCATCGCCTGGTGCAGCTCCTTCTCCACCACGCTCTGCACCTTGGCGTCGATCGAGGTGACCAGGGTGTCCCCCGGCTCGGCACCGACCTGGCCGCCGTCCTCCTTCGGGATCGTGCCGAGCACGTGGCCCATGGAGTCGACCGCCACCCGGGTGACGCCCGGCGTGCCGCGCAGCCACGGGTCGTAGCTCTTCTCCAGCCCGGCCCGGCCCACCACCGAGGTGCCGTTGAGCGTGGTGTCGTGGGCCTTCTTCGCCTGGTCGAGCTCCTCGGAGGTGATCGGGCTGAGGTAGCCCAGGATGCCCGCTGCGTTGATGCCGAAGGGCGCCGGGTAGGACCGGACGCTCTGCGCCTGGGCGACCACGCCCGGGTAGTCCTCGCCCTGCTCGGAGATCGCGACCGCCGTGGCCTGCGGGACGTCCTCGGCGACCGGGATCGGCTGGAAGGGCGAGCCGTTCCAGCACGTCTTCCGCACGGCGTCGGCGGTGCCGCACAGCTGCGTGCGGGCCAGCACCTCGGCGTACGGCGTGCCGATGGTGCGGGCGACCTTGTGAAGCAGTGCGTCGCGGTCCTCGGTGCTCATCCTGCCCAGCACGGTGCGGTCGACACTGATGACCCAGCTGGTCCGGTTGGTCACCAGCGGACGACCCTCGGCATCGACGATCAAGCCGCGCGGCGGCTGCACGACGAGCTCGCGCACGGACTGCTCGGCCGCCTTCGCCTGGTACTCCTCGCCGCTGAAGACCTGGAGGTACCAGAGCCGCGCGAAGAGGGTCACGAATAGCGAGAGCATCAGCACCTGCATCACGAAGAGGCGCAGACGGCTCTTCGTGCGGTCAGGGCGGATCAGGACGGCGGCCATGGGCTCAGAGAGCCAAGCGCGCGGGTGAGGTCCGGGCGAGGAACCACAGCAGCGCTGGCAGCAGGACCGGTGCCAGCATCACGTCCCACAACATGCTGATCCCGATCACCTGCAGCGTCTGGGAGACCGGCAGCGCACCATCGTGCAGGACGAGCCCGGAGAACGCGTAGAGCGAGGTGGCCACGAACGAGGCCGCGCCGACGAGCACGACGCCCGCGACCGGCGAGCGGCGCGCGTCCTGGCGCACCAGGCCGGCGAGGTAGCCGACCAGGACCAGCGCGAGTGCCCAGCGCCCGGCGACGTGGTCGGCCGGCGGGGCGAGGTCGAGCAGCAGTCCCGTGGCGAAGCCCAGCACAGCCCCGAACTGGGGTCCGCGCGCGATCGCGGCGCCGACCACGACGACGAGCGCGAGGTTCGGCACGACGCCGTCGACGCTGACGTAGCGGAAGACCACGGCCTGGA
>JBJMIO010000028.1:0-30747 GCA_045806765.1 Marmoricola sp.
CCGGCGGGGAACGGCGCGGTGTCGGTCAGGATGTTGTGCGCGGGGCTGTCGCCCGGCTGGAACGTCGGGTTGTTGCACGGGTTGCTGTTACCGGCCTTCACGCCCGACTTCGTCTTCGTGATCTGCGCCTTGGTGCTCGCACTGATCCCGGGGATCTGCGTCACCTGGTCCATCGCGGCGAGCACGAGGTTCATCGGGAGCGGTGAGTACCCGAGGGCACCCATCGTCCGCTGCCCCTCGCAGAGGTCGAAGGTCGAGAAGTACGAGAGCGTGTCCCCCTTCGAGGCGTTGAAGCTGCCGTGGGCCTGCTTGGGCACGATCAGGTAGGAGTACGCCGAGATCGGGTAGGTGCGCGGGTCCTTGTAGGCGTAGACCTTGGACAGGTCCTGCGAGAGGTAGTTGAGCGACGACTTGTCCTGGTTGATCTTCGCCTGCGTCAGCGCGACCGCGACGGCCTTGTCGGTCGGCACCGTGTAGTACCCGGCGGCGTTCTGGATCTGCGCGACCGGGAAGCCCACGCCGAGCGCGTAGGAGTACTCGTCGTAGTTGATCGTGTACGGCGTGTTCGAGGTGTACGTCGTGACGCCGTTGGACCCGGACTGCGCAGTGAAGTTCGACAGGCCCTGGTAGGGGTAGTACGACGTGGCGTGGTTCTTGTTGCAACCGGTCTTCGAGCACAGGTAGGCGTAGGCCGCGGGGAACTGCCGCAGCATCCAGAGCGTGAACTGCGCGGTCGCGCCGGACCCGTCGGAACGGACGACCACCGTGATCCGCTGCGCGGGAAGCGCGACGCCCGGGTTGGTCTGCGCGATGGCCGGCGCGTTCCACTGCGTGATCTGCCCGGAGAAGATCCCGGCCAGCGCCGCCTGGGAGAGCTTGAGCTGGGTGAAGCGCTTGCCGCCGACCGGCAGGTTGTACATGAACGAGGTACCGCCAGCGACCGCCGGGACCAGTCCGTACTTGAAGTTCGGCCGCTGCGAGTCCTGCGGGTCGGAGGTGTCACCGGTGTAGGGGATCTCGGAGACCGCGAAGTCGGAGAGACCGATCGCGAAGTTCTTGCGGCCCGAGGACGAGCCGTCGGAGGTGAAGTTCACCGTCACCCCCTGCGCCTTCACCGCTGCGGTCCAGTCGGTGAGCGCGTTGCCGGCCCACGAGGAGCCGTTGCCGTTGATGTTCGCGGTCGGCGTCGAGCTGGTGCGCCCGTAGGCGGCGCCGACCCCGGCAGTGAGGCTGGCGAGCGAGGCGAGGGCCGCGAGGGCGACCATCAGGCGACGCGGGCGACGGGCATTCATCGGGGAGCTCCCTGGATCTGGTGGATGGACCGCTGCTGAGCCAGCTCGGCGGCGATGGCGGCGTGGTTGGACTCGATGCGCTCGAGGTCGCGCAGGGACTGGGCGGCTCGTCGGCGGCGCTGCCGGTTGCTGAGCTCACCTGCCTGCTGACCGCCGATGAGGCGAGCGGTGACGAAGAGGATCAGGACGAGCAGGAGCAGCAGGGTGGCGGTGGCGAAGGCACGCGTGTGCATCTTCGGCTCCGGCGCCTTGATGAACTCGAGCACCGCCAGCGGCAGCGACATCTGGTGACCGCTGAACGGGTTCCAGTTGACGTTGTTGTTGGTGCCCGAGGTCAGGAGCACAGGGGCGGTCTCACCGATGCCGTGGGCGGTGGCGAGGATGATCGCGGTCGTCAGGCCCGAGCGCACGGTCGGCAGCACCACCCGGCGTACGACGCTCCACTGGCCCGCCCCCAGGGCGAGCCCGGCCTCGCGCAGGTTGCCCGGCACCAGCCGCATCACGACGTCCGAGGACCGGATCATGATCGGCAGCATCAGCACCGAGATCGCCAGCGAGGCTGCGAAGCCGTTGAAGCTCTTGGTGACCGGGACGATGATCGCGGCGTAGATGAACAGACCGGCGACCACCGACGGGAGTGCTGTCATCGCCTCGACGACCGTGCGCACCAGGCGGGCGTAGCGTCCGCCGATCTCGTTGAGGAACAGCGCGGTCATGATGCCGAGCGGCACCGTGAGGAC
The DNA here is from genome assembly GCA_045806765.1 of Marmoricola sp. GTDB lineage: Bacteria > Actinomycetota > Actinomycetes > Propionibacteriales > Nocardioidaceae > Marmoricola. The sequence continues at coordinate 2,033 of JBJMIO010000028.1, forward strand.
CAGTGCGATCGAGATCTGCTCGACGGTGCCGACGATCGCGTGCAGCACGCCGCCCTTCGACAGCGGGTCGAGCGGGCGGACGAGGCTCTGGTCCTGCGTCAGGAAGCTGAGCTTCAGGTCGGGGAGGATCTTGCCGCCCTTGACCAGCACGTAGACGATGAGCAGCGTCAGCAGCGAGACCAGGAGCAGGCCGGCCGAGCTGATCATCACCGTGGCGAAGCGGTCCTTGACCGCCGGCCCGGCCTCGGTGAGCCGGGTCAGCGCGGCGTAGGAGGCCAGCATCCAGCCGAAGGCCATGATCGGCACCCAGCCGCTACCGGTCAGCCCCATCAGCGGAGCCACGACCAGCGCGAAGCCGATCCCCGACGCGATGGCACCGGGCAGGGCCAGCTGCTCGTGGAGCGGCTTGCGGATCCGGACCTTCTCGCGGGCCGGGCCGACCGCGGGCATGCCCACGCGCGGCGTGTGGGTCACGCCCAGCGGCGGACCGAACGTGCCGTCGTGCTGCTCGGCGCTCATCAGCCCTCGCTCTCGGCGCCGGAGCGCGATCGGGCGATGATCGCCGAAGCGGTGAAGTTGATGGCCATGGTCAGCAGGAACAACGAGAGGCCCAGTGCCATCAACGCGCTCATCGTGAACGGGTTCGCCTCGGAGTACCGCAGCGCGATCGTCACCGCGACCGAGTTCGATCCGTTCTGCAGGATGTGGAAGTTGATGTGGGCGACCGGCGAGATGATCAGGTACAGCGCGATCGTCTCGCCGAGCGCGCGACCCAGGCCGAGCATCGTGCCGCCGATGATGCCGCCCATGCCGTAGGGGATGACGACCGCGCGGATCATCCCCCAGCGCGTGGCGCCGAGGGCGTAGGCGCCCTCGCGCTCGCCTGCTGGCGCGCGGGAGAACGCCTCCCGCATGATCGAGGTCTGGATCGGGACGATCATCATCCCGACCACCAGCCCGCCGATGAACGACGAGGAGGTGTAGAGCGCCGGGTTCGCCAGCGGGTTGGCGGCGTCGACCCCGTCGACCTTGAACAGCGGGAACCACCCGAAGTACGTCGAGATCCACTGCGAGAACGGCCCGATGTGCGGCTGCAGGAAGCTCAGGCCCCACACGCCGTAGATCACCGACGGGACCGCGGCCATCAGGTCGATGGTTCCGGTCAGGATCGAGCGCAGCCGTCCGGAGGCGACCTCGGTGATGTACAGCGAGGCTCCGAGCGACACGGGCAGCGAGACGACCAGGGCGATGACCGCGATCGTCACGGTGAAGGTGAGGATCGCCGCGATGCCGAAGTGGTTGGTCTCCGGTGCCCACGCCTGGGTGGTGATGAACTTCCAGATGCCCTCGGAGCTGATCGCCTTGGCCGCCTTGGCGGCCAGGAAGATGCCGATGAGGATCATCACCACGAGCACGAACGTGCCGCAGGCGCGCGCGACCGTCCGGAACGTCCGGTCGACGGGTGCGTGCGCGACCGAGACCGGGCGCGGGCTCGCGTCGTCCAGGCCCTCGACGGGGTACTCGGGGAGGAAGGTGGTCGTCACGTTCAGCCGATCTTGAAGGTGGAGCGGAGTCGGAGGAGAGGCCCGGCGAGCGCGGCGATCAGCGCCACGGCCAGCCCGAGCGGCAGGGGCCAGCGCGGGAACGACGGGCCCGTAGCACTGACGTTCTCGAACTGCGGCGACGTCAGCGTGACCGTGGCCTTCGGACCAGCCGCGGCCGACGGAGCCGGCGGAGGCTGGCTGCCCGGGAGGGCGCCGGAGTCGCCGGTGGTGGTCCCACCTGTCTTGCCCGGTCCGTCGGACGTCGAGGTCGCTGTCGGGGTCGCCTTGCGCAGGTCGGCGATCGCGGCGGCTGCCTGCTTGCGCATCGCCGAGGTCAGCGGTGCGTAGCCCGGCGGCAGGTTTCCTGGCGAGAATCCCGGTTTCTGCCCGGTCGTGGTCAGGTACTGCAGCGCGTTCGCGTAGGCGGTGCGGTCGGTGAGGTCGAGCTTGGCGGGGACGCCGACGTAGACCGGCATCGCCAAGGGGTACGCACCCGAGCCGTAGTCGGCCGCACCGGGTGCTTGCACCCCGGTGGTGGAGGTGTCGACGAACTTGGACGCGGCCTTCTCCAGCGAGGTGTTGTTCGCGCCGGCACAGTGCGTCCCGGCGGTGTTGCAGAGCAGCGCGGTGGGCAGCTGGAACCGCGCCGCGGTCGCGGCGGTGGTGACCGACATGACGCCCAGGCGGTCACCGGGCTGGCGAGCCTTCGAGTCCTTCCACACACCAGGAGCAGGCACGCAGGTGTCGTCGATGAACGTCTGGCAGAAGGTGTCGTTGCGGGGCGAGTAGCCGATGGCCACGTCACGGCCCGCGACCGGCATCGAGTCGACACGCGGCAGGAAGTCGTAGACACCGAAGGTGCCGACCTCGCTGCTGGCCGGAGCCTCCTGCCAACCGATCAACGGGAACGGCGATCCGTCCGGCGGGTACGTCACGGGCTCGTCGACGTAGCTCGCCGGCGTCGGCGTCGCCTTGCGGTCCGCATCGGCCTGCGCCGCGAGCGCCGTCGCCTTGTCCCCGCAACCCGCGTAGGTGCGCGTCGAGTAGAACGGGTTGATCGTCATGCCGTTGGCGTCGGGGCAACCGCTGAGGAAGGCGGACGCGTCCTTGTCCCCGAGGATCCAGGTCCAGATCGCCGAGGCGGAGTCGGACCGCAGGGCTTCGAGGACGAAGTGGTCGAGGTTGGCCACCGCGCTGTCGACCTTGCTGATGTGCGCGAGCGACGGGTTCAGGCGCACGAACTCCGGGTCGTCGGCCAGCGAGAACGGACGCGAGGCGGCGAGCATCCAGCCCGACCGACGGAAACCCGGCTTGTCGAAGATCGCGCCCTCGTAGCTCTGCGTGAACAGCTTCGCGACCAGCCGTGGGTCCAGGCGCAGGTCCCGCACCAGCGTGCCGGAACGTGCGATGTCGGCATCGAGGGCGGCCACGCTCGCGTAGCCGCAATGATGGGCCTCTTCCTCGGTGTACGGATCGGACTTCGCCGCGCAGAAGGGCTGGTAGCTCAGCGCGTAGGCGAACACCGGGGCGCTGAGCGCGACCGGTGTGTAGATCGTGCCCGCGCGATCGGTGGGCTGTGTCGTCAGCACGGCGTCGGCGGCTCCCGACTCGAACTCGCCGCGCGCGACCGGGTCACCCAGCTGCGTGTAGCCCAGAGCGATGTTCTTGGCGTCGCACAGTCCCGGCGTCCACGACGCAGCCGCCGTGGAGAGCAGCTCGGAACCGACCGTGAGCGTGCGTACCTGGCCGCTCGGGCACCCGGCGACGATGTCGCGGAAGCCCAGCTTGACCTGCATCCGCTGGCCCCACAGGGACGGGGAGATCGGCCCGTTCTGGTCGAGCACGCCGTCGATGCGCGGCACGATCACCAGCCAGCAGCTGCGGGTGCTGACCACACCACGGCGCAGGCCGCAGCCGAGTCCTGCGGACTCCAGCGTGGTCTGCACCTCGAAGGCCCGCGTGGCCGTGCCGCCGGGTGACACGTGCAGCTGCGAGACCTCGTTCGTCGTCGCGGCGTTGAAGAACTGGTTGGCGTTGCCGTTGGTGCTTCCGGACTTCTTTCCGTCCACCGAGGTGAACGGGACGTCGTTGGCGCCACCCTTGTTGAAGTACTTGTTCCAGTCGCCGCCTTGGGAGACCAGCGGGTCGGTGTTGATGTAGCGGGAGTTCGCCAGGGCGAAGCCGCCGGAGCGCGCGGCCGCGTCCCCGGCCCCCATCTGGCAGGTCGCGGGGTCCGGCTCGCTGGCGCTGCGGTCGGGGGTGCCGTTGCTGTTCAGGCCGCCCCAGCACTGGAAGACCTGGAGGTAGACGTGCGAGGTCTGACCGTACTGCGCCCCGCCCTTGACGCCGGAGACGTCCAGGGTGACCGACTGGTTGACCAGGTCACGGGTCTGGGACACCTTGACCTTCAGACCGCCGAGACCGTTGGCGGCGCCGTAGGTCTGGAAGTAGGAGGAGACCGTCGACCCGGGGATGTCGTCGTAGGTCTTCCCGTCCGTGTGCGGCAGCGTCTGGGTACCGTCGCGCGGGACCTGGTCGACGTCCGGTGTACCGGTGTTGTCCCAGGCGAGAGTCACCGCGCTCGGCGTGTGCAGGTTCCCGGTGTAGCCCCAGTCGGAGCCGTCGCTCGTGGTGCCGGCAGCGAGGGTGGGAGCCGTGGTCCAGCCCGGGACCCCGAAGGCGGCGATGGTGAGACCCACCAGGATCGTCACCAGCCGGACGATGCCCGGCCGACGCCGCCGTGCCGTGCCCGGGAGAGCGCGGGCGCGTGCCGAGCGGGACATACCAGTCTCCTTATTCGCCATGCCAGATCGTCCGAGATTGGGATGTCGCGTGGATGGGTGCGCTCGGCGGGGTGCTGGGCGCACCCCGGCGAGGGGGGTCATCAGGTCGCGGTGAAGACGACCGGGACGCCGTTGATCGCCAGGACGCTGCCGCCGCCGTACAGCGCGGTGACCTTGGTCTTGCCCTTGACGGTCTTCGGGAGCAGCAGCGTCGCCGCCCCGTTCTTCAGCGTGACCACGAACTTCTTGGTCGGGCCGGTCGGCGGGTCGAAGACGATGGTGACCTTGCCGGTGGCCACCACACCGGCGGTGATCTTGACGGTCACCTTCGGACGGACGCCGTGGCGGCCCTTCTTCGGGGTGAGCACCGTCGCGATCTTGCCCTGGTAGCGCGTGGCTGACGCAGTCGACGGCTTGTACGACGTGTTGGTCGGCGTGAAGATCGCGGTGAGAACGTGCTTGCCGTAGGCCAGCTTCTTGGCGTACTTGGCCACGCCGTTGACCGCGTTGACCGTGCCGATCGTGACGTTGTTGTCCTTGAAGACCACCTTGCCGGCGACCTTCGGCGAGACCGTCGCGGTCATCGTGTCGGTCGCACCGCCGACGGCGCTGAGCGAGGTCGTCGTCGAGGCGATCGTGATGGTGGCCTGACCCGAGGGCAGGTAGGTTCCCTGCGCCGCGACGTCCGGGCTGTAGCTGACGTGGTAGGTCCTCGATCCCGAGGTGAAGCCGGGGATGTCGAGCTTGGCCTGACCGGTGCCGGCAGTGATCGCCACCGAGGTCGGCGTCTGGTCCACACCGCCGACGAACTGCGCGAAGTCGATCGACCCGGTCGCGTCGGTCGCGGTCCCGCCGAGCTTGTTCTTCACCGTGGCCGTCAGGGTCGCGGTCGAACCGCTGTAGGACGCGGTCACCGCCACGGTCGGGGCGTAGGCGCCGACGACCTGGTAGCCGGCCGAGGTGCGCAGCGCGTCACCCGGCTTGGCGACCGTGGTGAACTGCAGCCACGCGGTCTCGGCCTTTCCGCTGGAAGAGGCGACCAGCGGGATCACGTTCTGGAGGTCAGGGTCGGTGCCGTTCGTGACGTAGGCGACCAGGCTGAGATCGGTGCCGGCAGCCCAGGTGTTGAGGATCGAGGTCCCCTTCGGGTTGGTCGAGACCGGCTGCCCGGGCGCGGACACGTCGTGGAGCTGCAGGCTGGAGTCGAAGCCCTGCAGCGGCTTGCCCGCGCCGACCCAGTTCTGGATCTGCGTGAGCGTGGACACCATCGCGACCGAGTCGTTCGGCTGCGCGGTACCCGAGAGACCGACACCGAGGCCACCGTCGTCGAGGATCCAGCCGTTGGAGAAGACCTCACCGACGTTCTGCCCGGCGGTGACCGACGGGTCCTCGTTCGAGCCGTCGGCGCTGGTCGGAACGATGACGAACCCGATCTTGCTGATGTCGTCGGTGCCCATCGCGGCCATCAGCGCGGCCACCTTCTGGTCGGTGGTGCCCGCGGTGCCTGAGCCGTCCATCGACAGGAACGTCTGGTTCGTACCGGTGCCGTTGTTCGCGCCACCCTCGTGTCCCCACCACCCGCTGGCGTTCGCGTTCGCCGGGTCGAAGGTGATGTCGTTCGGCGTGGTCTTGCCGTTCTCGATCAGCACGGCAACGCGCGAGCCGGCCGGCTGGACGGCGTTCGCCGGGGAACCCAGCGCCAGAGGCGCAGCGAGCAGCCCGGCGACGAGGCCTGCCGCCATGACGCGTGTCCGACGACGCGCGAGGTTGGTGTGGAACATGGTGGTCCTTCCTGGACTTTCGAGACAGGGGCTGATCGAAGGGGGCGTGAACCAGTGCCCGGTGCACGGCCGGACCCAACGACAACCAATCCCAGCGGTCGTAACGAACTGCGAACGGGACGTGAACGGGGATCGAAACCCTGGCGCGCTCAGGGCGCCGAGCCGGCACACCTGCTGTTCACCTAGCGGGGTGGGGCGAGCCCGGATCTCATCCGCAGGGTGAGACCTCCGGCGGCCCCGATGACGACGATCACGAGGAGGATCCAGAAGGTCGGCTTCCCGCCCGGGAGCGAGGAGGTGAACCCGGAGTCGCTGGCGGACGAAGCGGTGGCGTGGGCCGAGCCCGCACCGGCGTCGGCCGCAGCGGCGGTGCCCGGCGTGGCGCCGTCGGAGGCCGACGTACCGGCCGGCGCCTTCTGCGGCTTGGCCGCCGCGTGAGGTCCGGTGCCCTGGCCCGTGAGGACCTTGTACCCGCCCGAGGTGCGTGCCGGGTTCGTCGGGCTCGCGACGGTCTCGAACGTCATCCACGCCGTCATCGCGTGCCCGTCGGGGCCGACCTTGACGGTCGGTTCCTGCGGCATCTGCTTGTCGACGCCGTCGGAGACGTAGAAGACCATGCTGACCTTGGTCCCGGCCGGCCAGCGGTTCAGGATCGACCTGCCCTCCGGGGTCGCGGAGGGGTGGCCGTTGTTCCCGGCGACGTCGAGGACGCCGAGGTTCTTGGTGAAGCCCTGCGCAGGTCGGCCGGCGTTCCACCACCTCGTGTACTCGTCCTGGGTCGAGACCCAGCTGACGAAGTCGGTGTCGCTCGACGTTCCGTTCAGTGCCGTGCCCACGCCGAGGTCGGCGAACCACCGGAACGCCTTGCCGGCCGGCTCGTCCTTGGTCACCTGCGGGCGCTCGTTGGAGCCGTCGGCGCTGAAGGGGACGAAGGCGACCCGCAGCGAGCTGAAGTCCCCGCCGTCACCGAGCGCCTTGTGGATCGCGTCCGTCGTGGTGGTGTCCACGACGCCGTGACCGTCGGAAAGGTCGAGCGACGGAACGGTCGGCCGCTTGCCGGTGTCGTCCTTCGCGCCCTCGTGTCCCCACCATCCGTGGAGCGAGGCGTAGTAGGGCTGGCCGGTGACGTCCTTGGTCTCGAGGATCACCTCGGCAAGGGAACCGTGCGGCACCTTGGCGCTGGCCGCGGTGAGGAGCGCGCCGGAGGTGAGCACGAGCGCGGCAGCGAGCGAGGCGCCCACTGCTCGGGTGAATCGGTTCGTCAAGGGGCTGTACTTCATGACTTCCTTCATCCTTGGTTTCGTCGGAAGAGGGCGAGGCCCGTCGGCGGCCCTCCGGTCGCGCGCCGGTTGACGGCACGTCGTGCACCAGCACGGGCCTGCATCTCGGGTGCGGCATGCTTCGGGCGGGGACGGGACGCCTCGAGCTCCCGCTCGCGTGCCCGGGCCCGCCGGCGCCGCTCGGCGTACCAGCCCCCGGTGCCGAGGGCGAGCAGAACCAGCACGATGATGATGATCAGCAGCCACGGCAGAGCCCAGAAGCCGGCCGAGGTGTTCACGGCCGGGATCGCCCGGGTGTAGCTCGGGTCCACTGCCTCCGGGTCCAGCGTGACCTTCGCCGAGAGGTGCCCGAGACCGAAGCGGTGCTCGAACCTCTGGGTCACCTTGATCCGTGATCCGGGCAGCAGGTCGAGCAGCGTCTTGGGGTGGGAGACCAGAGCGCCGGCCGGGCAGAGCACCTTGGTCACGATGCACCGGCCCACGCGCACGTCCTGGGCGACGTCGAGCCGCAGGTTCCCGGTGTTGTGCACGTAGTACGACACGGTGTAGTCGCCGAGCCCACGCGGGTTCCAGGTGTTCTCGTACGACGCGTGCAGGTCCTCGACGCGCACCCCTGGAGTGAGCTTCCCGGCGACGGTGAAGTAGGCACGCACCCCGATCCGCTGGTCCAGCGTGATCTTGGCGCCCTTCTTGTTCTTGCTCACCGACTTCAGCGATGCCACCACGCCGCCGACGTGGTCACCGGGCGTGATCCCCTTCGGGACCCGGGCGATGAAGCGGACCGTCTTGGTGCCGTAGGCCTTCGCGGTGCGTCCTGGGATCGTGACCTTCCCGCTCCTCGGCACGCCGAGCAGCTTGATCCACGAGCCGGCGTCGGCCGGAGCCTGCTTTCCGGGCAGCAGGCCGAAGGCACCGTCGGCGCTCTGCACGGCATCGGTCGCGTAGACCTGCAGCGTGAGCGGCGCGGTGCCGTAGTTGAACAGGGCTACCTGGTCCAGCACGGTCGCGCCCGGGTCCGCGGAGTAGACGAGGTACGCACGGCCGTCGACGACCTGGTTGGCCGGCACGTGGTTGGCCGGGCCGATGCCGAAGCTCAGGGTGCCGCCGCCGTTCTTGACGGTTCCCGATCCCGACGGGCCGCTCGGTGCGCTGCCGTCGTCGGCGAGCGCGGCACCGGGTGTCAGGAGCATGACGAGCGCGGCCGCCAGGGCCGCGAGGATCGCCGCTGCGCGCGAGCGGCGCTGGTGGTGGTGGAAAGGAGACATCGCAGGGGGCGAGCTTTCTCTTCTGGTTGGGCCCGACCGCCGGGGGTCGGTGGAGCGGGTGCACCAGGCACCCGCCCCACCGAGTAGGAGACGCGTCCGTCCCCTCCGCCCCCTGGCGGTCTGGTGGGTCAGGACGCGGTGAACGTGATCGTGCCCGTGTACAGGCCGCTCACCGTCGTCGTGGGTGCGAACAGCGTCAGCGTTCCGGAGTAGAGCACGTCACTCGGGCCCTGGTTGGCCGAGAACACCGTGTGCGGAACGCCACCCAGACCAGCCGAACCGGAGTCGCTCGGAGCGAGCGGCACCGCCGGGATCGGGTTGTCGTGGGTGGTGATGATGCCGGTACCCGGGTTGTTCGCAGCCTCGGGGAGGAGGTTGGTCAGGCCCAGGTTCTCACCGTTGATGAAGTGGCCCGCCCCGTCGCCGAGGTTGCCGGCGATCGCGGTCAGCGCCCACGGCAGCGCACCGTCACGGGTGTCGATGACGTGGATGTCGTTGAACTGGGCACTTCCCTTGTAGCCGTCCAGCGCGGGGGTGAGCGCCAGCGTGCCGAGGTCGAGCGGGTTGGCAGGGGTGTACGGCGTGGTCACCGTGATCGTGCCGGTCGGGATGGTCGCCTGGATCGACTGGGTGTCGACCGAGACGCCCGAGGGCGGAGCCAGCGTGAACGTGATCTGACCCTGTGAACCCGAGTAGTTGCTCGAGCCGGCGTCCGGGGTGAAGACCGCGGTCACCGTGTGCGCACCCGGGGTGTTGAAGGTGTGCGTGGCGGTGGCCAGACCGGTGCCGTCCAGGGTGACCGGACCGGCGATCGTCGCCGCGCCGTCCTTGAACACGACCGAACCGGTGACACCGGCGGGCGTGACCGTCGCGGTCAGGCTGACCGGGGCGGTGACGTCGGACCCGGGGGTCGCCGCGGCGGCCGTGGAGGTCGAGATCCCGTTGATCACGAAGGTCGACGTGGTCGAGGTCGACCCGTTGAAGGCCAGCGACGAGGTGTTCGTCGCGGTGTAGACGGCCTTCAGCGAGTGCGAGCCCACCGCGAGCACCTGCCCGTTGAGGTGAGCAACCCCCGAGCCGTTCACGGCACCGGTACCGAGCGAGGTCGCACCGTCGAAGAACTCCACCGAGCCGACCGGGACGTCGCTGCCCGAGGCCGGGGCGACGGTGGCGGTCAGGTCGATCGGGGTGTTCGCCGGCTGCGGCGAGGCCACCGAGGTGCCCAGCGTCGTGGTGGTGTCCTGCGCCACGGCGCCGTAGGTGTCGTCGATGTAGCCGGCCGAGGTCCGGAGCGAGTCGCCCGGCTTCTGGACGGTGTCGAACGGCATGTACGCGGTGATCGCGTGACCCGAGCCGTCGACCGCGACAACCGGCTTGCCGTTCACGTTGGCGCCGGTGGTCTGGTAGAAGACCAGGCTGATGTGCTGGGCCGAGGCCCAGCGGTTCAGGATGGACTTGCCCTTGGGCGTGGCCGAGACCGGCTGGCCCGGGGCGCTGACGTCCTGCAGCTGGAGGCTGCTGTTGAAGCCCTGGAGCGGCTTGCCGGCAGCGAACCACGCGTCGTACTCGGAGCCGGTGGAGACCACCGCGACCGAGTCGTTGGCGGCGCTGGTGCCGTTCAGGCCGGTCTCCGCGCCGGCGTCCATGAACCAGGGGAAGACCTGGTCGACCGACTTGGTGCCGGAGACGGCGGGGTGCTCGGCCGAGCCGTCCGCGGAGGTGGTCACGAACGCGACACCCACCTTGGAAAGGTCGGGGAACGTGGCGGCGAGGTCCGGGTCGGCCAGGTTCAGGTCGAGGAACGAGGTGTTGGTGCCGGTGCCGTTGTCAGGCGTGCCGACACCGGTCGCGGCGTTGGTGGTGCCCTCGTGGCCCCACCAGCCGTGGGCGATCGCGTCGGTGGTGGCGCCCGACGCGGACGTGTTGATGACGACCTCGACCGGAGAGCCCGGGGCCTCGTGGGCCGTTGCGGCGCCACCGGTGGTGGCGACGATGCCGAGCGGCAACGCAGCTACCGCCACGCCGGCGACGACACGTCGCCAGCTGCGGGAGTTGATGCTTGTGCGCATGACACTTCTTTCTCTAAGGAGTTGAGTTCGGTGTGCTGCTCAGAACCCGCGCGTGACCGCGCGGGCGTCCTGTGCCGTCGCTCAGGACGATGTCCGCGTCAAGGGGAGGGTGGTGCTTGCGGCGCAGGGCTCCGGAGGGAGTGGCTGGACCGGGCTCGGGCCCGGTCCAGCCGCCCTCGAGTGGAAGCTCTGTGCCTGCGAGGTGGATCAGGGATGGATCAGGACCACTTGCCGTCCAGGAAGAACGACGAGTTGCCGGCGTAGGACAGCGACCCGAACCCGTAGGAGCGGATCACCGTCTTGGCCGACGCGCCACCGAGGCTCGAGAGGATCTGAACGAGCGTCGTCTGCTTCAGGGTGCCGGTGAGGAAGGAGGCCGGGATGACGTCGAACGTGTCGCGGTTGAACGTGCCCAGGGCGGTGCTGGAGGGCACGGTGTTGAAGTCGCCGACGCCGTTCTTGCCGCCGAACAGCGGGCCCGGGGTCTCGCTCGGAGCCGCACCGCTGACCGCGGCGGAGCCGTTGATCGAGGCGATCGCGAGGCCGGTGGTCGTGTCGACCGGAGCCTTGCCGTTGGCCTGGGCGATCCACTGTGCAGCCGAGAACGGAACCAGGTCGCCGGCGGTGGTCAGCTGGCTACCGTCGTTCTCCGGGATACCACCGGCGGCCGGGAGTCCCGGGTCGGTGATGTACGGCGCCTCGGCACCGATCGTGTTGCTCACGCCGATCGCGCCCAGGAAGAACTTCCGGGTGCCCGAACCGCTCTGCGGGATCTTCGGGTGGACGACCACGCCGTTGACCGAGACCACGGTGCTGGCAGTCGAAGGCTGGGCCGAGAACGTGACGACCGGGTCGGCCGCGTTGTCGACGCCCGAGTAGATCTCGGTCAGCTGGCCAGTGGTCAGGTTCAGACCGGAGGTCAGCGTTCCGCTGGGCTTGAACGCGATCGAGACCGCGTCGCGGGCGAACGGCAGGTACTTCAGGCCGGTACCGGTGGCCGGGCCACCGGAGGATCGGGCGAAGTCGACGTCCTCGTGGCTCAGCACCGCAGCGGTGCTGCCCGAGAACGGGTACTGGTGGCTCGGGTGGTCGGCGGTGTCCCACGTCGCGCTGAGGGCCTTGACGCCCTCACCGGAACCCGACGGCCGGATGAACCAGTTGCCGTTGGTCTTGGTCTGGACGTAGGCGTTGCCCGTGGTCAGGTCGGTGGCCGGCGGGTTCGGGAACGCGTTCCACGACGCGACGTCGGGGACGACGGAGCCGAAGTCGTTCGACAGACCGTTCCAGACGTCCTGGATGGTGTCGGAGCCGACGGCGGCGTAGGGGCGGGTCGGGTCCGCGGTGGCGGCCGTCATGGTGGTTGCGATGAGGCCGGCGGTGGCGGTCAGAGAGACCAGGCCCACCACGGCTGCCTTCTTGAATCGGTTCACCTGCATGGGAGAGCTTCCACTCTTTCTCGAGGCTTCACGGGTCCGCGGGATTGCGGAGTCCGGGAACGACCCGCCCGGTACTCAAGATCTCGGGAAGTGTCCTGAGGGCCGGGGCGGAGCCACGAGCAGTAGACATGCGGCGTGGTATCGGGGACAGGTGCGAAGTCAGTACGGCGAGGGAACACGAGATGAACTCATGACCCGCCTGGGGACGGCTCCCCGCGTGGGCTGTGGATCTGCCCGGAAAGCTCAGGTTTGAACCGGCACGGATCGGGAATCCGAGGGGGTTGCGACGACCTCGACAGACACGCCGCTGGCCGCTTCCGCAGAGCCCTGCGGCACCCGTCCGCGCAGCATCGTGACGAGCACCCCGGCGATCACCACGAGTCCTCCGGCGAGCTCTGCGGCGTTGGGCACCTGGTCGAGCAGGGCCCACGCGCTGAGCATCGCGACGGCGGGTGCGATCAGCACGAAGGGGACGACCGAGGAGGCCGGGTAGCGCGCGAGCAGACCGTTGAAGATCGAGTAGCCGACCAGCGAGGCGAGACCCGCGGTGTAGAGCGTGGAGAGCCACGCGTGCGCGCTGAGGTGGACCAGCGCGTGACCAACGGTGTGCGGCCCGTCGAGCAGGAGGCTGAGACCCAGCAGCGGAAGCGGTACGACGAGGGAGGACCAGACCGCCATCGACACGCCCGCAGCCACCCCGGCCCGTCGCGAGACCACGTTGCCGATCCCCCACGACAGGGCACCGGCCAGGCAGAGCAGCAGCGCGCCGAGCGGCACGTGCCCGCCACGACCGATGCCGACCGCTGCGAGGCCGACCGCCCCGATCAGCACGCCGAGGAGCTGTCGCGCGGTGGGCGGCTCGCGCAGCCAGACCGCCGCGATCACGACGGTGAACAGCACCTGCGCCTGGAGGACGAGCGCCGCCAGGCCGGGCGGCATGCCCAGGTGCATCGAGGTGTAGAGCAGGCCGAACTGCCCGAGCGACATGAAGAGGCCGACCGCTGCGACCGTGCGCAGGGGAGCCTGCGGACGCGGCACGAACAGCACGGCCGGGACGACGACCGCGGTGAAGCGCAGTGCGACGAACAGCAGCGGCGGAACCCCGTGCATCCCCCACTCGATCACGACGAAGTTGAACCCCCAGATCACCGCGACGGCGATGGCGGCAAGGGTGTGGCGCGGGGTCATGCGTCCATCCTCTCGGCATTGTTCATGTAGCACCAGCGATGCTTTCTACAGGGATCCATGTAGCCTGACTGCATGATTGATCTGACGGCGCTGCGCTCCCTCGAAGCCGTCGAGCAGCACGGATCGGTGGTCGCCGCCGCCGAGGAGCTCGGCTTCACGCCCTCGGCGGTCTCCCAGCAGATCAAGCGGCTCGAGCGTCAGTCCGGCGTCGAGCTGCTCGAGCGCGTCGGCCGCGGCGTGATCCTGTCGGGCCCCGGGCGCATCCTGGTCGCCGAGGGGTCGCGGATCGCGGCCGAGCTAGAACGGCTCGAGACCGATCTGCACGCGCACGCTGGCGACGTCGTCGGCGAGCTCGCCATCGCCGGTTTCTCCACCGCGGTGCGCGGTCTGGTCGGTCCGGTCGCCGCCGACCTGATGCGCGCCCACCCGGGACTGCGCCTGCACCTCTCCGAGGTCGAGCCGTGGCAGGCCGTCGACCAGGTCGCCGCCGGCCAGGCTGACCTCGCGGTGGTGCACCGCTGGGGCGACGTACCGATCGCGGTCCCCGACCACGTCGAGCGGCGCACCGTGCACCGCGACGAGGCCGAGATCATCCTGCGCGAGGACCACCGGCTGGCACGGCGTCGCAAGGTCACCCCGGCCGACCTGGTCGAGGAGCACTGGATCGCCACCCCCGAGGGCACCATCTGCCGCCAGTGGCTCTCCCGGATGTACGCCGGCACCGGTCGCCTGCCCGTCATCGAGCACACCTCGATGGAGTTCGAGTCCCACCTGGCACTCGTCTCCGCCGGCCTGGGGATCGCGTTGGTCCCGCGGCTCGGCCGGGCGCCGCTGCCGGCCGGAACCCGAGCGGTCCGGGTCACCGACCCGGTCCCCGAGCGCGAGGTGATGGCGTTGTGGCGGCGCAGCCAGGGTCGCTCCCCCGCGATCCGCGCGATCGTCGAGGCCCTCCTGCTCGCGGGCGACCTCAGAGGGTCTGGAGCACGTACCCGCGCTTGATCACCGTGCGCACCAACGGGTGCGGCGCGAGGGAGTCGCGCAGCCGGGCGATCGCGACCTCCGCGGTGTGAGGGTCCGAGGACTCGCCGGGAAGCACCTCGAGCAGCCGGTCGCGGCTCACGACCTCGCCGGGGTGCACCGCGAGCCGGCGAAGGATCGCCAGGCCGCTCGGCGAGAGCGGCAGCACGTCGTGGTCCAGGGTCGCCGCCGCGGCGCGCACGTGCAGCACCCCTGAGGGTGTCGTCACGCTGTGGGCCTCGTCGCCGAGGGTGAGGATGACCAGCCGGACCAGTGCACCCATCCGCGAACGGTCCGGGTGCACCGGGCGCATGCCGGCGTTGACCAGCGGGTCGGCCGTCACCGGGCCGACAGCGGCGATCAGCAGGCGGCCGGCGAGCACGTGCTCGCGCACGATCTCGGTGACGCCCTGCTCGGCGAGCTCCGCCAACCAGGCCAGTGCCGCGGGGGCCGAGGTGAACATGACGGCGTCGAACCCACCGGAGGCGACCTGCAGGGCTGTGTCGGTCACCGCGGCAGGGTCGGCGGGCGGCCCCCACCGGTAGACCTCCAGCGGCACGACCTCGGCACCGCCGCCGACGAGCATCTCCTCCAGGTGCGGGTCACCGGCGCCGTGGTGCTGCACCGCGATCCGGTCACCGTCCACGCCCTCGGCGAGCAGGAACTCCACGATCTCCGCCGAGGTCTCGGACTCCGCGACCCAGTCGGCCTTGAGGCCCACCGCCTGCAGCGCGCCGCGCGCCTTCGGTCCGCGCGCGACCAGCCGGGTGCTCTCGAGGTTCGCCAGCAGCTCGTCGTACAGGCCGGCCGCCTCGCAGGCGTCGACGAGCCCGCGGAAGCCGATCCCGGTGGTGACCACGAGCGTGTCGACCGGGTGGGCGAGGATCTCGCGGGTGCGGCGCAGCAGCGTCTCCTCATCGATGCTCGGCACCACGCCGAGGGTCGGAGCGACCGTCACCTCGGCGCCGCGCCGTGACAGCGCAGCAGCCAGCTCGTCGGAACGGCGCTGGGCCGTGACGAGGATGCGGGTGCCGGCGAGGACCGGGGTGAGCTCGGTCATGTCTGGTGAGTCTCCTACGTGGCCTCGGGGGGCGTGAGCGGGACGGGATGGACGTAGACGACGCCGCCGGCGATCCAGGTGCGGTACGCCGGGAGGCGGCGCGACGGATCGGTCAGGCAGGCGCCGGTGGCGAGCTCGAAGACGTGCTTGTACATCGGCGACGCCACGGTGTCGCGCTGCTCGGGGCCGGTGCCGACCGACCCCACGATGCCGCGCGCGATCACGTTGGCCTCCGCGAACGGATCGCGGTGACCGACGGCGTAGACGAACTCGGCTCCGTCCGGGGCGGTGACCCGGAAGAGTGCGACCTGCTGGTCCCCGACGAGCACGGCGACGCCACGCTCGGGGATGAGCTGGCCCTTGGTGCACACGGCCACCCACTCGTTCGTGCGGGCGGGTGCGGATGCCGGCTGCTCGGTGATCGTCATGACCTCACCGCCAGGGTCGGACCGGCGATGAGCGCTCGGCGCTCGTCGGGTGTCGCGGGCCGGCGCTGACCGCGCTCGGCGACGTAGGCCAGGTCGGGATCGCTGGTGTCGGGCACGTTGATGAACGAGACGAACTGCGAGAGCTTCTCCGGATCTGCCAGCGTCGCCGCCCACTCGTCGCGGTAGCTCTCGACGTGACCCGCCATCGCGGCGTCGAGGTCGGCGCAGATCCCCAGCGAGTCCTCCATCACCACCTGCCGGATCGCCTCGAGTCCGCCTTCGTGGGCCTCGACCCACGGTGCCGTGCGCTGGAGCCGGTCGGCGGTGCGGACGTAGTACATGAGGAACCGGTCGATGGTGGTGATCAGGGTCTCGGTGTCGAGGTCCTCGGCGAACAGCTCGGCGTGCCGGGGCGTGAAGCCGCCGTTGCCGCCGACGTACAGGTTCCAGCCCTTGTCGGTGGCGATCACGCCGACGTCCTTGCCGCGCGCCTCGGCGCACTCCCGGGCGCACCCGGAGACGCCGAGCTTGATCTTGTGCGGCGCGCGCAGCCCCCGGTAGCGCAGCTCGAGCTCGACGGCCATGCCGACCGAGTCCTGCACCCCGTAGCGGCACCAGGTCGAACCCACGCACGACTTCACCGTGCGCAACGCCTTGCCGTAGGCGTGCCCGGACTCGAAGCCGGCCTCGACCAGGCGCTTCCAGATCTCCGGGAGCTGCTCGAGCCGGGCGCCGAAGAGGTCGATGCGCTGACCGCCGGTGATCTTGGTGTAGAGCCCGTAGTCCTGCGCGACCTGCCCGATCGCGATCAGTCCCTCCGGGGTGATCTCACCGGCGGGCACCCGCGGCACGACGGAGTAGGTGCCGTCCTTCTGCAGGTTGGCCATCACGTGGTCGTTGGTGTCCTGCAGCCGGGCCTGGTCCTTGTCCATCACGTGCCCGGTACCGAGCGAGGCGAGGATCGAGGCGATGACCGGCCGGCAGATGTCGCAGCCGCGCCCGGTGCCGTGCGAGGTGATGATCTCGCTGAAGCCGCGCAGTCCCGTGACGGTGATGATGTCGAAGAGCTGGGCCCGGCTGAACTCGAAGTGCTCGCACAGCGCGTTGCTGACGCTGACCCCGGACTTCTCGAGCTCGGTGGTCATCAGCTTCTTGACCAGCGGCAGGCACGAGCCGCAGCTCGTGCCTGCCTTCGTGCAAGCCTTGACCGCGCCGAGATCGGTGCACCCCCCAGAGCACACCGAGTCACGGATCGTGCCCGCGGTCACGTTGTTGCACGAGCACACGTTGGCGGCATCCGGCAGGTCTCCGGTCACCGGAGCGCCGGTGCCTTCGGGCAGCAACCAGGCGTTCGGGTCCGAGCCGAGCTCGGCGCCGAGCATCGGGCGCAGCGAGGCGTAGGCGCTGGCGTCACCCACGAGCACGCCACCGAGCAGCGTCTGCGCGTCGTCGGACATCACGAGTTTCTTGTAGACACCGGCGACCGGGTCGGCGTAGGTGACCTCCAGGCTTCCGGGCGCCTCGGCGAACGCGTCACCGAACGATGCCACGTCGACCCCGAGCAGCTTGAGCTTGGTCGAGGTGTCCGCGCCGGGGAAGGTCGCCCCGCCGCCGAGCAACCGGTCCACGACCACCTCGGCCATCGTGTAGCCGGGACCGACCAGACCCCAGGTGCGGCCCTGGATGCACGCGACCTCGCCGATCGCGTAGACGTCCTCGGCGGGCGTGAGGCAGGCGTCGTCGACGACCACGCCGCCGCGCTCACCGACCACCAGGCCGGCTTCGCGAGCCAGCTCGTCGCGCGGACGGACGCCGGTGGCGAAGACGACCACGTCGGCCTCCAGCAGTGACCCGTCCGCGAGCTCCATCGAGGCGACCGCACCGGAGGGTCCGGGGTGCAGCGCGGAGGCGGCGGCCGAGGTCAGCACCTCGACGCCGAGACCCTCCACGATCCGGCGCAGCGCGGAGCCGCCGCCGTCGTCGACCTGCAGCGGCATCAGGCGGTCGGCGAACTCGACCACGGTCGTGCGCACCCCCATCCCGTGCAGGGCACCGGCGGCCTCCAGACCGAGCAGCCCCCCGCCGACCACGACGCCACGCGTTCCGCTCGAGCGCCCCTTCACCCAGGCCTCGAGCTGCTGGACGTCCTGGATCGTGCGGTAGACGAAGGCACCCGGCAGGCCGGCGTCACGCACCGGGGGCACGAACGCCGAGGACCCGGTGGCGAGCACGAGCGCGTCGTACGGCGCCTCGCTCTCGACGCCGTCGCGGTTCACCCGCAGGGACCGGCCGGGGACGTCGATCCCGGTGACCTCGCTGCCGAGGTGGACGGTGACCAGCGGGTCCTCGCCCAGGTCGCGCTCCCCGAGCACGAGGTCGGCGGGAGTCCGTCCGGAGAAGTACGACGTCAGGGCGACCCGGTCGTAGGGGGCGTGGTCCTCCTCGCAGTAGAGGTCGACCGACCAGACGCCGTCGGTGTCGCGGTCGCGCAAGGCCTCGACGAGACGGTGCGCGACCATCCCGCCGCCGACGACGCGCAGCTTCTTGGTGGCCAGCTCTGGGTGAGTACTGGGCATGTCAGGCACCTTAGGTAGTTGATTCAACGGGCGTGTTTCGCGGTGTTACGGGCGTGCTACGTGTTGGCTCGGGCGCGGCGTCGGGACCCGTTGCCGTGCCCGTTGCAGGGTCACTGGCGTTCAGCCAGTCGACGAGACCGCAGACGACGTCCTTGCAGCCTCCGCACCCGGTCGTCGCGCGGGTTGCGCCGGCGACCGCCTCGGCCGTGGTCGCGCCTTCCTCCCAGGCCGTGACGATCTGCTTCTTCGTCACCCCGGTGCAGCGGCACACGGTCGTGCTGCCCGGCATCCGCATCGGGTTCGCCGTCTCCTCGACGGCACCCGCACCACTCGCCGGCAGCAGCAGGGCGAGCGGGTCGGCCGGTAGCGGGGTGCGGCGGTCGTAGGCGAGCGTGAGAGCAGCCGAGACGTCGGGGAAGCCGAGACACGTCAGGCCGACGAGCTCGCCGTCGCGCACCACCAGGTCGACGTGGCGGAGTGCTCCTCCGTCGCTGACGGACAGGACCCGGTCGTCCTCGGTCGCGTGCGCGGCGCGCACGCCCATGGTGACCAGGTCGACGCCGACGGCCTTGAGCTTGACCGGGTCCGGCTTGGATCTCTGAGGAGGTTGCGCAGCACCTGCCTCGAAGGGTTCGGCGGCGCCGTGCCCGAGCATCAGGCCTGCCAACCGGCTCGCCTGGCCCCAGCCGGGCGCCAACAGCCCCGTCATCCCCGTCGGCGGCTGGGCGCAGTCGCCGATCGCGTGCACGAGCGGGTCGGAGGTGCACAGGTCCTCGTCGACCACGATGCCGCGGTCGACGGTGAGTCCCGCGGCGACAGCGACGGCCGTCTCGGCACGGATGCCGCACGAGACGAGCATCAGGTCGGCGGCGAGCAGGCGCTCGTCGGTCAGGCGCACCGCGACGATCTCGCCGTACGCGCTGATCACCTCGGCGACGCTGGCCCCGGTGATCACGTCGACGCCGAGCGAGCGCAGCTGAGCGGCAAGCATCCGAGCGGGACCCGCGTCGAGCTGGGTGGCCATCACGTGCGCGTCGAGGTCGACCACCGTGACCGGGACGCCGCGCCGGCGCAGCCCGCAGGCCGCCTCCAGCCCGAGCAGGCCACCGCCGAGCACGACGGCATGCTTGGCGTTCATCGCGCGTGCGGCGATGTTCCGGGTGTCGTCCAGGGTTCGCAGCACGTGCACGTGCCGGGGTTCACCCTCGTCGTCGGAGGCTGCATCGCAGGAGGCGGCGAGACCCGGCAGCGGCGGCACGAACGCGCGGGCGCCGGTGGCCAGCACCAGCCGGTCGTACGCCGTGCGGCTCCCGTCGGCGAGCACGACCACCTGGCTGGCGGTGTCGATCTCCTCGACCGCCGTCCCTCGTCGGAACGCCACCCGATCGGCATCGGGCAGCGGCAGCCCGAGGGCCCGCAGGTCGGCGCGGCCGGCCAGCACCTCCGAGAGCAGGATCCGGTTGTAGGGCTCGTACTCCTCCGCACCGATCAGCTCGATCTCGAACCGGCCCTGGTGGTCACCGCGCACGAGCTCGTCGACGAACCGGTGACCGACCATGCCGGCCCCGACGACGACCACCTTCTCGGTCATACCAGCACCTCCTGCGCTGGGGCACCCGCGACCAGGTCGGCACGGGCGATGCTCACCGCGCAGACCTTGAACTCCGGCATCCCGGAGATCGGGTCGCACGCGTCGTTGGTCACGGCGTTCGCCATCGCCTCGCCGGGCCAGTGGAACGGCATGAAGACGGTGTCGGGCCGGATCGAGGTCGTGATCCGCGCGCGAGCCACCGCGGTGCCGCGCACCGAGGTGACCGCGACGTCGTCACCGTCCTCGATCCGGTGCAGCCCGGCGAGGTGAGGGTGCAGCTCGACGAAGGCGGCCGGCGCGACGTCGTTGAGAGCAGCGACCCTGCGGGTCTGGGCGCCCGACTGGTACTGCGCGAGCACCCGGCCGGTGACCAGGTAGACCGGGGCGTCGCGACGCAGGTCGTCGGCAGGCGCGCCAGGAGAGACCGCGACCATCCGGGCCCGGCCGTCGGGGTGGCCGAAGGACCGGGAGAAGAGCCGGGGTGTTCCTGCCGAGCCGACCGGCACCGGCCAGAAGTGACCGCGCTCGGCGTCCTCGGCGTCGAGGACCGCGTGCGAGAGCCCGGAGTAGTCGGCCCTGCCGCCCGCACTCGCACGGGCCAGCTCGTCGAAGACGAGGGCGGGGTCGGTCTCGAAGTCGACCACGGAGCCGAGCGCGGCAGCGAGGTCGGCCAGGATCCGCAGCTCGCTGCGCGCCGATCCGGGAGCGTCGAGCGCCTGGCGCCTCCGCAGCACCCGGCCCTCGAGGTTGGTCATGGTCCCCTCCTCCTCGGCCCACTGGGTGACCGGCAGGACGACGTCGGCGAGCAGCGCGGTCTCGCTCGGCACGAAGTCGCAGACCACGAGCAGGTCCAGCGCCTCGAGACGGCGACGTACGGCGGTCGCGTCGGGTGCGCTGACCACCACGTTGGCGCCGTGCACGAGAAGCGCTCGCACCTCGGTGCCGAGCTTGCCGAGCAGCTCGACCGCCAGTACGCCCTTGCCGGGCAGCGAGGCGGGGTCGACTCCCCAGACCCCGGCAACGTGGGCACGGTCGTCGGCGTCCTCGATCGAGCGGTAGCCGGGAAGCTGATCGGCCTTCTGCCCGTGCTCCCGACCGCCCTGGCCGTTGCCCTGCCCGGTCAGGCAGCCGTAGCCGCTGGCAGGCCTGCCGGGCAGCCCGAGCGCGAGGGCGAGGTTGATCGCCGCGGTCACCGTGTCGGTGCCGTCGCTGTGCTGCTCGCTCCCGCGGCCGGTCAGGATGATCGCGCCGGCTCCCCCGCGCGCCGGTGAGGCTGCGGCCAGGATCTCGACCGTGCGGCGCAGCTGGGACTCCGGGACCCCGGTGGTCGCCGCGACCCGCTCGGGCCACCAGAGCGCGACCGAGCGGCGTACGTCGTCCCAGCCGGTGACCCGCGCGGCGAGGTAGTCCTCGTCGGCCACTCCCTCGGCGACGACGAGGTGCAGCAACCCGAGCAGCAGCGTCTGGTCGGTGCCGGGCAGCGGCTGCAGGTGCAGGCCGCCCCCTCCTGATGACGTGGCGTCGGTGAGCGCGGCGGTGGCCGAGCGCCGCGGGTCGACCACGACCAGCCCGCCGCGCTCGCGCACCCCGGCGAGGTGCGCGACGAACGGCGGCATCGTGTCGGCCACGTTGCTCCCGAGCAGGAGCACCGCGCCGGTCGCGCGGAGGTCGGTGACCCGGAACGGCATCCCGCGATCGATCCCGAAAGCCCGGTTGCCCGCGGCTGCGGCCGAGCTCATGCAGAACCGGCCGTTGTAGTCGATGTGCCTGGTCCGCAGCACGGTCCGGGCGAACTTCCCGAGCTGGTAGGCCTTCTCGTTGGTCAGCCCGCCCCCTCCGAACACACCGACGGCATCGAGGCCGTGCGCGGCCTGGACCGCGGTGACCCGCTCAGCGACGAACCTCAGCGCCTGCTCCCAGGTGGCCGCTTCGAGCACCCCGGCAGCACTACGCACCAACGGCTCGGTGATCCGGTCGGGCAGGTCCAGCACTGCGGCGCTCGTCCAGCCCTTGTGACACAGGCCGCCCTGGCTGGTCGGGAAGGCGCGGGGCGAGACGCTCACCGTCCCCGGGGTGCCCGGCCCGGAGACGGTGAGCGTCATCGCGCACTGCAGGGCGCAGTACGGACAGTGCGTGTCGGTGGAGGTGCCTGGTGAGGCGGCGGTCATGAGTGCTCAGACCCCGGCCTTGGCCATCTTCGAGCCCGGCCGTGCGTAGACGGCCCAGCAGACGGCGAGGCAGATCACGTAGAAGACCGTGAAGACGATGAACGCCGACTTCACCGCGGAGACCGGGTCGGTGACCCAGGGCGAGCTGAACGTGATCGGGATCAGGAACCCGCCCAGGGCACCGACCGCTCCGACGATGCCGAGCACCGCCGAGGCCTCCTTGGTCGAGCGCGCCTCGGCGTCGATGCGGGGCTGGGTGCCCTCCTCGCCGGCCGTGACGGCGTACGTCTTCCAGATCGCCGGGATCATCCGGTACGCCGACCCGTTGCCGATCCCGGTCGCGGCGAAGACGAACAGGAACGCGATCAGGAAGAACGGGAAGATGTCGGAGTTGTGGTTGACCGCACTGACGATCTGCGGGCTGAAGCCGGGGAACGTCGAGGGGTCCTTGGTCCAGGCGGCGATCTTCTCCGGCGGGGCGACCGGCACCGTGTGCAGCCGGGTCAGCGTGAAGTAGACCGTCAGGGTGCCCACGATCATGGCGGCGAAGGCGCCGAGCGTGACCCTGGCGCCGCCGTACTTGTCGGCGAGCCAGCCACCGAACGGGCGGGCCACCGAACCGACCAGCGCGCCGAGGAAGGCGTAGTAGGCGAAGTTGATGCCGATCGAGGCGCTCGGGATCGGCGAGCGGAAGAAGTTGATCTTGATCAGCAGCGGCATCGCGGCCGAGTAACCGATGAACGAGCCGAAGGTGCCGACGTAGAGGAACGCCATCACCCAGGTGTGCTTGTAGCGCACGACCGCGAGCTGCTCGCGCGGCCGGGAGTAGGCAGCGCGCAGGTTGTTCATGAAGGCGTAGGCGCACACCGCCGCGAGCACCGCGAGCGCGGCGTAGAGGTAGCCGGCACGCTGGAGCACGATCCCCTGCTGGCTGGCCTTCACCAAGCCGAAGGCGCCCGCGCCACCGACCACGATCGGCAGGAAGAACTGGATGACCGCCACGCCCGCGTTGCCGCCGGCCGCGTTGAGCCCGAGCGCCGAGCCCTTGAGGCGGGCGGGGTAGAAGAAGTTGATGCTGGCCATCGAGGAGGCGAAGTTGCCGCCGCCGACACCAGCGGTCGCCGCGACCAGCATGAACACCCAGAACGGAGTGTCCGGGCGCTGGACGAAGAACGCGAAGAGCAACGTCGGGATCGTGAGAAGCAACGCGCTGACGATCGTCCAGTTGCGCCCGCCGAACTTCGGCACCGCGAAGGTGTAGGGCAGTCGCAGGAGAGAGCCCACCAGGTTCGGTATCGCGACCAGCCAGAACAGCTGCTTGGGCGTGAAGTCGAAGCCGGCCTTGGTCAGGAACGCTGCACTGACGCTCCACAGCAACCAGACCGAGAAGCCGAGGTGCTCGGCGAGGATCGAGAACAGCAGGTTCCTCTTCGCCACCGGCTTGCCGGTCGATTCCCAGAACGCCGGGTCCTCGGGCTCCCAGTGCTCGATCCAACCGTTGCGCGGTGCTGCCGGCGCGGGCGCCTGCGCGACCTCGGACGTCGGCTTCTCGGTGACGGACATCCGTCCTCCTCCAGGTCAACGGATCCGTGGGTGGATCCTGACCAGGACGGTGTCAGCGTCGTGTTTCGCGACGATCACCCATCGGGTGACCCCTGCGTAACGGTGTGCTCGCAGGGCTTGACCCTCGGCTGTGAGAAGTGTGCGGCGGCTCACGCCCGCGCGGCTCAGAACAGGGCTGACGTCAAGTCTCTGCGGGCCTTCTGCACCCGGGGGTCGTCGTTGCCGACCGCGCCGAAGAGACCGATCAGGTGGGTGCGCGCGGCGTCGCGCTCGTCGCCGGCGGTACGGGCGACGAGGTTGATCAGGCGGACGAAGGCGTCCTCGACGTGACCGCCGAGCAGGTCGAGGTCGGCGACCATCGTCTGCGCCGCGACGTCGTCCGGAGCTGCGGCAGCAGCCGCACGCGCCTCGGTGAGATCGACACCCTCGGTGCGCTGGAGCAGCTTGGCCATCGCGAGACCGGCTGAGGCCTCGACGTCACCGGGGTTGGCGTCGACGAGCTTCTGGTACTCCGCCACCGCGCCGGCCACGTCGCCGCGCTCGAGCGCGTCCTGGGCCGGGACGTAGCGCGGGTCCACGAGCTCCTCGCCGGTCTCGGCGTCGACGCCGCCAACGGCCCGGGGCTGGTGGCGGCCGGTGAACCCGCCGGCGGTGAGCTGCTGGAGGACCTGGGTCAGGGCGGTGCGCAGCTCATCGATCGGGGCGGCGTCCTGGAGCAGGGGCACGGGGCGTCCCTGCGCGACCAGGATGACCAGCGGGATCGAGGGGATCTGCATCGCCTGGGCGATCTGGGGGTAGGCGTCGATGTCGACGCGACCGAGCAGGAACCGGCCCTCGAACTCGTTCGAGAGCACCTGGAGGTCGTCGGCCAGCTGCACGCTCTCGGGCGAGCGCGTGGCGGAGAAGAAGGCGAGGAGCACCGGGGCGCTCATCGAGCTCTCGAGCACCGACTGGAAGTTCGACTCCTCGATCGCCAGCGTGTAGGCGCCGCTCACCGCGGGGCTCGCACCGCCGGCAGCGGGCGCAGGTGCCTGCAGTCCGGAGAGGTCGACGGCACCGGGACGGGAGAAGGGCTGCTGCGTCATGCCCCCATTCTGACCGATGTTCCTCACCCGTTTCCGCTCAGGTCCTGCTGACGCCCGCCGATCGGACGGGGATGACGATCGTGTACCGCGTTCTCGTCGGCACGACGCTGTTCGTCGCGACCGGCTTCATGGGGCGCGCCACCGTGATCGACGGCCACGGCCTGAGCCTGATCTGGCCGGCCGTCGGCGTGGCCGGTCTGTGGATCGGCAGCGGGTCACGACGTACCTGGCCCTACGACCTCACAGCGTTGTCGATCTCGATCGTGGTGGTCACCATGACCACCGGGGCCGACCTGCCCCGGTCCCTGGTCTTCCTGAGCACCAACCTCGCGCAGGTACTCACCTTCGTCGCGCTGACCCGGCGCTGGACACCGCAGCTGTGGGGCCTGGGCGGCCGCGAGCGTCTCGAGCGCCTGCACGACCTCGGACGTCTCAGCGCGGCGGCCTGCATCTCGGGCATCTCCGGCCTGGCGGTCGCCTTCCTCGGCGCCGCGGTCGTGCTGCACAAGGTCCTGGACCTGCCGACGCTGACGGTGTGGTGGGGGCGCAACACGGTGGCCCTCCTGGTGATCACGGTGCTCGGGATCCTGATCGCCGCGCCGCTGGCTGCTGCAGGGAGTCGGCAAGCCGCCTGGCGCACGGTGCTCGACGCCCTCACGCCGGCGTCCCTCACGCGTCTGGCCGAGACGACCGCGCTGCTCACCTCCAGCGTGCTGCTGACCTACCTGATCTTCAGCAGCACTGCCGGGCAGCCGCTCGCCTTCCTGATCCTGGTGATGTCGGTCTGGGCCGGTCTGCGGTTCGGACCGGCCGCCGTCACCGCGCACGGCGTGGCCATGGGGATCTGCGGGATCGCCTTCACCCTCGCCGGCACCGGGCCGTTCAGCATCGTCGACTCGGTCTACTACCGCGCACTGATCGCCCAGTCCTTCGTCGCGATGACCGTGCTGACCGGGCTCGCGCTCGCCTTCAGCCGGGCCGAGCGCGACGCCGCCAACGCCGAGCTGATCGTGGCCCGGCAGGCAGCTGACGAGCGGGCGGCTCTGCTCGACACCGTGCTGGCGTCGTTGAAGGAGGGCGTTGTCGTCCTCGACGGCGACCACACGCACCTGGTCGACAACCCCGCGAGCCTCGAGCTGCTCGGTCTGCTCGAGGAGGCGCCCGAGGGCGCGCGGGACGCAGGCGAGCACGGCCTGTTCCACAGCAACGGGCTGCCCCTGCTCGAGGAGGAGACGGCCCACGCTCGTGCCCTGGCCGGCGAGGTCGTGCCGACCTTCGACGTGCACGTGCGGGCACCCTCGATCCCCGGTGGCCGGATCCTCGAGGTCAGCGCGCAACCCCTTGCCGGGCCCGGCTCCGGTGCCGGGCCGCGCGCGATGGTCAACCTGCGCGACGTGACCGTGGAGCGCCAGCACCGCGACGGTCTGGCCAGCTTCGCCGGCGTCGTGGCCCACGACCTGTTCAACCCTCTGGCCGTGATCGGCGGCTGGACCGATGCGCTCGGCGAGGAGTTCAGCCAGGGCCCCGTCTCCCCGGTGGTCGGGGAGGCGATGGTCAGCCGGATCCGGCGGGCCTCGGAGCACATGCGCGAGTTCATCGCCGACCTGATGGCCTACACCGTGGCCCGCGACCAGTCGCTGCGCCTCGGCCCGGTCGACCTCACCACCGTGGCCGAATCGCTCGCCGGCCTGCGCGTCGACGGGCCGGGAGCGCCGGTGATCGCGGTCTCCGAGGGGCTGCGGGTGTGGGCCGACCCCGGCCTGGTCCGCCAGCTGCTCGACAACCTGATCGGCAACGCCCTGAAGTACGTCGCTGCGGGGACGCGGCCGGTCGTCGAGGTCACCGGCGCGGTCATCGGGGACTGGCTGGAGGTGCAGGTCACCGACAACGGCATCGGCATCCCCGAGCACCAGCGCGAGCAGATCTTCGACAGCTTCCACCGCGCTCACGGCGAGGGGTACGGCGGGACGGGACTCGGCCTGGCGATCTGCCGGCGCATCGTGGACCGGCACGGCGGCACCATCCACGTCGAACCGGCGCCTCGCGGCACGGGGAGCACGTTCGTCTTCCGGTTGCCGCAGACCGCGAACAGCGGCCCCGTCCCGGTCGAGGCGGCTCAGCCCGCTCAGGCCGCTCAGCCCGCTCAGGCCGCTCAGGCCGCTCAGCCGGCGAGGGTCGGGCGCGTGGCCTAGAAGCGGGCCGGCTCCCGGTACTCGCCCCACTCGGCGCGCAGCGCGTCGCAGATCTCGCTGAGCGAGGCCTCGGCACGGACGGCGTCGAGCATCGCCGGGATCATGTTCTCCTCGGTGCGTCCCACCTCGACCATCTTGGCCAGTGCGGCCTCGAGCGCCGCAGCGTCACGGCCGTCCTTGCGGGCGCGCAGCTCGCGGACCTGCTCGACCTCGACCTCGTGGCTGACCCGGAGGATCTCCAGGTCGGTGGTGACCGAGTCCAGGTGCACGTTGACCCCGACGACCTTCTTGTCGCCCTTCTCCAGCGCCTTCTGGTACTGGAAGGCCGCCTCGGCGATCTCGGACATGAACCAGCCGTCCTCGATGCCGCGCAGCAGGCCCTTGGTGACCGGGTTCTCCCCGGCCGCGGTCGCCTTGGCCAGGCCCGCGTAGTCGGTCGGGCTCAGGTTCGAGCCGCCGAGGGAGAGGATCTTCTCGAAGATCTTGTTGGCCTCGGCCTCGATCGCATCGGTCAGCGCCTCGACGTACCACGAGCCGCCGAGGGGGTCGGCGACGTTGACGACGCCGGTCTCCTCCATGATCACCTGCTGGGTGCGCAGCGCGATCTCGGCCGCCTGCTCGCTGGGCAGGGCGAGGGTCTCGTCCAGGGCGTTGGTGTGCAGCGAGTTGGTGCCGCCGAGCACGCCCGCGAGCGCCTCGACCGCGGTCCGCACCACGTTGTTGTACGGCTGCTGGGCGGTCAGCGAGACCCCGGCGGTCTGGGTGTGGAAGCGCATCCACTGCGCCTTCTCGGTCTTGGCGCCGTAGACGTCGCGCATCCAGCGCGCCCAGATCCTGCGGGCGGCGCGGAACTTGGCGATCTCCTCGAAGAAGTCAAGGTGGCTGTCGAAGAAGAAGCTCAGGCCGGGGCCGAAGACGTCGACGTCCAGGCCGCGGGAGAGGCCGAGCTCGACGTAGCCGAACCCGTCGGCCAGGGTGAAGGCGAGCTCCTGCGCGGCCGTCGAACCGGCCTCGCGGATGTGGTAGCCGGAGACCGAGAGCGGCTTGTACGCCGGGATGTTCTCGGCGCAGTACTCCATCAGGTCGCCGATCAGCCGCAGGTGCGGCTCGGGCCCGAAGATCCACTCCTTCTGGGCGATGTACTCCTTGAAGATGTCGGTCTGCAGCGTGCCGTTCAGGGTGCCGATGTCGACCCCCTGGCGCTCGGCCGCGACCAGGTACATGCAGAACACGGGGACGGCGGGGCCGCTGATCGTCATCGACGTCGTCGTGCGCTCCAGCGGGATCCCGGCGAAGAGCACGTCCATGTCCGCCGCGGAGTCCACGGCGACCCCGCAGTGCCCCACCTCGCCCAGCGCCCGCGGGTCGTCGGAGTCCCGGCCCATCAGGGTCGGCATGTCGAAGGCGACCGAGAGCCCGCCACCGCCGGCGTCCAGCAGCGCCCGGAAGCGCTCGTTGGTCTGCCGGGCGTTGCCGAAGCCGGCGAACTGCCGGATCGTCCACGCCCGCCCGCGGTAGCCGGTGGCGTGCAGCCCGCGGGTGAACGGGAACTCCCCCGGCCAGCCGATCCGCTCGAACCCGGGGACGGCGCGCTCGTCGGCCGGCCCGTACGCCGGCTCGACCGGCAGGCCGGAGAGGGTGGTGAAGTCCGCGTCGCGGACCTTCCCGGCGGCCAGCGCCGCGTCGTAC
>JBJMIO010000029.1:0-27158 GCA_045806765.1 Marmoricola sp.
CTTGCGCAGGTCCCACGGGTAGCCGGTCGAGCGCAGCACCGGACCGGTGAGTCCGAGCGCGAGGCAGCCGGCCAGGTCGAGGTGGCCGACGTCGACCAGACGTGCCTTGAAGATCGGGTTGGCGTTGCAGAGGTCGGCGTACTCCGGCAGGCGCTTCTTGAACAGCGCGACGAAGTCGCGGATCTCGTCCAGCGCGCCGGCGGGCATGTCCTGCGCGACGCCGCCGGGACGGATGAACGCGTGGTTCATCCGCAGGCCGGTGATCAGCTCGAAGAGGTCGAGGACCAGCTCGCGCTCGCGGAAGCCGATCGTCATCACGGTCAGCGCGCCGATCTCCATGCCACCGGTCGCGATGCAGACCAGGTGGCTGGAGATGCGGTTCAGCTCCATGAGCAGGACCCGCATGACCTGGGCCTTCTCGGGGATCTGGTCCTCGATGTCGAGCAGCCGCTCGACGCCGAGCACGTAGGTCATCTCGTTGAAGAACGGCGAGAGGTAGTCCATCCGGGTGCAGAACGTGACGCCCTGGACCCAGGAGCGGTACTCCATGTTCTTCTCGATGCCGGTGTGAAGGTAGCCGATGCCGCAGCGCGCCTCGGTGACCGTCTCGCCCTCGAGCTCGAGGATCAGGCGGAGCACGCCGTGGGTCGAGGGGTGCTGCGGACCCATGTTGACCACGACCTTGTCGTCGTGCTCCTCGGCGATGCCGCTGACCACGGAGTCCCAGTCCTGGCCGGTGACGGTGTAGACCTTGCCCTCGGTGGTCGTCGCCTCGGTGGCGGCGTACGGATCAGCAGTCATCAGTTGTAGCTCCTGCGCTCGTTCGGCGGCGGAACCGTCGCTCCCTTGTACTCCACGGGAATGCCCCCGAGGGGGTAGTCCTTGCGCTGCGGGTGGCCCGGCCAGTCGTCGGGCATCTGGATCCGGGTCAGGCCCGGGTGACCGTCGAAGACGATGCCGAAGAAGTCGAAGGCCTCGCGCTCGTGCCAGTCCGCGGTCGGGTACGTCGCACAGACGCTGGGCACGTGCGGGTCGGCATCGGGCGCGGTGACCTCGAGCCGGATCCGGCGGTTGTGGGTCATCGAGAGCAGGTGGTAGACCACGTGCAGCTCGCGGTCGGCGTCGTCGGGGTAGTGCACGCCGCTGACGCTGGAGCAGAGCTCGAAGCGGAGCTTCTCGTCGTCGCGCAGCACCTTCACGACCGCCAGCAGGTCCTCGCGGCGGATGAAGAAGGTGATCTCGCCGCGGTGGACGACGACCTTCTCGACCGCGTTCTCGACACCAGCAGCGGTGGCCGCGGTCGCCAGCGAGGAGGCGACGTCGTCCATCCACCCGCCGTACGGCGGGCTGCTGCTCGCGGGCAGCTCGACGTTGCGCACCAGACCGCCGAAACCGGAGGTGTCACCGGTGCCGCTGACGCCGAACATGCCCTCGTGGCGGCCGATCACCTCGCCCGGCGTCTCGGGCGCCTGGGTCGCGGCGACCACGTCGGTCGAGGGGTCCTGGTGTCCCGAGCCGTTGGTCTCGGTCATCGCAGCAGGCCCTTCATCTGACTCGTCGGCAGCGCGGCGAGGGCGGTGGCCTCGTTGGCCTCGATCTCCGCGAGGCGGTTCACGCCGAGCTTGGTGTGCTGGACCTGGTCGTGCAGCTTGAGGATCGCGTCGATCAGCATCTCCGGACGCGGCGGGCAGCCGGGCAGGTAGATGTCGACGGGCACGACGTGGTCGACACCCTGGACGATCGCGTAGTTGTTGAACATGCCGCCGGAGCTGGCGCACACGCCCATCGCGAGCACCCACTTGGGCTCGGGCATCTGGTCGTAGATCTGGCGCAGGACCGGAGCCATCTTCTGGCTCACCCGGCCGGCCACGATCATCAGGTCGGCCTGGCGCGGGCTGGCCCGGAAGACCTCCATGCCGAAGCGCGCCAGGTCGTACTTGGGACCACCGGAGGTCATCATCTCGATCGCGCAGCAGGCGAGCCCGAAGGTCGCCGGCCAGAAGGACGCCTTGCGCATGTAGCCGGCGACGCCTTCGACGGTGGTCAGCAGGACGCCGGAGGGAAGCTTCTCTTCAAGACCCATGAGTTGTTCAGTTCTCCTGTTCAGTCCCAGTCGAGCCCGCCGCGTCGCCACACGTAGCTGTAGGCGACGAAGACCGGGACGATGAAGAGGATCATCTCGACCAGCGCGAAGGTGCCCATGGCGTCGAACGCCACGGCCAGCGGGTAGAGGAAGACGATCTCGATGTCGAAGACGATGAAGAGCATCGCGGTGATGTAGTAGCGGACCGGGAAGCGGCCGCCGCCGACCGGCTGCGGGGTGGGCTCGATGCCGCACTCGTAGGAGTCGAGCTTGGCCCGGTTGTCGCGCTTCGGGCCGGTGAGGGCACTCATCACCACCGAGAAGACGGCGAAGCCGCCCGCCAGGATCAGCAGCGCCAGGACCGGTGTGTAGAGATCCATGCCTCACCTTCCTGCTGTGTCCACGGGCCCTCGTTTGTGCCCTTGTGAACAACTTCACGATCTGTGACCTACGCAGCATAGAGGCGTAGATCACAGAGCGCGACCCGGGGGTGGGATCGCCAA
Organism: Marmoricola sp.; assembly: GCA_045806765.1. Classification (GTDB taxonomy): domain Bacteria; phylum Actinomycetota; class Actinomycetes; order Propionibacteriales; family Nocardioidaceae; genus Marmoricola. Next base: position 2,587 of record JBJMIO010000029.1, read on the forward strand.
AACAGGCACTGACCTGGGGATTAAGCAACGCAGTCGTGCACTAAATAACCCCGGGGCTCTCTCGGTCAGGTGCGGGTGCCGTGGTGCAGGGCGACGATGCCGCCCGAGAGGTTGCGCCACCTGACCTTGCCCCAGCCGGCGGCCTGCAGGCGCGCGGCGAGGCCGGCCTGGTCGGGCCAGGCGCGGATCGACTCGGCCAGGTAGACGTAGGCGTCCGGGCTCGAGGACACCGCGCGCGCGACGGCGGGCAGCGCCTTCATCAGGTACTCGATGTAGACCGTGCGGAACGGCGACCAGGTCGGCGAGGAGAACTCGCACACCACGATCCGTCCGCCCGGCTTGGTGACCCTGTACAGCTCGCGCAGGCCGGCGTCGGGGTCGACGATGTTGCGCAGGCCGAAGGAGATGGTGACCGCGTCGAAGGTGGCGTCGGCGAAAGGGAGCCTGGTGCCGTCCCCGGCCACGAACGGGAGGTGGGGCTTGGCCCGCTTGCCCACCCGCAGCATGCCGACGGAGAAGTCGCACGGCACGACGGTGGCCCCGCGGTCGGCGAACGGCTGGCTCGACGTACCGGTCCCGGCCGCGAGGTCGAGGACGACCTCGCCCGCCTGGGGGTCGATCGCGTCCAGGACGATGCGCCGCCAGCGGCGGTCCTGCCCGAGGCTGAGCACGTCGTTGGTGATGTCGTAGCGCGCGGCGACGTCGTCGAACATCGCCTGCACCTCGGCGGGCTTCTTCTCCAGGTCTGCTCGGGTCACGAAACGAGACACTATCCGGCGCTCTCCGCACGCAACCTTTCGGCTTCGTGGAGCGTCGTTCCAGGTATGAGGCTCGGGAGACGGCACCATGGACCGGTGGTTACTGAAGTGAAGCGTGGGACCAGTGTGACGATGTTCATCGTCCTGCTCCTGGCCGTGGGCGCGCTCGGGTACGGCGTGGCCGCGGCCACCGGACAGCTCGGGGACGACCGCGCCAGCGCGGCGAGCAGCCCGCACCTCGCGCCCACGACGAGCACCCCGTCCGGCACACCGGCCGGCACGCCGTCGGTCGCGCCGCCGGGCGCTGACCCGACGACGCAGGCGCCGGGCACCCCGGCCTCCCCCAGCAGTCCGGCCACCCAGGTCGATCCTCCGCCGGCCCCGGTGCTCCGCGCCGGCGACCACGGCACGGCGGTCCGCGCGCTGCAGTCACGTCTGCGTCAGCTCGCCTGGTTCTCCGGCGACGTCACCGACACCTACGGACCGCGCACGACCGAGGCGGTCAAGGGGTTCCAGGCCAAGCGCGGTCTGCCCGCCACCGGTCTGGTCGATGCCCGCACGCTGCGCCGCCTCGAACGCATGACCCACACCCCGACCGCCGACGAGCTGGCCAACCGCCTCGACCCCGCGCACGGTGGCGACGGCAGCTGGACCGGCGCCCGTCTCGACCCGCGCTGCACCACCGGTCGCGCGCTGTGCATCGACAAGACCAGCCGGACGATCCGCTGGGTCGTCGACGGCACCGTGGAGAAGACGATGGCCGTGCGATTCGGCGCCTCCTACGCACCCACCCGCGAGGGCCTCTTCCACGTCGAGAGCAAGTCGCGCGACCACGTCTCGAGCCTCTACGGCTCCGCGATGCCGTTCGCCATGTTCTTCTCCCGCGGGCAGGCCGTGCACTACTCCTCCGACTTCGCCGCGCGCGGGTACGCCGGGGCGAGCCACGGGTGCGTGAACGTGCGCGACCACGACGGGATCGAACAGCTCTTCGACGAGGTCCACCTCGGCGACAAGGTCGTCGTGTACTGGTCGTAGTCTGGAGGGGTGAGCAGCAGCGCGACGCCCGTTCCCCGGCTGGTCGCCCGCACCCTCGAGGTCCGTGACCCGGGACCGCTCCTCGACCTCCTCCCGGACACCGAGGCGATGACCTGGCTGCGCCGCGGCGAGGGCATCGTGACCTGGGGCGTGGCAGCGATCTGCCGTACCCGCGGCGAGAACCGCTTCTCCGACGCCTCCACGTGGTGGCGCGACGTGGCCCGTCTCGCCGCCGTGGCTGACGAGGTCGAGCTCCCCGGCACCGGGCTGGTGTGCCTGGGCAGCTTCGCGTTCGCCGACAGCCCCGGCGACTCCGTCCTGGTCATCCCGAAGGTCGTCGTCGGCCGGCGCGGGGACCGGTGCTTCGTGACCACCATCGGTGCCAGCGCCGAGGAGATCCCCGACCTCACGCCGCAGCCGGCGCCGGACGCGCCGGTGAACATCTCCTTCGCCGACGGCGCGCTGTCCGGAGCCGACTGGGAGGGCGTGGTCTGGGAGGCCGTGCTGCACCTGAACGCCGGTGAGCTCGACAAGGTCGTGCTCGCGCGCGACCTGATCGCCACGGCCGACGCCCCGATCGACGTGCGCTGGCCGCTGCGCCGGCTCGGTGCCGAGTACGAGATGTGCTGGACCTTCCACGTCGACGGCATGTTCGGCGCGACCCCCGAGCTGCTCGTGCGCCGCGAGAAGGGCCTGGTCACCTCGCGCGTGCTGGCCGGCACCATCCGGCGTACGGGGGACGACGAGTACGACCTGACCCTGGCCGCGACCCTGGCCCGCTCCAGCAAGGACCTCGAGGAGCACGAGTACGCCGTGCGCTCGGTCGCCGACGCGCTGGCGCCGTACTGCACCTCGATGAACGTGCCCGAGACACCGTTCGTCCTGCACCTGCCCAACGTCATGCACCTGGCCACCGACGTGGCCGGGGTCGCGCACGACAGCGGCGCCAGCGCGCTCGAGCTCGCCGCGGCGCTGCACCCCTCGGCCGCCGTCGGCGGCACCCCGACCAAGCTGGCCGTCGAGATGATCGCCGAGCTCGAGGCGATGGACCGCGGCCGGTACGCCGGCCCGGTCGGCTGGATGAACGCGCACGGCGACGGCGAGTTCGGCATCGCACTGCGCTCGGCCGAGATCGAGGGCGCCCGGGTGCGCCTCTTCGCCGGCTGCGGCATCGTCGCCGGGTCCGACCCCGAGGCCGAGCTCGCCGAGTCCCAGGCCAAGTTCATCCCGGTGCGCGACTCGCTCGGCGGTCACTGAACGACGCGATGACGACGCCGTCCCCCGGGTACGGCCCTGCAGATTCGTGCAGCGCGAGATCTTGTGAGGCGTTTTGCTGGCGGGACGGCGCTGGCGGGCGCACGATGTCCCCAGGTGTCCGGAATGCCCGGGCGCACGTGGGGAGGGAAACTTCATGACGAAGCACAAGCTGGCCGCGCTGTTCGGCCTGGTGGCACTGGTCGCCGCATCGGTGGGTGTGCTCGACCCGGCCGGTGCCGCGGCGGGCGGGCGCCACGCGGTCCGCGTCTGCTCGGCACCGACCAAGGCGGGGGTCGCCGCCTGTACCGCGAAGGTGATGGTGGACAAGAACGGCAAGGTCGCCGCCACCAGCAAGCCGCCTGCCGGAGCAGCAACGCCGGCCCAGCTGCGCTCCGCCTACGGGCTGACGGGCGACGCCACCAGCACGGTCGCAGTCATCGATGCCTACGGGTACACCAACCTGGAGGGCGACCTCGGGGTCTACCGCAGCCAGTTCGGCCTGGCGCCGTGCACCAAGGCCAACGGTTGCCTGCGCGTGATCAACCAGACCGGCGGCACCAGCCTCCCCCGGATGAACGTCGGCTGGGCCGGTGAGACCGCCCTCGACGTCGACGCCGTCTCCGCGATCTGCCCGAGCTGCAAGATCCTCGTCGTGCAGGCCAGGTCGGCCTCGATCGCCGACCTCGGGACGGCCGCCAGCACCGCCTCCAAGCAGGCCGGCGTCGTCGCGATCAGCAACAGCTACGGCGGCGGCGACATCTCGGATGCCAGCGCCGGTGCCTACTACAACCACCCCGGCATCGCCGTGACCGCCTCGACCGGTGACAACGGCTACAAGGGCGGCAGCTTCCCGGCGTCCTCGTCCTACGTCGTCGCGGTCGGCGGCACCTCGCTGGTGATGAGCGGGCTGAACCGGGTCTCGGAGAGCGCGTGGAGCGGTGCCGGCAGCGGCTGCTCGACGGTCAACACCGCGCTCGCCGGCGCAGGCGCATTCGGGACGGGTTGCTCCAAGCGGGCCATCGCCGACGTCTCCGCAGCGGCCGACCCGGCCAACGGCGGCATGGCGGTCTACTACCCGACCAGCACCCGGTCCTCGACCTGGGCCCAGGTCGGCGGCACCAGCGAGTCCTCGCCGATCATCGCCTCGGTCTTCGCCCTCGCCGGCGGTGTCCCCGCCGGGGTCCAGGCGAACTCGCTGCCCTACGCCCACTCCTCCTCGCTGCGCGACATCGTCTCGGGCAGCAACGGCAGCTGCTCCACGACGCAGTGGTGCACGGCACGTTCGGGCTGGGACGGCCCGACCGGCCTCGGTGTCCCGAACGGCACCGGCGCCTTCTGATCGATCCGAACCTCGACGGCCGGTCCCTGGTGGGGCCGGCCGTCGTCGTTCCCCGGGACCGGGCCGGGAACAGCCGGTGGGCGTGCGTCGTTGGCCTCCCATGAGCACCCTGGCCCTGACCGGGTCCACCGGCCAACTCGGCGGCGCGGTCGCGCGCGCACTGGCAGACCTGTCGCCGCGGCTGGTCGTGCGCGATCCGGCACGCGCGCCGGCCATCGCCGGGAGCACCGTGGTCGCCGCGGAGTACGGCGACCGGGGCGCCGCGATCGCCGCTCTCGAGGGCGTCGAGGTCCTGCTGATGGTCTCGGCCTCCGAGAGCCAGACGCGGCGTACCGAGCACCGGACCTTCATCGAGGCGGCTGCCGAGGCCGGCGTACGGCACCTCGTCTACACCTCGTTCGCCGGCGCGGCGCCTGAGGCCCGGTTCACGCTCGGGCGCGACCACCACGACGCCGAGCAGGCGATCAAGGAGTGCGAGCTCACCCACACGATCCTGCGCGACAACTTCTACCTCGACGTGCTGCCGCTCTTCGCCGACGCGGACGGTCTCATCAGCGGGCCAGCCGGTGAGGGCCGGGTCGCGGCCGTCGCACGCGCCGACGTGGCCGCTGTCGCCGCCGAGGTGCTGCGCTCCCCCGACGAGCACGCCGGCGCGACCTACGAGCTGACCGGGCCCGAGTCGCTGACGTTCGCCGAGATCGCCGCCCGCTCGAGCGCGGCGCTGGGTCGACCGCTCCGGTTCGCCGACGAGACGACCGAGCAGGCCTACGCCTCACGCCGGGCCGCCTACCCCGAGGCCGAGGACTGGCAGCTCGACGCGTGGGTGAGCACCTACACCGCGATCCGCGACGGCGAGGTCGCCCGGCTCTCCGACGACGTACGGCGGGTCACCGGGCGGCGCCCACGCAGCCTGGAGCGCGCCCTGCTCACGCCCTGAGGCGACCACCCGCGAAGATCCGGGCGGCCCACGACGTCAGCAGGATCGCCAGCGCCCAGACCACGCCGAGTGCCGCGATCGGAGGCACGTCGGCCGCGCCCAGGAAGCCGATCCGGCCGGCCTGCACGAGCCAGAAGAACGGGTTGAGCTCGCTGACGACCCGCCAGCCACCTGCGAGCTGGTCGAGCGGGTAGAAGATCCCGCCGAGGAACCCGAGCGGCAGCAGCACGAGCGACTCGACCGAGTACACGTGGTCCAGCGAGGACGCGACCGCGCCGGCGATGATCCCGAACTGCGCGGCGACCACCAGCACGCCGGTCCCGGCGAGCAGCAGGTAGCCGGGCCGCGCCACCGTCGTCCCGGTCAGGGGTACCGCCACCGCCAGCACCGCGCCGGAGACGAGCAGACCGCGTACGACGGCCGCCAGGGCCAGCGCGGCGTGGATCTCCCACCACCTCAGCGGACTGGCCAGCACGCAGTTCAGGTAGCGGTCGCGACGCGCCTCGTAGAGCGACGTGGTCCCGTTGAAGTACCCGACGTTGAGCACCGCCTGCACGACCAGGCCAGGCACGATGAAGCGTCCGTAGCTCGTCGTGCCGAGCCCGTCGACGTGCCGCGACAGCACGGTGCCGAAGACGACCACGAACAGCACGGTCGAGAGCACCGGTCCGACCAGCGAGTAGCGCCAGATGCGCAGGTAGCGCAGCACCTCGCGCTCGAGCAGCCAGCGGAACGGCGCCCGCTCGGCGACGTAGTTCGCTGCGACCGGAGCGGGCTCCAGCAGCGTGCTCACGCGACCGCCCCGGTGATCTCGGACGGCACCGCCAGGACGCGCTGGTAGAGGTCCGCGATGCTGCCGGCGGCGTACTGCTCGCGCAGCGCGGACGCCGTCCCGCGGTCAACGATCCGTCCGGCCCGGATCAGCGCGATCTCGTCGCAGAGCGCCTCGGCCTCCTCGAGGTAGTGCGTGGTGAGCACGATCGTGGTGCCGGCGGCGTTGAGCGCGCGCACCAGGCTCCAGATCTCGGTGCGCAGGTCCACGTCCACCCCTGCCGTCGGCTCGTCCAGGATGAGCAGCCTCGGCCTGTTCAGCAAGGCACGCGCCAGCACCAGCCGACGCTGCATCCCTCCCGAGAGCTCCGGTGCGGTGGCCCTCGCCTTCGAGCGGAGGCCGAGCAGGTCGAGCGCCTCGTCGGCCCGTCGCGCGGCCTCGCGACGTCCCAGGCCGTGGTAACCGCCGTGGTAGGTGAGCACCTGCCTGATCGTCAGGAAGCGGTCGACGTTGATGTCCTGCTCGGCCAGGCCGAACAGGCTCCGCGCGATCCGCGTGCCGACGGGGTGGCCGAAGACCTCGACCGAGCCCGCCGTCGGCTCGACCAGGTTGCAGACCGAGCCGATCAGCGTGGTCTTGCCGGCGCCGTTGGGCCCGAGCAGCCCGAACAGCGAGCCGGCCGGGATGGTCAGGTCCAGGCCGTCCAGCGCGGCGGCTCCCCCCGGGTAGGTCTTGCGCAGACCGCGCACGACCAACGCCGAGGGGACCCCGTCCTGGTCACGCACTGCGCGCGGACCGGGCGGCCACGTCGAACCGGTTCTCCGGCCGCGCCAGCCCGTAGTGCTCGCGCAGCGTGGTGCCCTCGTAGTCCTCGCGGAACAGGCCGCGATCGCGCAGCGTGGGCAGCACGTGCTCGACGAACGCCTCCAGACCCGAGGGCAGTGCTGCGCCCATCACGTTGAAGCCGTCGGCGGCACCTTGCTCGAACCAGGTCAGCAGCAGCTCGGTGATCTGCTCGGGCGTGCCGGCCACGACGTTGTGACCGCGACCGCCACCCAGGCGCGAGAGCACCTGGCGCACGGTGAGGTGCTCCGAGGTCGCCATCTCGATGATCAGGTCGCTGCGGCTCTTGAAGCCCTCGCGCGCCGTCGGGCGCTCGACCACGTGGCGCGGCAGCTGCTCGTCGAGCGGGAGCTCGGAGGGATCGACCTCGAGCACCTTCCCGAGCGCGAGCAGCCCGTACTCCGGGACGCGCAGGTCGTCGAGCTCACGTGCCAGCGCACGCGCCTCGGACTCGGTGCTGCCGATGATCGGCACGATGCCCGGCAGCACCACGACACCGTCGGGGTTGCGACCTGCCGCAGCCGCGCGCTTCTTGATGTCGCCGTAGAACTCCTGCGCGTGCGCGAGCGTCTGGCTGGCGGTGAAGATCGCCTCGGCGTAGCGCGCCGCGAACGCACGCCCCGCCTCCGAGGCACCGGCCTGGACGAGCAACGGGTAGCCCTGCGGCGAGCGCGGCACGTTCAGCCCGCCACCGACGCTGAAGTGCTTGCCGCGGTGCTCGACGCGCCGGATCTGCGAGGGGTCGCCCCACCGTCCCGACTCCTTGTCACCGAGGTACGCGTCGTCGCCCCACGAGTCCCACAGCTTGGTGACCAGGTCGAGGAACTCGTCCGCCCGCTCGTAGCGGTCCGCGTGCAGCGGACGCTCGTCGAGGCCGAAGTTCTCGGCCTCCTCGCGCGTTGCCGAGGTGACGATGTTCCACCCGGCACGGCCCCCGCTGACGTGGTCGACCGAGGCGAATCGCCGTGCCAGGTTGTAGGGATCGTTGTACGTCGTCGACACGGTGGCGATCAGCCCGATCCGCTCGGTCGCCGCGGCCAGCGCGGTCAGGAGCGTGAGCGGCTCGAGCTGGCCGGGGCTGCGGAACTCCCCGGTGCCCTGGAGCACGGGGCCGTCGGCGAGGAACAGGGAGTCGAACTTCGCCGCCTCCGCGATCCTGGCCAACCGGACCCAGTGACCCAGGTCGAAGTCGGCGTTCGGGTCGCTGGCCGGCAGGCGCCAGGCGGCCTCGTGGTGGCCCGCCTCCATCAGGAAGGCGTTGAGGTGCAGCTGACGGCGCGTCATCAGCTCAGTCCCTTCGTCGGGTCGTAGTCGGGGGTCAGCAGGTTGTCGACCACCTTGGTGAACTCGACGCGCTTGCCGATCTCACCGGCGTCGAAGAACAGGTCGGCCAGCTTCTGCGCGGCCGCGACGTGGGTCGGGTCGACGTAGGAGAGCGTGAAGCGCCACGTCGGCTCGGTCGGCTTGACCTGGTCCAGCGGGACACCGCTGTCGGTGGAGATCGCCTGGGCGTGCTGGTCGGGGTGCGCGTTGCCCCAGGCGTAGGCCCGGCCGATGCGCTCGAGCACGTCGGTCAGCGCGGCGCGACGGGTCGGGTCGGTGAGGTCCTTGGAGGAACCCACGTAGTACTGGCTGCCCGGGTCCAGCGGCGGCACGCCCGGGACCAGGACGCGCGCGCCCTTCTGGATCGCGAACTCGCCCTGGGGGTTCCAGATCGACCAGGCGTCGACCTTGCCGCTGTCGAACGCCGCGGCCCCGGACTTCGGGTCCAGGTAGACGATCTTGACGTCCTTGGTCGTCAGGCCGGCGGACTTGAGCGTGTTGAGCAGCAGGCCGTGCGCCGAGGAGCCCTGCGGGACGGCGATCTTCTTGCCGCGCAGGTCGGCGACCGTCCGGACCGAGGAGCCCTTGGGCACGATGATGTTCTCCAGCGCCTTGTCCGGGGACTCCGGCAGCTCCAGGCCGATCACCTTGAAGCCGAGGTCCTTCGCGGCACCGGCGATCGGCGGGACCGAGCCGACCATGCCCAAGTCGACGTCGCCCGAACCGGCAGCGGCGACCAGCGGCGGGCCGTAGTCGAACTTCGCGAACTTGATCGTGTACGACGCGTCCTTGAACGCGCCCGAGGTCGAGGCGAGCGTCTTGATGCCGTCGCTCTGCTCTCCGACCACGAAGGTGAGCTTCTTCCACTCGGGGTGGGCGCCGTTCGAGGCGCCTCCGACCGCTGCCTCGGCGGCACCGCAGGCGGCGAGGCCAGCCGTCAGGGCAAGGGCGCCGAGAGCCACGGTCGCGCGCTTGAGCAGCGGGGATCGGAAGGTGGGGGACATGGTTTCTCTCTCTTCTCGGGGGTGTTCGGGTACGCAGCGGCGCCCCGGGGAGGTGTCGTGTGTTGCAGGTGCGCTAGTGGGCGGGGTCAGCGGCGCCCGGCGAGCCCGAGGTCGGCGAGAAGCTGACCGCGGAGGTCCTCGCGGGCCTGGGAGGAGCGCCGGTCCTCGGCGCTGAGGCGGACGGCGTACGAGCTCCCGATGCGACCCGAGTCCATGACCAGGATCCGGTCGGCCAGCGCGATCGCCTCGGCGACGTCGTGGGTGACCAGGAGCATCGCGGCGCCGTGCCGCTGGTGGAGCTGGCGCACGAGGTCGTGCATGTGCAACCGGGTGATCGCGTCCAGCGCCGAGAACGGCTCGTCGAGCAGGACCAGGTCGGGCTCGGTGACCAGCGCCCGGGCGAGCGCGACCCGCTGGGCCTCACCACCCGAGAGCGTCTTGGGCCACGCGTTCGCACGATCGGCCAGCCCGACCTCGCCGAGCACCGCGAGAGCACGTGCCTTGGCACCGGCGCGGTCCAGCCCGATCGTGACGTTGCGCCAGACCTTCTGCCAGGGCAGCAGCCGGTCGGCCTGGAAGACGATGGCGCGCTCGCGCGGCACCTCGACCTCGCCGGCGTCGGGCCGGTCGAGGCCCGCGAGCAGGCGCAGCAACGTGCTCTTGCCGCAGCCCGAGGGCCCGAGCAGGACGACGAACTCCGAGCGCGCGATCGACAGGTCGAGGTCGGTCAGGACGGTGCGGTCGCCGAAGCGGCGTACGACGTCGCGGACCCGGACGGCGACCGTATCGGCGCTGGCCTCGGCCGCGGCGTGCGCCCCCGCGGTGGGCGTGTGCGTGCTCATGCCGCCTCGTAGCTGGGTCGCCACGCGAGCAGCACGCGCTCGAGGACCCGGACGAGCTGGTCGGCCAGCAGGCCGAGCACGGCGTAGATCACCAGTCCGAAGAAGACCTGGTCGGTCTGCAGGTACGTCTGCGCGCGGTTGATCAGGAAGCCGATGCCCTGGTCGACGTTGACCAGCTCCGCGGCGACCAGACCGAGCACGCTGTAGGCCAGCGAGAACCGCAGACCGACCAGGAACCCGGGGAGCGCGCCGGGCAGCAGCACACGGGTGACCTGGCGCCATCTGCTCGCGCCCGCGGCCCGTGCCATCTCGACAAGGCGGTGGTCGACGCCGCGGATCGCGGCGAAGAGGTTGAGGTACATCGGCACCGCGGCACCGAAGGAGATCAGCAGCACCTTGGTGAGCTCGTCGATGCCGAACCACACGATCATCAGCGGCAGGATCGCGAGCAGCGGGATGGTGTGCAGGATCTGGAAGACGCCGTTGAACAGGTACTCCCCGCTCTTCAGCAGGCCGCCCAGGACGCCCGCGGTGACGCCGACCAGCAGGCCGAGCAGGAGTCCCGCGCCGGCACGACCGAGCGAGGTCTCGATGCTCGGCACCAGCTCGCCGCGCTGGTAGAGCCCCCAGCCCGCGTGCAGGATCGCGCTCGGCGCGGGTGCGACGCGCTCGGAGAGCCAGCCGAGCCGGCTGGCGACCTCCCACAGCGCGAACAGCGCGACCGGGGTGGTGTAGATGCCCAGCGGCCAGCGGGCGAGGTCGACGACACGGCGCACGCGCGAGGCGTGCCGCACCGGCGGGGTGAACGTCTCCTTGGTGATGGTGCGCCCGACCTCGGGCGCGGTGGCGGGTCTTTCCAGCAGCAGGCTCATGCGGCGGCACTCGCTTCCGGGACGGCGGAGTAGTGGGAGGAGTCCCCGACCAGCGAGCGGCTGCGCTCACCGGTGATGGAGACCGGGACGTCCCCGCCCACCGTGATCCGGCTCAGCCGGCGGGGCAGGTCGTCGTAGTTGTCGATCGCGTAGTGCTGGGTGATCCGGTTGTCGAAGACGAGCAGCTGCTCGGGCTGCCAGGACCAGCGCAGCACGTGCTCGGGTGTGGTGACGTGGGCCTGGAGGAGGCGCAGCACGTCACGGGACTCGGTCGTGGAGAGCCCGACGATGCCGCGCACGAACCCCCCGATGAACAGCCCGCGCTCCCCCGTCTCGGGGTGCACCCGCACGACCGGGTGCACCGACTCGTAGCGGGTCGACTCGAACGTCTCGCGGTACGCGGCCTCCGAAGCCTTCCGCTGCGGCCGCGGCTCGGCGTAGTCGTAGACGTTGGTGTGCACCGCCCACAGCGTGTCGGCCCAGCTGCGCAGCGGCTCGGGCAGGCTGGCGTAGGCGGCCGCGCTGCTGGCGATCAGGGTCTCGCCGCCGTACGGCGGGACGACGATCGAGCGCAGCGTGCTGACCGCGGGCGGGTTCACCACGAAGGTGACGTCGGTGTGCCACTCGTTGGCCTTGTTGACCTCGGAGTCCACGTCGAGGACGTTCGGGGTCTCTCCCCCGGGCACCGTGGGGTGGGCGGTGGTCAGCGGTCCGAAGCGGGCCGCGAAGCGCTCCTGGCCCGCGGCGTCCAGGCCGGGCGCGTCGAGGACGAGCGCCTTGTGCTCGCCGAGGGCGTCGCGCAGCCCGGCGACGTCCTCCTCGCTCAGGTCTGCGGACGGGTCGATGCCGGTGACACGGGCACCGATGTTGGCGGTGATCTTGCGGATGTCGAAGGACACGGGTGTGCTCCTGCTGCTCGAGGTCTCATCGGGGACCGAGCGGGGGCGACCGGGCGACCGGGCGGTCGGCGGGTCGGGCGCGCTCGGGTGACGAGGTCAGCGACAGGAAGCGCTGGTGACGCGCATCAGGTCCAGGTGGACCCGCGCGATCAGGAGTACCGAGAGGTTCATAGTCAAGTAATCTACTCGACTTTATCTTGTTTGCAAGTCGACACGACGCGACCTGGGTCACAGTGCCGGGACCTCACAGCGTCAGGTCGGCACCTGCCGGGAGCCGGACGTACTCCTTCTCCAGCGGCGCGAGGAACCGGGCGACGTGCCCGTCGACGATGCCGAGACCGGCCTCGCTGTAGACGGCGTCGTGGATGGCCAGAGAGCGCGCGGCTCCCGTCGTACGGGCGTAGTCGATGCACTCGGAGACCTTGAGCCACGGCGCGCTGACCGGGAGCAGCAGCAGGTCCGGCGGGGTCGGCAGCGGGGTCAGCGCATCCCCGGGGTGGAAGACCGAGCGACCCTCAGCCTCGAGGAGGTAGCCGCTGTTGTCGAAGTGCGGCAGCTCGGGGTGGATCACGGCGTGCTTGGCGCCCACGGCCGTCACCTCGACCCCGGCCGCGGTGAAGCGCTGGCCGGGCTCGACGATCGTGACCCGTGCGCGCAGCCCCGGATCGGCCGCCGCGATCTGGTCGGCCACCGCGGCGATCGTGTAGATGGGCGCCTCGGTCGCAGCGAGCTGGCCGGGGGTCCAGTGGTCCGCGTGCTCGTGGGTGATCAGGACCGCGTCGGCGCCCTCGGCCGCACCCGGGTCGGTGAAGGCTCCCGGGTCGATGCACAGGGTCGCCGTGGACGTTGCGAGGGTCACGCAGGCGTGACCGTGCTTGATGATCCGCATGCAGCCAGACTAGGCTCAGCACCACTATTGAACTTTGTTCAAGAAGGAGAGCGGGTCATGACCGACCACGACGTGATCATCATCGGCGCCGGTTTCGGCGGGATGGGTGCGGCGATCAGCCTCAAGCGCCTCGGCTACGGCACCGGGGACCACGACATCGTGATCCTCGAGCGCGAGGACGACCTCGGCGGCACCTGGCACGTGAACCACTACCCCGGCCTGGCCGTCGACATCGCCAGCGTCACCTACTCCTACTCCTTCGAGCCGAACCCGGGCTGGAAGCACTGGTTCGCACGCGGCGCCGAGCTCAAGGCGTACGCCGAGCACGTCGCGGAGAAGTACGACCTGCGCCGGCACATGGAGTTCGGCGTCCTGGCCGAGGGCGCTCGCTGGGACGAGGAGGCGCAGCACTGGGTCCTCACCACGAAGGGGACCGGCACGGGCAGCCGTCGCCGTACCCGGACCGCGCGGTTCCTGATGACCGCGACCGGCTTCCTCTCCCAGCCCCGGCTGCCCGACATCGAGGGCGTCGAGGACTTCGCCGGCACCGTGGTCCACACCGCCAGGTGGGACGACGCGGTCGACCTGGACGGCAAGCGCATCGCGGTCATCGGCACCGGCGCGACCGCCGTCCAACTGATCCCGAACATCGCCCGGCGCGCGGGACGCTTGACCGTCTTCCAGCGCACCCCGATCTGGGTGACCCCGAAGACCGACTTCAAGATCCCCGGTGTGGTCCGGGGCCTGTTCGCCGCCCAGCCGTGGACCCAGCGCGTCGCGCGCCGGGCGAACAGCGCCTGGCTGGAGGGGATGATGGTCACCGCGGTGCTGCACTACAAGCAGGCCAAGGTGCTCAACCAGGGCGCCGCAGCCCTCGCGAAGGCGCACCTGCGCCGCCAGGTCCGCGATCCCCAGACGCGCGCGAAGCTCACGCCGGACTACAGCTTCGGCTGCAAGCGCCCGACGTTCTCCAACGAGTACTACCCGACCTTCAACCGGGAGAACGTCGACCTGGAGACCACCCCGATCACCCGGATCACCCCGACCGCGGTCGTGACCCGCGACCCCGTGACCGGCGGGGAGCGCGAGCACGAGATCGACGTGCTCGTCCTCGCCACCGGCTTCAACCTGTGGGACACCAACTTCCCGGCGATCGAGATCATCGGGAAGGACGGCCTGGATCTCGGCAAGTCGTGGCGCGCCCAGGGCTACCACGCCTTCGAGGGCGTCACCGTGGCCGGCTTCCCGAACTTCATCAGCCTGAACTCGCCGTACTCCTACTCGGGCCTGAGCTACTTCATGACCATCGAGGTGCAGATGCGCCACATCGAGAGGCTGCTCGGCGCGGTGAAGGAGCAGGACGCGCGCACCTTCGAGGTCACCCGCGCCGCCGACGCCGCGTTCCTCGACCACATGCTCGAGCGGATGGACGACACCGTGTTCAACCAGGGCTCGTGCGGCACCGCGCGCAGCTACTACTACACCAACGAGGGCGACGCGGTCCTGCTGCGGCCGACCTCCTCGCGCAGCGCGCGCAAGGCGGTCGAGGCGTTCCCGCTGGAGGACTACACCTTCGCCTGAGGCTCCTCGGGCTGCGGCGAGGGCAGGGCGAGCGTTAACGCCTTGGCACGAAGCCCACCGGTCCGCCACCATCTCCCGGTGCTCGACGTCCTGCTCTCCGGCCTGGTGACCGGCTACGCGATCGCGGTGCCGGTGGGTGCCGTGGCCGCGCTGATCATCGCGCTCTCGGCGCGGACGTCGTGGGCCGTCGGCGCCTCGGCCGGCCTCGGGGTCGCGACCGTCGACGGGGTGTACGCCGCCGTGGCGGTCGTCGCGGGCAAGGCCGTCGCCGACACGCTGGACCCGGTCCAGGGGGTCCTCCAGGGCGTCTCGATCGCGGCGCTGCTCCTGATCGCCGCGCTCACCCTCGTGCACGCCCTGCGACCGGCGGACGGAACCGAGGCCGCTGCCCGCACGTGGACCCCGCTGCGGGCCTGGCTCACCTTCGTCGGCATCACCGCGGTCAACCCGGCCACGGTGGTCTACTTCGCCGCGATCGTCCTCGGCGGCACCGTGACCATCCACGGTCCGGCCCAGGGCACCGCCTTCGTCGCCGCCGCGTTCCTCGCGAGCGCCAGCTGGCAGGTCCTCGTCGCCAGCCTCGGCGCCGGCCTGGGCCGCTGGGTCGCGGGGCCGCGCGGGCGGCGTACGACCGGGATCGTCGCGGCGACCGTGATCGCCCTCCTCGCCCTCAAACCACTCCTCTGACCCGTCGAGTGGGCCCGTTCTGCACGTCGAGTGGGTTGCGTCCTCAGCCGGTGAGCTCGTGGACGAAGCACCAGCGCCACGTCTCACCGGGCTCGGCCGAGCGCATGACCGGGTGAGAGCTCTCGTGGAAGTGACGCGTGGCGTGCATCTTCGGTGAGGAGTCGCAGCAGGCGACGTGCCCGCAGTCCAGGCACATCCGCAGGTGGACCCACGCGCTGCCCTCGCGGATGCAGTCGCTGCACTCCGCCACCGCGTCCGGCTCCACCGGTGGTCGCGGGTGCTGCAGGTCCTCGCAGCCGCCCTCGAAGGACATCGGGGTCTGCGCTGCGCGCACCCGCTCGGTCTCGTTGTCGCTGTACTCCAACATCGACTCCTCCACGTCCAGCATCGCGAGAACCTCCTCGACGACCTCGTGCGCGACCCGTCCGGTCGAACGGATCTCCAGTACCCGCGAACGCTCCGCCTCGATCATCTTGCGCCGCTTCTTCGAGTACAGCTCGCTCGGCGTCATCTGCTCGGTGGTCGCACCGACCCGCTCCCACGCCGCGTAGTCGCGACGCCTCACCCGGTCGCGCAGGGTGCCCTCGATGTCGTGCGGGTCCTCGTCGTGGTCGACCAGCATCGCCTCGAGCTTCGAGAGACCCGCCTGCGAGGCCTGGTGCAGCAGGTTGGCCCGGGCCAGCGCGTCTGCCGTCGGGTCCGGTGAGGGCACGCGCAGCCGGCGCGCCACCCACGGCAGCGACATGCCCTGGAGGAACAGCGTGCCGGCGGTGACGGTGAAGGCGATCAGCAGCAGCACCTCGCGGTGCTCGGTGTCGACCGGGATCACGAACGCCGCGGCCAGCGTGACCACACCGCGCATCCCCGCCCAGCCGAGCAGGAAGGTGTAGGTCCACGGTGGCCGCTGCCCGGTCTCGCCGTCAGGACCTGGGCGGATGATGAGGTAGCGGGCGATGAAGACCCAGACCACCCGCAGGACGATCACCGCGACCAGCACGCTCGCGCAGATCAGCACCACGCGGCCACCACCGAGCGAGTCGTTGCCGACGTCGTGGATGATCGAGCGCGCCTGCAGACCGATCAGCAGGAAGACCGAGCTCTCGAGCAGGAACGAGATGCTGCGCCAGGTCATCCGCTCGGCGATCCGCGACTGCGCGGTCTGGAGCACCGGCGCCTTGTGCCCGAGCAGCAGGCCGGCGACGACGACGCTGATCACACCAGAGGCGTGGATCTCCTCGGCCGTGACGTACGCCGCGAACGGGGTCACGAAGGAGAGGGCGGAGTCGAAGACCGGGTCGGTGACGTGCTTGCGGATGAAGCCGATCCCCACGAAGAACACGATGCCGACCAGGACGCCACCGCCTGCGGCCAGCGCGAAGTCCCGGGCCACCAGGTACCAGGCGACCGTCGCACCCAGCGCCGTGTTCAGCGCGACCAGCGCCGTCGCGTCGTTGAACAGCGACTCACCCTCGAGGATCGTGACCACGCGGCGCGGCAGGCCGATGCGCCGCCCGATCGCGGTCGCGGCGATCGCGTCCGGGGGTGAGACGACCGCGCCGATCGCGAACGCCGGTCCCCACCCGAGACCGGGCACCAGCGCGTGCACGAGCACCGCGATCGCGGTGGTCGTGAACGCGACCAGGCCGACCGAGAGCAGCAGGATCGGGCGCCGGTTGGCGTTGAAGTCGACCAGCGAGGTCTGCAGCGAAGCCGAGTAGAGCAGCGGCGGGAGCAGACCGAGGAGCACTACCTCCGGACGCAGGTGCAGGTCGGGCACGAAGGGCAGGTAGGACCCGATGATCCCCACGACGATCAGCGTCAGCGGCGAGGACAGGTCCAGGCGCCGGCACACCGCCGTGGTGGCGAGGACGGTGGCGACGAGCGCGACGAGGGTGACGACGAGGTGCACGGGTCGAGGTTACGCGAACGAGTGGAGCCGCCCCGAGCTTGCTCGTGGGCGGGCGGAGCGAGGAGCGTTGAGGAGCGGAGCGACAATCACCGAGCGCCCGAGCTTGCTCGAGGCCGAGTGGCCGAGAACCCGTCGACGAGCGAAGCGAGGAGCACGGGTCGAGGCTATCTACTCGCCAGCTCGCGGATGCGCGCATCGAGGTCGCGGCGGTTGTCACGGCGGACCACGGCCTCGACCACCTCGATGCCGCCGTTCGGGTTGGCCAGCGCGTGCGCCAGCTCGGCGCGGTCCGAGACCCGCCAGTGCGGCACCCGCAGGGCACTGCACAGGGCGCCGAGGTCGAGACCGTGCGGGGTGCCGAAGACCTTCTCGAAGCGGTCCGCGTACGGCGCGGCCCCCTGCTCGAGGGTGGCGAAGATCGAGCCGCCGTCGTCGTTGGCGACCACGATGGTCAGGTCGGGCCGCGTCTCAGCCGGGCCGATGACCAGGGCGGTCAGGTCGTGCAGGAACGTCACGTCGCCGACGTACAGCAGAGCCCGGCTGGTGTGCGGCCGTCCGATCACGGCACCGATCGCGGTCGAGAGGGTCCCGTCGATGCCGGCCAGCCCGCGGTTCGCGATCAGCAGCCGGCGCTCGCCGACCGGGTAGGCACCTGCCATCAGGTCGAGGTCACGGATCGGGTTGCTGGCCCCGACGTGCAACAGCCCCTCGGCGGGCACCGCGGCGTGCACCTCCCCCGCCACCTCGTACGGCGTGAGCCCGGGCTCGGCGGCGACCAGGACGTCGATGCGACCCGACAGCTCGCGATCTGCCGCGCGCCACTCCTCCAGCCACGCCGGGTCCTCAGCGGCCTCGACGGCGAACGGGCCGTCGTACTCGAAGGAGACCGGGTGCGGCCGATCGGCCCAGGAGCCGCGCGCCCGCCGCGAGACGACCTCGATCCCCTCACGGGCCAGCAGGCGCTGGACCGGGCGCGAGAGCGTCGGCGCGCCGGCGACCACGACGCGCTCGACGCGTTCACCGAGCGCGGTCCCGAGCAGCAGCCGGTAGCTGCGGATCACGTTGGGCCCGTTGCGCGCGCCGCTGGTCGGCTCGGCCAGCAGGGGCCACCCGGCCTGCTCGGCGAGCACCCGGGGACCCGGGCCGGTGTCGTCCCCGGCGACCACGACGGTTCGGGGCCCGCACCCCAGGACGTGCGGCTCGCCGCGTCGCCAGGGTTCGCGCTCGGGCTGGACCCCGCTCGGGACGTAGCGGTCCTCGGGCAGCAGCGGCTCGTCGAGCTGGATGTTGAGGTGGACAGGCCCGTGCGCCGCGCCGGCCAGCGCACCGGCCAGCTGGTCCGCACCGGTCACGTCGGTCGTCACCACGGCGGGCCCGAAGATCCCGACCTGGTCGGTGGTCTGGTTGGCCAGGGTCCCGCGCAACCGGGCCGGGCGGTCCGCGGTCAGCGCGACCAGCGGCACACCCGCGTGCGCGGCCTCCAGCACGGCCGGGTGCAGGTTGGCCACCGCGGTCCCCGAGGTGGTGACCACCGCAACGGGTACCCGCGAGGTCTTCGCGATCCCCAGCGCGAGGAAGCCGCCGGTGCGCTCGTCGATGCGGGTGTGCAGCTCGATCGTCCCGGCAGCCGCGGCATCGGCGAGGCCGAGCGAGAGCGGGGCGTTGCGCGAGCCCGGTGCGACCACGACGTGGCGGACCCGGGAGGCGATGAGGGCGTCGATGGTCGCACGCGCCAGCGCGGTGGAGCTCACGCGCGGAGCCTACCGCCACGGTCCGTACCGGTAATTACCTTGGCAGTTACGTACCCGAGCAGTTACATTGCCTCCATGGACGCAGTGCTGCAGGCGCTCTCGGACCCGGGGCGACGCACCCTGATCGAGGCCCTCAAGGAACGTCCCGCCACCGCGGGCGAGCTCGCGGACCTCCTCCCGATCGCCCGCCCCGGGGTCTCGCGACACCTCCGCGTGCTGCGCGAGGCCGGCCTGGTCGAGGTCGAGCAGGACGCCCAACGACGGATCTACCACCTGTGCGCGGAGTCCATGGCCGAGCTCGACACCTGGCTCGGCGGGTACCGGGCCCTGTGGGAGCAGCGCCTCGACGCCCTGCACACCGAGATCGCCCGCGGGCGACGTCAGCGAAGGAGCACCCCATGACCGAGACGAGCACCCGGATCCTCGGGATCCTGCGACGACTCGACGAGCGCGTCGGCGCGGTCCGGGTCGAGGACGTCTACGAGACCGGCATCGAGGACCTGTGGGACGCAGTCTCGACCTCGGCGCGCCTGGTCGGTTGGCTCGGCGAGGTCACCGGCGACCTCCGGCTCGGCGGGACGTTCCAGGCCACCTTCCGCAGCTCGTGGACCGGGACCGGGCGGGTCGAGGCGTGCGAGGCACCCCACCACCTGCGGGTCACCCTGGAGCCCGGGACCCAGGACGAGACCGAGATCGAGGCGTGGCTGAGCGCGGAGGGCGACCGGACCCGGCTGGTCGTCGAGGAGCGCGGCCTCCCGGTCGAGGTGCTCCCGGCGCACGGCGCGGGTTGGCAGGCGCACGTCGAGGACCTCGCCCACCACCTCGACGGCTGCGGGGACGGGGACTGGCGCACCCGGTGGTCCGCGCTCATCCCGGCGTACCGAGAGATCGCACCCGCCTGAGTCGTTCGTCCCAGTGCCGGCTGCGGCCGGCACCGGCGTGCCAGCGGGCGACCTGCGCGGCGTCGACCTGCGGCATCCCCACGGGCAGGTGACCCTCGCGCGGAAGCAGGGGCGCGGTGACGACGTCGCCGGCGAGCAGCTGCACCGTGGCCAGGCCGCACGCGTGCCGCAGCTCGGGGAGGGCGGCGGCGAGAGCGAGCCCGGCCGCGATCCCGACGCTGCTCTCCAGCGCGCTGCTGACGACCACCGGCAGGCCGATGTCCTCGGCGATGCGCAGGCACGCGCGCACTCCCCCGAGCGGCTGCACCTTGAGCACCGCGACGTCCGCTGCCTCCAGGTCGCGCACCCGGTAGGGGTCCTCGGCGCGCCGGATCGACTCGTCAGCCGCGATCGGTACGTCGACACGACGACGTACCAGCGCGAGGTCCTCGACCGAGGGCGAGGGCTGCTCGACGTACTCCAGTCCGCCGGCGGCGCGGTCGAGCACGGGGATGCGCGCGATCGCCGTCGCGGCTTCCCACCCGCCGTTCGCGTCGATGCGGATCAGGCCGTCGGGTCCGAGCGCATCGCGAACGGCCTCGAGCCGGGCCTCGTCCTCTCCGGGATCCTGTCCGGGCTCGGCGACCTTCACCTTCGCGGTCCGGCAGCCGTTCGAGCCGAGCACGATCGTGCGGGCCCGCTCGGGGTCGCACGCCGGCACCGTGACGTTGACGGGGATCTCGGTGCGCAGCGGCTCGGGCCAGCCGAGCTCGGCGGCCTCGAGTGCGGCGGCGAGCCACGGGGCTGCCGTCGGGTCGTCGTACTCCAGGAACGGGCTGAACTCGCCCCAGCCCGCGTCACCGCGCAGCAGCATCCCCTCGCGCACGTCGATGCCGCGGAAGCGGGTGGTCAGCGGGATCGAGTAGACGTGGGTCTCAGGCACCGGCGGCCAGCCTCCTGATCGCGACGCGGTCGGGCTTGCCGTTGGCGAGCAGCGGGATCTCCGGAACGACGACGACCTGGCGTGGCGCCCACGCCCGGGGTGTCACCAAGGTGCGGACGTGGTCGAGCGAGATCGGACTGCCCGCAGCCATCACGGCGACCACCCGCTCCCCCCACTCGGGGTCGGGCACGCCGACGACCTCGACTCCGAACCCGTGCGCGTCAGCGCGGATCATCGAGGCGACGGCTTGCGCCGGCACCTTCACGCCGCCGCTGATGATCATGTCGTCGACGCGACCGTCGATCCGCAGCCGGCCGTCCTCCGCCCTGTGACCGACGTCGTTGGTGACCAGCCAGCCGTCGCGGAAAGCAGCCGCCGTCCGGTCCGGCTCGTCCTGGTAGCCGTCGAAGAGGACGGGGCCGCGCAGCAGAACCTGGTCGTCGACATCGATCCTGACCTCGACGCCGTCGAGCGGCACGCCGTCGTAAACGCAACCGCCGCAGGTCTCGGACATGCCGTAGGTCTGCACGATCCTGATGCCGCTGCGCTCCGCCTGTGCCCGCACCTGCGGCTGCAGGGGCCCACCGCCCACGAGCACCGCGTCGTACTCGCGAAGCTCTCCGGTCCGTTCCTCCGACCGGAGTGCGCGGACCATCTGGGTCGCCACCAGCGAGATGTAGCGGCGCGATCCGCCCCCGCCGCGGATCGTGCGGAACAGCACCTGCACACCGGCGACGTACGTCGGTGGCAGGTTCAGCTCCCAGACGCCGGGACCTCCGAGCCGCTCATGTGTCGCGTCGGCGGAGGCGCGCAACGCCGCGCGCGAGAGCACGACCCGCTTGGGCCGCCCGGTCGATCCGGAGGTCTCGATCATCAACGGGCGCGGGTCCTCGGCCGCGTCCCACTCGCGGAGCAGCGCGAGGATTCCCTCGGCGTCACCGGACACGGGCCACAA
Source organism: Marmoricola sp. (assembly GCA_045806765.1). Lineage (GTDB taxonomy): Bacteria > Actinomycetota > Actinomycetes > Propionibacteriales > Nocardioidaceae > Marmoricola. The sequence continues at coordinate 24,064 of JBJMIO010000029.1, forward strand.
GCTGCTCACGCCCCTGAATCTAGCGATCGGGGTCAGTGACAGAATCCCCGCCATGGCTACAGCAGGACAGTGGATCGAAGGCGCTCGCCCACGCACCCTCCCGGCAGCGGTGGCACCGGTGCTCGCCGGCAGCGGGATCGCGCTCCACGCGTACAGCTTCTGCTGGTGGCGCGCCGGGCTCGCCCTGCTGGTCTCGCTGATGCTGCAGGTGGGCGTGAACTACGCCAACGACTACTCCGACGGCATCCGCGGGACCGACGACGACCGGGTCGGTCCGCTGCGCCTGGTCGGCTCCGGGCTCGCCCGCCCCGAGGCCGTCAAGGCGGCTGCGTTCACGGCGTTCGGTGCCGCCGGGGTGTTCGGGCTCGCGCTCGCCGTCAGCACCTCGTGGTGGCTGGTCCTGGTCGGCGCGCTGAGCATCGCTGCCGCGTGGTTCTACACCGGCGGCAAGAAGCCCTACGGCTACCTCGGCCTCGGCGAGGTGGTGGTCTTCATCTTCTTCGGACTCGTCGCCGTCCTCGGCACGGTCTACGTCCAGGTCGAGGACCTGCCTGGCATCGCGTGGGCGCCCGCGTCGGCGATCGGTGCGCTGGCCTGCTCGATCCTGGTCGCCAACAACCTGCGCGACATCCCGACCGACACCGTCGCCGGCAAGCGCACGCTCGCGGTCAAGCTCGGCGACCTGAACACGCGTCGGCTGTACACGTTCCTGAACTCGGCAGCGTTCGCGCTGCTGTTCTCCCTTGCGGCGCACACGACCTGGTGGGCGATGCTCGGGGCGGTCGGCTTCGTCCCGCTGCTGCGCGCGAACTTGCTCGTCACCGCGAAGCGCGCGACCGGACCTGCCCTGATCCCGGTGCTCCAGCTGACCGGCGTCGGCGAGCTGCTGTACGCCGCGGGCATCTTCGCCGGGTTGTGGATCGGCCGCTAGGCCCCACTCGACGTACGGAACGGGCCACTCAACGCTTCGGTTCGACCCACTCGCCGGTCTCGTAGAAGCGCTGCAGGGTGGCGGCGTACGGCGTGATGTCGAGGTCGTGCTCGGCCAGCCACCCGTCGTCGTAGTAGGTGTGGGCGTAGCGCTCGCCGCCGTCGCACAGCAGCGTGACCACCGATCCGGACTCCCCGCGCGCGTGCATCTCAGCGACCAGGCGCAGGGCGCCCCACATCGCGGTCCCCGTCGAGCCGCCGACCGAGCGGCCGGTGACCCCCGAGGTCCAGCGCATCGCCGCGATCGAGGCGGCGTCGGGTACCGAGATCATCGCGTCGACCACCGCGGGCTGGAACGAGGGCTCGACCCGCGGCCGCCCGATCCCCTCGATCCGCGACCCGGTGCCGGTCGCGTACGTCGCGTCGCCGCTCGCCCAGCCCGGGAAGAAGGCCGAGTTCTCCGGGTCGACCACGCACACGCGGGTGTCGTGGCGCTGGTAGCGCACGTAGCGCCCGATCGTCGCCGAGGTCCCGCCGGTGCCCGCCCCGACCACGACCCAGGTCGGCACCGGGTGCCGCTCGACGGCGAGCTGGTCGAAGATCGACTCGGCGATGTTGTTGTTGCCCCGCCAGTCGGTCGCGCGCTCGGCGTAGGTGAACTGGTCGAGGTAGTGCCCTCCGGTCTCCGTGGCGATCCGGCGCGCCTCGTCGTAGATGGCGCCCGGGTCCTCGACCAGGTGGCAGCGCCCGCCCTGGAACTCGATCAGCGCGATCTTCTCCGGCGAGGTCGATGCCGGCATCACCGCGACGAAGTCGAGGCCGAGCAGCCGGGCGAAGTAGGCCTCCGAGACGGCCGTGGACCCCGAGGACGCCTCGGTGATCGTCGACCCCTCCTTGATCCACCCGTTGCACAACGCGTAGAGGAACAGCGACCGCGCCAGCCGGTGCTTGAGCGATCCGGTCGGGTGCACCGACTCGTCCTTGAGGTAGAGGTCGATGTCCCAGCCTGCCGGCAGGGGGAAGACGTGCAGGTGGGTGTCGGCCGAGCGGTTGGCGTCGGCCTCGACCTTGCGGATCGCCTCGTGCACCCAGGCACGCCCGTGCTGGTCGGTCTCAGCGGTCCGGCAGCAGCCGTCGTCCTCGGCGTCCACGACTCAGTCCGCGTCTTCCGATGTCTTCATCTCCTCGAAGCGCGCGGCGGCCCTGGCCGCGCGCGCCTCGACGCTGGCCGCGAACTTCTCGCGCGGACCGGAGAGCAGCCGCAGCGAGAGCAGCGAGGAGATCACCGCGGCGGCGACGAAGGACCAGATCCCGACCTTGGTGCCGTTGTCGAAGAAGATCGTGGCCGCGCCGGCGATCACTCCCCAGCACGCGATGAACAGGGCGATCCGCAGGACTGTGTAGGTCACGAAGTACTTCACACGGCCCAGGATATTCCGGTGCCCGGATACGCTGGCAGGGTGATCCGGTTCGTCTTCTACCTGCTGCTCATGGCAGCCGTCCTCTACGGCATCTTCTGGGCGATCGACCGCCGGAACGCCGGGGGCGGCACCCGGGGCCCCGGCAGTGGCGGTCCGGGCCCTGTCCGTCCGCGTCCTCGGGGGCCCATGGGGCCCGACGACGACGACGCGTTCCTGCGCGACCTCGAGCAGGAACGCCGCCGCAGCAAGCACGCCAATCCGCCGACCCCTCCGGCTGCGAACCCCCGTCCCCCCACCTCCCAGGAGACCCATGACCAGCCTGAGTGACTTCTCGGCCCGCACCCTGACCGGCCAGGAGCAGGACCTCGCGGCGTACGCCGGCAGCGTCGTCCTCGTCGTCAACACCGCCTCCAAGTGCGGCTTCACGCCGCAGTTCGAGGGTCTGGAGAGCCTCTACGAGAAGTACGTCGACGCCGGCCTGGTCGTGCTCGGCTTCCCGTGCAACCAGTTCGCCTCCCAGGACCCGGGCACCAGTGACGAGATCGGCGAGTTCTGCCAGAAGAACTACGGCGTCAGCTTCCCGATGATGGAGAAGGTCGACGTCAACGGCGAGGACGCGCACCCGCTCTACCAGTGGATGAAGGCGGAGAAGGGCGGCGTCCTGGGCGAGAAGATCAAGTGGAACTTCACCAAGTTCCTGATCGGCCGCGACGGCCAGGTGATCAAGCGCTACGGCTCGACGAC
>JBJMIO010000030.1:0-10825 GCA_045806765.1 Marmoricola sp.
AGTCCTTCATCGGCGCGAGGCGGATCCGCGCGCCGTTGGCGCCGCCGCGCATGTCGGTGCCGCGGAAGGACGCGGCCGACGCCCAGGCCGTCTTGACGAGCTGCGTCGTGGAGAGGCCGCAGGACAGCAGGGTGCGCTTGAGGGACGCGACGTCCGCGTCGTCGATCAGTTCGTGGTCGACGGCGGGGACCGGGTCCTGCCACAGCTGGACCTCGGGGACCCACGGCCCCAGGTAGCGCGAGACGGGGCCCATGTCGCGGTGCAGCAGCTTGTACCACGCCTTGGCGAAGGCCTCGGCGAACTGCTCGGGGTGCTCCAGGAAGCGCCGGCCGATCTCGTCGTAGACCGGGTCGAAGCGCAGCGCCAGGTCGGTGGTGAGCATCGTCGGCTTGCGGGTCGCCGCGCCGGTCTCCGGGTCGGGGATGACGTCCTCGGCGTCCTTGGCCACCCACTGCTTGGCGCCGGCCGGGCTCTCGGTGAGCTCCCACTCGTACCCGTAGAGGTTCTCCAGGTACAGGTTGGTCCAGCGGGTCGGCTCCTGCGTCCAGGTGACCTCGAGGCCGGAGGTGATGGCGTCGCGGCCCTTGCCGCTGCCGAAGCGGTTCTTCCAGCCGAGGCCCTGCTGCTCGATGGGCGCGCCCTCCGGCTCCGGGCCGAGGTTGTCCGCCGGCGCGGCGCCGTGGGTCTTGCCGAAGGTGTGGCCACCGGCGATGAGCGCGAAGGTCTCCTCGTCGTCCATGGCCATGCGGCGGAAGGTCTCGCGGATGTCGCGGGCCGAGGCCAGCGGGTCCGGGTTGCCGTTGGGACCCTCGGGGTTGACGTAGATCAGGCCCATCTGGACAGCGCCCAGCGGGCGGGCGAGCTCACGGTCCCCGGAGTAGCGCTCGTCGCCGAGCCACTCGCCCTCGGCGCCGAAGTCGACCTCCTCGGGCTCCCAGACGTCCGCGCGGCCGAAGCCGAAGCCGAAGGTCTCGAAACCCATCGACTCCAGGGCCACGTTGCCCGCCAGCACCAGCAGGTCGGCCCAGGAGACCGACTGGCCGTACTTCTTCTTCACCGGCCACAGCAGCCGGCGGGCCTTGTCCAGGTTGCCGTTGTCGGGCCAGCTGTTCAGCGGCGCGAAGCGCTGGTTGCCGTCGCCCGCACCCCCGCGGCCGTCCTCGATGCGGTAGGTGCCGGCGGCGTGCCAGGAGAGCCGGATCATCAGGCCGCCGTAGTGGCCGAAGTCAGCCGGCCACCAGTCCTGGGAGCTGGTCAGCACTGCCGCGACGTCGGCCTTGAGCGCGTCGACGTCCACGCCGGCGAAGGCCGCGGCGTAGTCGAAGCCGGGCAGCGGGTCGCCCTTGGGGTTGTGCGGGTGCAGCACCGTGAGGTCCAGGGCGTTGGGCCACCAGTCCTTGTTCGTGCGCGGTGCGGAGGTGCTGGGGGTGGGCGCGTCGAGCGCCGGGTTCTCGCTTTCCGACATGGAAGTACCTTCCGGGGGGAGTGGATGGATCAGGACGTCAGTGCGGAGCAGGTGGGGCAGGTGCCCCAGAACACGACCTCGGCCTCGTCGATCGCGAAGCCGTGGTCGGTCGAGGCGGTGAGACAGGGAGAGTGTCCGACAGCGCAGTCGACGTCGGCGACCGCGCCGCACGAGCGGCAGACCACGTGGTGGTGGTTGTCACCGGTGCGCGACTCGTAGCGCGCAGGCGAGCCCGAGGGCTGGATCCTGCGGACCAGCCCGGCCGAGGCCAGCGTGTGCAGCGAGTCGTAGACGGCCTGGTGGGAGACCTCACCGAGCTCGGCACGCACGGCTTCGATCAGCGCGTCGGTGCTCGCGTGCGGGTGGTCAGCGACCGCGCCGAGCACGGCGATCCGGGGCCGGGTCACCCGGAGCGAGGCACCACGCAGCAGCGCTGCGAATTCGGGCTCCCGGGACACGGTTCCACCCTGCCCCGTTTTCTTGAACGAGTCAAGAAAGCAGACCGGTCAAGAAGACGGACCAGGGTGGTCCGAGGTGGATCAGGCGTCGAGCGGGTTGAGCGCCTTGAAGACGACGCCGGCCAGGACGCCGCCGATCACCTGGGCGACCAGGTAGATCCAGATGTTGCCCCAGTCCGAGATCCGCGCGACGCTGATGCCGAACGCGACCGCGGGGTTGAAGACCGCGCTGCTGATCGGGCCCACCGCGATCGCGCCGGCACCGACCGTGAAACCGATCGCGAGGCCGTAGAACGAGTTGTCCGGGTGGTCCTTGGACGTCGCCACGTTCAGCACGACGTAGGCCAGCGCGAAGGTGAACAGGACCTCGACGACCAGCGCCGTCCAGATCGCCTTCCCGCTGTACGACGTGGTGTCCGGCAGGTCGCCGTAGAGCCACATCCCGAGCAGGGCCGCACCGAGCCCGCCGGCGAGCTGGGCGACGATGTAGGGCGCCAGGTCGTTGGCGTCGAGCCGGCCGCGGACGAAGGCGGCGATCGAGACGGCCGGGTTGTAGTGCGCACCCGAGATGTGCCCGCCCGCGTAGATCATCACCATCAGGATCGCGCCGATGCCGATGGCGCCGAGGGGAGAGGTCTTGTCGGGCTCGATGAGCCCCTCGGAGACCACGTTGACGACGGTGAAGACGAGGAAGAACGTGCCGATGAGCTCGGTCACGTACTTGCGCATGGGTTCGGACATGATCTTCCCTTCCGACGGAGGGCGGCGGCGCCGCACCACCCTTCATGGTGTTGGCTGCGCGGCGGCACACCCGACATTGAGCCCGGCGAGTCGGCCAAGTAGCGTTCGGCGCGTGACCGACTCGATCATCTACACCCACACCGACGAGGCGCCGCTGCTCGCGACGTACTCGTTCCTCCCGATCATCTCCGCCTACGCCTCCACCGCGGGCGTGAGCGTCGAGACCCGCGACATCTCGGTGGCCGCGCGGATCCTGGCCCAGTTCGGGCTCGCGGACGACGCGCTCGGTGAGCTCGGCGCGCTCGCGAAGACCCCCGAGGCCAACATCATCAAGCTGCCGAACGTCTCGGCCTCGGTCCCGCAGCTCAAGGCGGCCATCGCCGAGCTCCAGGCGCAGGGCTTCGACGTCCCGGACTACCCGGAGAACGCGCAGAGCGATGAGGACAAGGCGATCGTCGCCAAGTACGACAAGGTCAAGGGCTCGGCGGTCAACCCGGTCCTGCGCGAGGGCAACTCGGACCGGCGCGCGCCGCTGTCGGTGAAGAACTACGCGCGGACCCACCCGCACTCGATGGGCGCCTGGTCGCCGGACTCGCGGACCAACGTCGCGACCATGGGTGAGCACGACTTCCGGTCGAACGAGAAGTCGGTGGTCATCGAGGCCGACGACTCCCTGACCATCAAGCTCCTCGCCGCCGACGGCACCGAGACCGTGCTGAAGGAGGGCCTCGCGGTGCTCGCCGGCGAGGTCGTCGACGGCACCTTCATGGACGTCGCCGCGCTGCGCCGCTTCCTGACCGAGCAGGTCGCGCGGGCGAAGGCCGAGGGCGTGCTGTTCTCCGCGCACCTGAAGGCCACCATGATGAAGGTCTCCGACCCGATCATCTTCGGCCACGTCGTGCAGGCCTTCTTCCCCACGCTCTTCGAGCAGTACGGCGAGCAGCTGGCCGCCGCCGGCATCTCCCCGAACGACGGCCTGGGTGCCCTGCTCGCCGCAGTGGCCAACCTGCCCGAGGGCGAGGCCATCAAGGCCGCCGTCCAGACCGGCCTGGCCGAGGGGCCGGCGCTCGCGATGGTCGACTCCGACAAGGGCATCACCAACCTGCACGTGCCCAGCGACGTGATCATCGACGCCTCGATGCCCGCGATGATCCGCACCTCGGGCCACATGTGGGGTCCTGACGGCCAGGAGGCGGACACCCTCGCGGTGATCCCGGACTCCTGCTACGCCGGGGTCTACCAGGCCGTCATCGAGGACTGCCGTGCCCACGGCGCCTACGACCCGGCCACGATGGGCTCGGTGCCCAACGTCGGCCTGATGGCCCAGGCGGCCGAGGAGTACGGCTCGCACGACAAGACCTTCGAGATCCCCGCGGCCGGCACCGTCCAGGTCCTCAACAGCGCCGGTGAGGTGCTGATCAGCCACGACGTGCAGCCCGGCGACATCTGGCGCGCCTGCCAGACCAAGGACGCCCCGATCCGTGACTGGGTCAAGCTCGCCGTCTCCCGTGCCCGCGCCACCGGCTCGCCGACCGTCTTCTGGCTCGACGAGACCCGCGCCCACGACACCAAGCTGATCGAGCTGGTCAACCGCTACCTCGGCGACCACGACACCGACGGCCTGGACATCCGGATCATGGCGCCCGCCGAGGCGTGCGCGTTCTCGATCGAGCGGATCCGCAAGGGCGAGGACACCATCTCGGTGACCGGCAACGTGCTGCGCGACTACAACACCGACCTCTTCCCGATCCTGGAGCTCGGCACCTCGGCGAAGATGCTCTCGATCGTGCCGCTCATGAACGGCGGCGGGCTCTTCGAGACCGGAGCCGGCGGCTCGGCCCCCAAGCACGTGCAGCAGCTGGTCAAGGAGGACTACCTGCGCTGGGACAGCCTGGGCGAGTTCTTCGCGCTGGCCGCCAGCTTCGAGCACCTCGCGAACCGCACCGGCAACGCCCGCGCGCAGATCCTCGCCGACACCCTCGACCGCGCGACCGGGACGTTCCTGAACGAGAACCGGTCCCCGGGCCGCAAGCTCGGCACGATCGACAACCGCGGCAGCCACTTCTACCTGGCGCTGTACTGGGCCCAGGAGCTGGCCGGGCAGCGCGAGGACGCCGAGCTGGCCGAGGCGTTCACCGGGCTGGCCGCGAACCTGGCGGGCAACGAGCAGAAGATCGTCGAGGAGCTGCTCGCGGTCCAGGGGCACCCGGCCGACATCGGCGGCTACTACCGCCCCGACGACGCCAAGGCCACTGCCGTCATGCGTCCCTCCCAGACCCTCAACGAGGCCCTGGCGACCCTCTGACCGCATCGCCGGGCAGCAGGTCGTAGATGACCGTGTCGTGGCGACCGTCGCGGCACGTCGTGCCGCCGCGCTCGGTGCCGGCGGCACGGAAGCCGTTCGCCTCCGCGACGCGGCGCGAGGCGCTGTTGTCGACCGCCGAGACGAGCCGGAGCTTCTCCAGCCCCATCCCGCCGTCCTCGAGGTCGACGAACGCGTGCCGCACCACCAGGCCGACCGCCTCGCTCATCACCCCGCGACCTCGCGCGGCGGGGTGTGCCCAGTAGCCGACCTCGGGGCCGGACTCGCGGTGCAGGTCGAGGATCGAGACCGTGCCGAGGAGCTCGTCGGTGCCGGGGTCGGCGATCGCCCAGCCGATCCCGGCGTCGCTCGCGGCGATCTCGACCCGGTTGAGCAGGAACGTGGCGGCGTGCGCGGGCGTGTACGGCTGCGGCAGACCTCCGAGCCAGTACGCCGTCCGCTCGTCCGAGCAGGCCTCGACCACCCGCTCGGCGTCACCGTCGTGGTGGGGGCGCAGCAGCACCGAGGACCCGTGGATGCGCGGTACGTCGAGCCACGGGTGCCGCGGTGCGCGGGCGTCCTGGCGGGTCAGCGCGCCGACCCAGGAGTCGTGGAGCCCCTCGCGCTGGTCGCTCCACCCACGGACCACCCCGTCGCAGGAGAACCCCAGGCGCCAGGCGACCTTGCGCGAGGCCCAGTTGCCCACGTGGGCCCACCAGATCACCGTCTCCAGGCTGCGCCCGCCCTGCTCGACCGGCGAGAAGCCCCAGTCCAGCAGCAGGCGCAGGGCCCGCTCGACGTACCCGGTCCCGCGGACCCAGGGGTGTGCGCCGTAGGCGATCTCGGCCCGCCCGGGACCCTCGTTGCGCAGGCTCACCGTGCCGGCGTACCGCCGGGTGCCTGCGGCGTCCGGTGCCTCGATCGCGAAACCCCACTCCTGGTCGCTGGCCCAGCCGCCGGGCATCGCCTCGCGCACGAAGCGCCGTGCGTCGTCACGGGTGTAGGGCACCGGCACCCGGGTCCACCGCACGCTGAGCGGGTCCGTGCTCTGCTCCAGGCAGGGCTCGATGTCGCCCTCACCGTGCGCGCGCAGCGTCACGACACCGTCGCTGAGCGTGGGCACGGACATGGTGCGAGGTTACCCAGCGAAGTCGCGTGACGGAGCGGGCGCAGGGGTGTTCTCCGGATGTGGATCCTGAAGACCCGAGGAGGCGCTGGATGTACGAGGACGACGAGACCAGCTCGTGGCGCGATGACCTCCGGGTCGAGGCGGTGCACGAGTTCCTTAGCCGCATCGTCAGCGCCGCCGAGCTCGAGGAGCTCGACCTGCCCCACATCGTGGTGTGCCGCGACGCCGGGACCGGTGCGGTGAGCTACTCGGGCCCGTTCCGCGACGGCCTGGACGCGATGGTCTTCGCCGAGCGTGAGTCCGTCGTCGACGCAGAGCTCAACGACGGCGACTGCCTGTCCTTCAGCGTCGCAGCGCTGTACCCGGCGACCCGCAACGCCGGCTGAGGCGACGCGCCACCCTCGTCCGCACCCGGGCACGGACGACTGGAACAATGACGGCATGCCCGAGCAGCCCTCCGACCAGCCCGTCGCCCTTCCCCGGGTCCTGTCCGGGATCCAGCCGACCGCGGACTCGTTCCACTTCGGCAACTACCTAGGGGCGTTGCGGCAGTGGGTGGCGCTCCAGGAAGAGTTCGAGCCCTTCTTCTTCATCGCCGACCTGCACGCCCTGACCCTCGAGCACGACCCCAAGCAGCTGGCCTCGCGCACCCGGGTGGCCGCCGCCCAGCTGATCGCGGCCGGCATCGACCCGGAGCGCTCGGCGATCTTCGTCCAGTCCCACCTGCCCGAGCACGCCGAGCTGGCCTGGGTGCTGAACTCGCTGGCCGGCTTCGGCGAGGCGCGACGGATGACGCAGTTCAAGGACAAGTCGGCCAAGGGCGGCGAGGGCGCCGCCTCGGTCGCGCTGTTCGCCTACCCGATCCTGCAGGCCGCCGACATCCTGCTCTACCGCCCGCAGTACGTGCCGGTGGGGGAGGACCAGCGCCAGCACCTCGAGCTGACCCGCGACCTCGCGCAGCGGTTCAACCACCGCTACAAGAAGACCTTCCGCCTTCCCGAGCCCTACATCCTCAAGGAGACCGCGAAGATCACCGACCTGGCGGACCCGACCCGGAAGATGTCGAAGTCGGCCTCCTCGCCGACCGGCATCGTCGACCTGCTCGACGACCCCAAGGTCTCGGCGAAGAAGATCCGCTCGGCGGTCACCGACTCCGACACCGTGGTCCGATTCGACGAGAAGGAGAAGCCGGGCGTCTCCAACCTGCTCAACATCTATTCCGCGCTGACCGGGCGCACCGTGGAGGACCTGGTCGCGGCCTACGACGGCAAGGGGTACGGCGACTTCAAGGGCGATCTCGCCGAGGTGGTGGTCGACTTCGTGACGCCCTTCCGGGGCCGGACCACCGAGCTGCTCGCCGACCCCGCCGAGCTCGACGCGATCCTCGCCGGCGGCGCCGAGCGGGCTCGTGCGGTCGCGTCGCGGACGCTGGCCGACGTCTACGAGCGCGTCGGGTTCCTGCGGGCATGAGCACGACCGGTGCGATCACCATCGGCGTCTCGATCGCGGTGCCCGACCCGGTCGGCACCGAGCTCCAGGACTTCCGGATCGCGCTCGGCGACGAGACCGCGCGACTGATCCCTACGCACATCACCCTGGTGCCGCCGACCGAGGTCGGGGGCGAGGCGCTCGGCGGCGTCGTCGAGCACCTCACCGCGGCGGCGTCGCGGGTCGAGCCGTTCGGCGTACGGCTGCACGGGACCGGCACCTTCCGCCCGACCTCGCCGGTCGTCTTCGTCGGCGTGATCGACGGCATCGCCGGCTGCCAGCAGCTCGCGGCCGCGACCCGCAGCGGGCCGCTGGGTCTTGATGCCGAGTTCCCGTACCACCCGCACGTCACGGTGGCCCACCACCTGGCCGAGGACCTGCTCGACCGCGCGTTCACCGAGCTGGCCGGCTACGAGGCGGCGTTCGCGGTCACCGAGTTCTGGCTCTACGTCCACGACCAGGACCACGGCTGGCGGCCTGACCGGGCATTCTCCCTGGGACGGTAGCCCGAGGGAGAACGCCCGATCGGTTGACGCCTGGCGAGGGCGTCAGCTGGGGGGCGGGAACGAGGGAGGAGCCCACCCCCCAGCCGTCTAGTGGCTGGGGGTGAACAGCCGGACCGTGTAGGCCATCCGCAGGGCCCGGGCGAGGCCGGCCTTCCGGATGCCGGTGACCACCACCCGGTAGGTGGCGTTCTCGTCGAGGTTCGGCGGCATCTGCCAGACCATGGTGGGCTGCGCGTAGCCGTTGTGGACCGGGTACTTGTGCACGGGGATCCGGACGGTGCCGCGGTAGACGGCGATGCGGGCCCGCGTGAAGCTCACCGAGCTCAGACCCGAGCTCAGCGACCAGCGGCCCCGCGGCTCGATCGCGTTCGGGAAGTAGCCGGCGCTCGGCCAGCCCACCCAGCGCGGGTTCGGCCGGGCGGCGCTCGTCGGGCCGACGACGGTCAGCGCGTTCGCGGTGGCGGTCGAACCCGAACCCATCACGGTGGAGAACGGGTTGAGGATCCAGCGACGGTGACCGGCCGCGACGTTGTCGGAGCCCGGGTCGTCCATGTACAGGTCGATGATCTGACCGGCCCGCAGCGAGGGGTAGGCCAGCGCCAGGTTCGACCGGCTCGCAGCCCGGGCGCCGGTCGAGGACCAGCACCTCCAGCTGCTGCTCGGGTAGTGGCTCAGGCTCCCGTTGGCGGCCATGATCAGCGCGGCCTGCTGGGCCGAGGAGTTCAGGGCCGGGGAGAAGCTGACCGGGCCGAGCCCGGCCAGCGAGCGCACGAAGTTCAGCGAGCTGAGCGTCGCGGCGTTCGTCGAGCCGGACGTGATGCCCGCGTGGCATCCCAGCAGGCTGCCCAGGAGCCAGTCGATCGAGAGCAGCTGCTTGGGCGCGTACTGGGCCCAGTACGCCGCGTTGACCGCGGACTGGCTGCGGGTGTCGATCGCGTCGGCCCACCGTGCGGTGGTGCGCGAGCCCGCGGCGTACCGGTACGAGCTGTCCTGCTGGGCTTCAGCCGGCGACGTCGTCGTGACGGTCGACAGGATGAGCGTGGTCAGTAGCAGAGCGACGCCAGTGAACGTGACGCTCCATCGTCCTTTGTTCTCCCTCATAGAAGAGAACGATACGCCCTAAATGTCCGTTTTGACCACTTTTGGTATGGAATCTACCTATTCTGGGGCAAAACCAGGGACGAACAGGAAGATCATCGCACGAGGATCGGCCGCGGCCACAGCCATGCTATCGGCAGGTCAGTGCCCGTGCTTGATGGCCGTGCGCAGGTCCTTGTTGAGCTGGCTGATGACGTCGAGCGGGATCTCCTTGGGGCACGCGGCGGTGCACTCGCCGATGTTCGTGCACCCGCCGAAGCCCTCGTGGTCGTGCTGGGCGACCATGTTGACCACCCGGGAGTCGCGCTCGGGCTGACCCTGCGGGAGCTCGCCGAGGTGGGTGATCTTGGCGCCCATGAACAGCGAGGCCGACCCGTTGGGGCAGGCCGCCACGCACGCGCCGCAGCCGATGCAGGTGGCCACGTTGAAGGCCCGCACCGCGTTGTCGCGGGGGACCGGCACCGAGTGCGCCTCGGGCGCCGAACCGGTGTTGACCGAGATGTAGCCGCCGGCCTGGATGATCCGGTCGAAGGCGCTGCGGTCCACGCAGAGGTCCTTGAGGACCGGGAAGGCGTCCGCGCGCCACGGCTCGATGGTGATCGTGTCGCCGTCGGAGAACGAGCGCATGTGCAGCTGGCAGGTCGTGGTGACCTCGGGGCCGTGCGGCTCGCCGTTGATCATCAGGCTGCACATGCCGCAGATGCCCTCGCGGCAGTCGGAGTCGAAGGCGATCGGCTCCTCGTCGCGGTCGTTGAGGTCCTCGTTGAGGACGTCGAGCATCTCCAGGAAGGACATGTCGGGGGAGACGTCGTCGACCTGGTAGGTGTGCATCGCGCCGGCGTCGTCCGCGCCGGTCTGCCGCCAGATGTTGAGGGTCAGCTTCATGGATTCCTTGCCGTTCGTCGGGCTCACTTGTAGCTCCGCTGCTTCATCTCGATGGCGGTGTAGGTCAGCTCTTCCTTGTGGAGCACCGGCTTGTCCCCGGCGTACTCCCACGCGGCGACGTAGGCGAACTGGTCGTCGTGGCGCAGGGCCTCGCCGTCCTCGGTCTGCGACTCGGCCCGGAAGTGGCCGCCGCAGGACTCGCGGCGGTTCAGCGCGTCGATGCACATCAGCTCGCCGAGCTCGAAGAAGTCGGCCACCCGGCCGGCCTTCTCCAGGCTCTGGTTGAGGCTGTCAGCGGTGCCGAGCACCTTCACGTTGCGGTAGAAGTCGTCCTTGAGCGAGCGGATCAGGTCGATCGCCTTCTTCAGGCCGTCCTCGGTGCGCTCCATGCCGCAGTACTCCCACATGATGTTGCCGAGCTCGCGGTGGTAGGAGTCGACGCTGCGGGTGCCCTTGGTGCCGGTGAAGCTCTCGATGCGGGCCTGCACGGACTGCTGGGCCTCGACGACGGCGGGGTGGTCCTCGGGGATCTTCTCGAAGGGCCCCTCGGCCAGGTAGTCGCGGATGGTGTTGGGCAGCACGAAGTAGCCGTCGGCCAGCCCCTGCATCAGCGCCGACGCACCGAGCCGGTTGGCGCCGTGGTCGGACAAGTTCGCCTCGGCGGTCACGCAGAGGCCGGGGATCGTGGACTGGAGGTCGTAGTCGACCCACAGGCCGCCCATCACGTAGTGCACCGCGGGGTAGATCCGCATC
>JBJMIO010000031.1:0-10107 GCA_045806765.1 Marmoricola sp.
CCTCGGCGCCCATCCGGAGCGCCTCGCGGAACGTCGGAGCACCGATCGGGGCGATCATGAACTCCTGGATGTCCACGTTGGTGTCCGCGTGCGCACCGCCGTTGAGGATGTTCATCATCGGCACGGGCAGCAGGTGGGCGTTCGGGCCACCGACGTAGCGGTAGAGCGGCAGGTCGGCGCTCTGCGCGGCGGCGTTCGCGACCGCCAGCGAGACGCCGAGGATGGCGTTGGCGCCGAGGTTGGCCTTGTTCGGGGTGCCGTCCAGGTCGAGCATCTCCTGGTCCACCAGGCGCTGGTCGCTGGCGTCCAGGCCGATGATCCGCTGGGCGATCTCGGACTCGACGGCGCTGACGGCCTTCTCGGTCCCCTTGCCCAGGTAGCGGTCGCCGCCGTCACGCAGCTCGACGGCCTCGAAGGCTCCCGTCGAGGCGCCGGAGGGGACCGCTGCACGGCCGAAGCTGTCGTCCTCGAGGATCACCTCCACCTCAACCGTGGGGTTGCCGCGGGAGTCGAGGATCTCGCGGGCGATGACGTCTTCGATGGCTGCCAAGGGGGTGCTCCTGGTTCGGGTCGCTACGACCCGGTCAGCCTAACGGGCCGGGGCCCTGGGTCAGGCGGCGCACCGCCGCACGGAGCTCCTGCTCGGGGTCCCGGCCAGTGGCGTGGGCCTCGGCGGCCAGCGCGAGCAGCCGCTCCCCCAGGTCCTCGGACCCGGTGAGGACCTCGGCCCGTACGCCGGTCCGCTCCATCCGCTCGAGCGCCTTGACCGCCCGCAGCAGCGCCGGCAGCTCCTCGGGCACGCCGTCCATGAGCTGCGCGCGCTGCTTCTCACCGGCCTTGATCTGCTCCCACTGCTCGTTGATCGCGACCGGATCCTCGCTGCCTGCGTTGGCCGGGTCGAAGACGTGCGGGTTGCGGCGTACGAGCTTGGCGATCAGGTCGGCAGCGACGTCCTCGATGTCGTACTCGCCGCGCTCGGCGGCGATCGCGGCGTGGAAGAAGACCTGGAGGAGGAGGTCACCCAGCTCCTCGCGCAGGTGCGCGGAGGAGCCGGACTCGACCGCCTCGACGACCTCGTAGGTCTCCTCGAGCAGGTAGCGGACCAGCGACTCGTGGGTCTGGCCGGCCTTCCAGGCACACTCGGCCCGGAGCCGGGCCATCACCGCGGCCAGCTCGAGGAGGGAGGACTCCTGGTTCAGCTGCACTTCTGCTTCGCCGGCAGCGCGTCCAGCCACGACTGGTCGGGCTGGGTGGACGCCGCGGCCTTGGAGAACGTGGAGAGCGCGGTGGACAGCGACGGGTCGGCGCCGTCGGCGCTCAGGCCGTTCGAGCTGAGCCCGAAGACCGGGTCGATGGTGATCTTCGTCGACTTCGCCTCGTTCGCGCGGACCTGCTTCATGCCGTCGGCGACCACCTGGGAGGCCTGGCTCTGGTCCATCGAGGAGAGCGACTGGCCCAGCTCGGTCTGCACGAGCGCACCGACCGCGAGCTGGCCGAGGACCGAGGACTCGATCAGGGAGCGCAACCGGTCGCGGTCCTTCCCGCTGGCGGCCTTGGTGATGTACGGGTCGAGCTGGGTCATCGTGCTCGCGACGTCGGCCTCGGTCGGCTTGACGTGCGACTTGGAGCTGATCCGCTCGTCGATCGCCGCCTGGACCAGCACGGTGGCCATGAAGGTCCGCGCGGCCTCGCGCGAGAGGGGCGTGACCTGCGCCGAGGGGTCCTTGGCGATGCTGCACTCGAAGCTCGTCAGGAGCGAGACGTCCTTGTCGGTGTACGTCGTCGCGCCGACCTTGATCGCGGTGTCGCCGGTGGGCGCGCAGCCGGTCAGCACGATCGACGTCGCCGCAGCGCCGGCGAGGAGAGCCAGACGGTTCACCAACACGTACTTCTCCTGATCTCGGGTCTCAGTCCTGGCCCGGAGGGTCGATGATGGTGTCGACCACCCGTCCTGCCCACTCCAGCAGCTCGTCGTCGCGGGGCGGTGTGGCCCCGAACGTCGCGGCCTGCGGGCGCGGCACCAGCATCGTACGCACACCGGCCTTGACCAGGCTGCCGGGGTGGACGCGGTTGAGCCGTACGACGCGCGAGTCGGGCAGGTCGACGGGGAAGAACCGGACGTACCTGCCCTGCAGCGTGACCTCGGAGACCTTCGCGCGCCGGCACCGGGCCCGGAAGCGCGCGACCTCCAGCAGCCGCTGGACCGGGGCGGGCGGGGCGCCGTACCGGTCGGTGAACTCGGCGCGGATGTCCTCGACGTCCTGGTCGGTGCGGACCTCGGCGAGACGCTTGTACATCTCCAGGCGCAGGCGCTCGCTCGGCACCGCGTCGTGCGGGAGGTGCGCGTCGACGGGGATCTCGATGCGTACCTCGCCGAGCTCCTCGGGGGCCGCGCCGTCCTGGCGGAACTCGCTGACCGCCTCGCCGACGAGCCGCACGTAGAGGTCGAAGCCGACATCGGCGATGTGTCCCGACTGCTCACCGCCGAGCAGGTTGCCGGCACCGCGGATCTCGAGGTCCTTCATCGCGATCGCCATGCCGCCGCCGAGGTCGGAGTGCTGGGCGAGGGTGGCCAGGCGCTCGTGCGCGGTCTCGGTCAGCGGCTTGTCCGGCGGGTAGAGGAAGTAGGCGTAGGCGCGCTCGCGGCTGCGCCCGACCCGGCCGCGGAGCTGGTGCAGCTGGGAGAGCCCGAGGGTGTCGGAGCGCTCGATGATCATCGTGTTGGCGTTCGAGACGTCCAGCCCGGACTCGACGATCGTGGTGCACACCAGCACGTCGAAGCGCCGCTCCCAGAAGTCGAGCATCACCTGCTCGAGCTGGTGCTCGCCCATCTGCCCGTGCGCGGTGGCGACCCGCGCCTCGGGCACGAGCTCCTTGATCCTCGCCGCCGCCTTCTCGATCGAGCCGACCCGGTTGTGGATGAAGAAGACCTGGCCCTCGCGCAGCAGCTCGCGCCGGATCGCGGCAATCACCTGGCGGTCCTCGTAGGCGCCGACGTAGGTCAGCACCGGGTGGCGCTCCTCGGGCGGCGTGGTGATCGTGGACATCTCGCGGATACCGGTGATCGCCATCTCCAGGGTGCGCGGGATCGGCGTCGCGCTCATCGAGAGCACGTCGACGCTGGTCCGCATCCGCTTCATCAGCTCCTTGTGCTCGACACCGAAGCGCTGCTCCTCGTCGACCACGATGAGACCGAGGTCCTTGAACCTGATGTCGGGGTTGAGCAGCCGGTGCGTGCCGATCACGACGTCGACCGATCCCTCGGCCAGTCCCTCGAGGACCTCGCGGGCCTCCTTCTCGGTCTGGAACCGGCTCAGCTCCTTGAGCACCACCGGGAAGCCGCTCATCCGCTCGGCGAAGGTGGCGAAGTGCTGGGTGACCAGCAAGGTCGTCGGCACCAGCACGGCCACCTGCTTGCCGTCCTGGACCGCCTTGAACGCCGCCCTGACCGCGATCTCGGTCTTGCCGTAGCCGACGTCGCCGCAGACCAGCCGGTCCATCGGGACGGTCCGGCGCATGTCGGCCTTGACCTCCTCGACCGTGGTGAGCTGGTCGGGGGTCTCGTGGAACGGGAAGGCGTCCTCGAGCTCGCGCTGCCACGGGGTGTCGGGCCCGAACGCGTGACCCTTGGTGGCCTGGCGAGCGGCGTACAGCTTGATCAGCTCGGCGGCGATCTGGCGCACCGCCTTGCGGGCCCGGCCCTTGCGCTTGCTCCAGTCCGCACCGCCGAGCCGGTCGAGCGAGGGCTGCTCGCCGCCGACGTACCGGGTGACCTGGTCCAGCGCGTCGGCCGGGACGTAGAGCCGGTCGGGCGGGTGGCCCTTCTTGCTCACCCCGTACTCCAGGACGAGGTACTCGCGCATCGCGCCGTGGACCTCGCGCTGCTTCATCTCCAGGAACCGGCCGACGCCGTGCTGCTCGTGCACCACGTAGTCGCCGGGCTTGAGCTCGAGCGGGTCGATCTGCTTCTTGCGGCGCGCGGGCATCGCGCGCATGTCCTTGGTCGAGGCCTTCTGCCCGGAGATGTCCTCACCGGTCACCACGACCAGGTCGTCGAGCACCAGGCCGCGGGTGATGCAGCCCTGGACCACCTCGACCAGAGGACCGACCGGCGCTGCCACGGAGTCGACCAGCCGCGCGGCGACGTCGTGCTCACCGAGCACCTCGACCGTGCGCTGGGCCGGACCGTGACCCTGCTGGACCACGACCACGCGGCGCCCCTCGGCAAGATGGGTGCCGAGGTCCTTGACCGCCGACTCGACGTCGCCGCGGTAGGGCTCGACCGGCTGCGCGCCGACGACCCGGGAGTCCTCGTCGGTCTCGTCGTCGATCCCGAACGGACTCAGGCCCCACCAGGCCTGCCCGAGGCCGAGCGCGTCGGCGCGCACGTCGGCCAGGGTGCGCAGCGAGGCCGCGCCGAGGTCGATCGGAGCGGTACCGCCGGAAGCAGCAGCGGCCCAGCTCGCCCCCAGGAACTCCTCGCTGGTCGCGACCAGGTCGTGCGCGCGGGTGCGCACCCGCTCGGGGTCGAGCACGAGCACGGTGGTCTCGGCCGGCAGGAGGTCGCAGAGCAGCTCCATCTCGTCGACCAGGGCGGGGGTCAGCGACTCCATGCCCTCGACCGCGATGCCCTCGGCGAGCTTGTCGGTCAGCTCGCGCAGCTCCGGGTGCTCCTGCCCGAGCCGGGCCGCGCGCTCGCGGACCTCCGGGGTCAGCAGCAGCTCGCGGCACGGCGGCGCCCAGAGCCGGTCGGACTTCTGCAGGGTGCGCTGGTCGGCGACGGAGAACATCCGGATCTCGTCGATCTCGTCGCCGAAGAACTCGACCCGCAGCGGGTGCTCCTCGGTCGGCGGGAACACGTCGACGATGCCGCCGCGCACCGCGAACTCACCGCGCTTCTCGACCAGGTCGACCCGCGTGTACGCCGCCCCGACCAGGCTGGCGACCACCGTGTCGAGATCGATCCCCTGGCCCGGCACCAGCTCGACCGGCTCGAGGTCGGCCAGGCCCTTGACCTGCGGCTGGAGCACCGAGCGGATCGGGGCGACGATGACCTGGACCGGCCCGTTCTCCGCCTCGGCGCCCGGGTGCACCAGCCGACGCAGGATCGCGAGCCGACGACCGACCGTGTCGCTGCGCGGGCTGAGCCGCTCGTGCGGGAGCGTCTCCCAGGCCGGGAAGTGCACCAGTGTCTCGGGCGGGACCACGTCGGCCAGCTCGGTGACCAGGTCCTCGGCCTCGCGCACGGTGGCGGTCACCACGAGCACGGTCCGCCCGGTGCGAGCGAGCCCGGCAACCACGAACGGGCGCAGCGCCGGCGGCCCGGTCAGGTCGAGGCTGCGCGCGTCGAGGTCACCGGCCTGCCGCAGGGCAGCGGCGAGGACGGGCTCGGTCAGAACGGCATCGGCGAGGCCGGCGAGGCGCACGAAGGACTCCTGGGAACGCAGAACGGCCCCTGCTCCGGCGGAGAGGGGGTGTACGGCCAGTCTACGAGGCGGTCCGAGCGGCGTAGGCGTCCGCTGCCGAGAGCACGTTGCGGACGTAGGCGTCGTCGTGGTTGTAGGAGTGCACCGCGGCACTCCATCCGGCCGGGGTGGAGAGGTCGTGCCCGTCGGCGCACAGGTAGTCCGCGGCCGTCAGGGCGGCGTCGTCGATGTCCAGCGGGTCGGCCGCGCCGTCGCCGTCGCCGTCGGTGCCCCACTTCTGCCAGGTCGAGGCGATGAACTGCAGCGGCCCGACCGCGTGCTCCCAGGTGGCGTCGTCGTGCCAGGTCCGCGAGGTCGGGGTGGAGCGGATCGCGGCGTACGACGAGCCGTCCAGCGCCGGCCCGATCACCGGCCTGGAGGAGCGGCCGTCGGCCAGCAACGTCCGGCCGTCGATGGTGCCGTGCTGGGACTCGACCCAGCCGATCCCGGCCAGGGTGTTCCAGGCGAGGTGGCACCCGGGTGCCTGCTCGGCCATGACGAGCTCCGCGTCGGCGTACGCGCTCATCGCCGGGACGGGGATCCCGGCCAGCCTGCCGACGCGCGCGGCCCACGCAGGGTCGACGCGGCGCGGCGCGCGGGACTCCGAGCGCGAGGGGCGCGTGGTGCGGCCCCCTTGGGGTGCCTGTTCGGGTGCCTGTTGGGGCGCCGGCACGAGCGAGGGAGCAGCGGCGAGGTCGAAGCCCGAGACCTCGGCGCTGCCGCGCACGAAGATCACGACCAGGGCGACCAGGGCGACGAGCACCCCGCCGAGTACTGCGAAACCGAGCCGGGGATGGCTCTCGATCACCCGAAGCGGCCGTTGACGTAGTCGCTGGTCCGCTGGTCCTGCGGGTTGCCGAACATCGCCCGGGTGTCGCCGTGCTCCACGATCACGCCGGGCGTTCCCTGGGCGGCCAGGAAGAACGCGCACTGGTCAGAGACGCGCGCCGCCTGCTGCATGTTGTGGGTCACGATCACGATCGTAACCTCGCGGGCGAGCTCGAGCATCGTCTCCTCGATCACCCGGGTCGAGGTCGGGTCGAGCGCCGAGCAGGGCTCGTCCATGAGCAGGACCTGCGGACGGATCGCCAGCGAGCGCGCGATGCACAGGCGCTGCTGCTGTCCGCCGGACAGGCCGCCGCCGGGAGCGTCCAGGCGGTCGCGGACCTCGGTCCACAGGCCTGCCTTGGTCAGGCAGGTCTCGACGAGGTGGTCGCGCGCGGCCTTGTCGGCCTTCGTGCCGGTCAGCTTCAGCCCGGCCAGCACGTTGTCGCCGATCGACATCGCCGGGAACGGGTTGGGCTTCTGGAAGACCATCCCGATCGAGCGCCGCGCATCGGTCAGCTTGCGGTCCGCGCCGTAGATGTCCTGGCCGTCGAGCAGCACCTCACCGGCCAGGCTCGCGGACGGGATCAGCTCGTGCATCCGGTTCAGGATCCGCAAGAAGGTCGACTTGCCGCAGCCCGAGGGGCCGATCAGCGCGGTGATCCCTCCCGCCTGCATCCGCAGGGAGACGCGGTCGAGCACCATCCGGTCGCCGAACCACGCCGAGATCTCCCGCGCCTCCAGCTCGGCCAGGTGGGGCGCCGGGCCGTCGGGCACGAACGGGTCGCGGACGTCCTCGAGCGGGGCGGGGAGGACTGCGGTGGCGTACTCGTCGGTGGTCACGTCCGAAAGGGTGGTGGTCCTCGGCGACCGGACGGGGTCCGGCTGGTGAACGCGAGGCGAACACGCCTGCGCGGACTAGTCCAGGGCGGGTGCGACGTACGGGTTGGCAGAGGCCTCGGCGAGGCTGCGCAGGATGCAGAACTCGTTGCCCTCGGGGTCGGCCATCACGACCCAGCCGATGCCGGGGCCGTGCTTGTCACCGAGGTCGTCGACCACGGTGGCGCCGATCGAGACGGCCCAGGCGACCTCCTCGTCGCGGGTGCGCTCGCTGGGCCGGAGGTCGAAGTGCATCCGGTTCTTGCCGTTCTTGACGTCCGGGGTCTCGATGAAGAGGACCTGGTGCTTGCCCTCGGCGTCCTGGATCATGCACTCCTCGTGGCCGGGCAGGTTCGGGTCGCCCTCGATGTCGGCGTAGCCCAGCAGCTGCTTCCACCACTCCGAGAGCTCGTAGGCGTTGCGGCAGTCCACCGAGGTGTGCGAGACGAAGCAGGTCATGGACCCTTTATACGGCCCAGGGACCTTCCGGCGCTCGGACCCGGGCCTCGTCGGCCTCCTGGTCGGTGAGCTTCTCCTGGCTCTGCCGCTCGGCCTCGACGCGGCGCAGGTAGTGGTCGACCTCCTCCTCGACCCGGGCGGCGTCCCAGCCGAGCTCGGAACCCATCAGCTCGGCGACCTGGGGCGCGCTGAGGACGCCGCGGTCGAAGGTCTCGATCGAGATCCGGGTACGCCGGGTGAGCACGTCGTCGAGGTGGCGCGCGCCCTCGTGGGTCACCGCGTAGACGACCTCGGCACCCAGGTAGTCCTCGGCGTGGATCAGCGGCTCGGCCAGCTCGGGGCGGTCGGTGGTGATCGCCAGGACCTCGTCGATCATCCCGCCGTAGCGTCCGAGCAGGTGGTCCACGCGGGCCAGGTCGAGCCCGGAGGTGCGTGCGATCGAGGCGCGCTGGTTGGTCCGGGTCTCGAAGCCGCTGGCACCGAGCAGCGGGACCCGGTCGGTGATGCTCTCGCGCACCCCGGTCAGCCCGTGCGCCGCGACGTCGACGGCGTCGCGCGCCATCACCCGGTACGTCGTGAGCTTGCCGCCGGCGATCAGGACCAGGCCCGGCACCGGGGCGACCACGGTGTGCTCGCGCGAGATCCGCGAGGTCGGCTCGGTCTCGCCGCGCAGCAGCGGTCGCAGCCCGGCGTACACGCCCTCGACGTCCTCGTGGTCCAGGGGATCCTTGAGCAGCGTGTTGACGTGACCCAGCACGTAGTCGATGTCGGCCCGCGACGCGGCCGGGTGCGCGAGGTCGAGGTCCCACGGGGTGTCGGTGGTGCCGATGATCCAGTGGCGGCCCCACGGGATCACGAAGAGCACCGACTTCTCGGTCTTGGTGATGAACCCGGTCTCGGAGCGGATCCGGTCGCGCGGCACCACCAGGTGGACGCCCTTGCTGGCCTCGACGCGCAGCGCACCGCGCCCGCCGACCAGGTCCTGGATCTCATCGGTCCACACCCCGGCGGCGTTGATGACCACCTTCGCGCGGACCTCGGCGTCCACGTCGTTCTCCAGGTCGCGGATCCGGGCACCGACGACCCGGTCGCCCTCACGCAGGAAGCCGGTGACCTTCGTGCGCGAGGCGACGTGGGCGCCGTACGCCGCGGCGGTGCGCGCGATGTTCATCACCAGGCGGGCATCGTCCACCTGGCAGTCCCAGTACTGGATCGCCCCGGTGAGCCGGTCGGTGCGCAGGTCGGGTGCCATCCGGGCGACCTGGCGGCGCAGCAGGTGCTTGTGCTTCGGCACGCCCATCTCGTACTTGCCCGCCATGGCCATGCCGTCGTAGAGGACCAGGCCGGCGCCGACGTAGGGGCGCTCCCAGGTCGCGTGCAGGGGGTAGAGGAACGGCACCGGGCGGACCAGGTGCGGCGCCAGGCGGGTCAGCAGCAGGCCGCGCTCCTGCAGTGCCTCGCGCACCAGGCCGAAGTCGAGCATCTCCAGGTACCGCAGCCCGCCGTGCACCAGCTTGCTGCTGCGGCTCGAGGTACCGCTGGCGAAGTCGCGCTGCTCGACCAGCGCGACCGAGAGGCCGCGCGATACCGCGTCCAGTGCCGCTCCCGCCCCGACGACCCCGGCACCGACGACGAGCACGTCGACCTCGTGGGTCGACATCGCCGCGAGCGCGGCGGCACGTGAGCCGGGTCCGAGGTCCGCGGTCAGCACCATTACTGGACGACGACCTCGATGCGCTGGAACTCCTTGAGCTCGGTGTAGCCCGTGGTGGCCATGGAGCGGCGCAGCGCGCCGATGAGGTTCATCGTGCCGTCGGCGACCCGGGAAGGGCCGAAGAGGATCTCCTCCAGCGTGCCGACCGTGCCGATCGCGACGCGCTCACCGCGCGGCAGCTCGTGGTGGTGCGCCTCGGCGCCCCAGTGGAAACCGCGGCCGGGGGCGTCGGTGGCCCGGGCCAGCGGCGAGCCGATCATCACCGCGTCGGCACCGCAGGCGATCGCCTTGGCGATGTCACCGCTGCGCCCGATCGAGCCGTCGGCGATCACGTGCACGTAGCGGCCACCCGACTCGTCCATGTAGTCGCGCCGGGCAGCGGCGACGTCGGCCACCGCGCTGGCCATCGGCACCGAGACACCGAGCACCGCGCGGGTGGTGTGCGCCGCTCCCCCGCCGAAGCCGACCAGCACGCCGGCAGCGCCGGTGCGCATCAGGTGGACCGCCGCCTGGTGGGTGGCGCACCCGCCGACGATCACCGGGACGTCGAGCTCGTAGATGAACTCCTTGAGGTTCAGCGGCTCCGCCTGGCCCGAGACGTGCTCGGCGCTGACGGTGGTGCCGCGGATGACGAACATGTCGACGCCGGCGTCCACGACGGTCTTGGCGAACTCCTTGGTCCGCTGCGGGGAGAGCGCGCCGGCCACGGTCACCCCGGACTCGCGGACCTGGCGCAGGCGCTCGGTGATCAGCTCGGCCTTGATC
>JBJMIO010000032.1:0-6880 GCA_045806765.1 Marmoricola sp.
CTCGATGGCCTTCGGCGAGGACGCGCTGCTCAAGGTCTTCCGCCGCCTCAGCCCCGGGACGAACCCGGACATCGAGGTGCACGAGGCACTGACCCGCGCAGGCAGCACCCACGTGGCCCAGCTGCACGGCTACCTCGCGCTGCGCCCGGCCGACGGCGGCGAGGAGCTCGACCTGGCGATGCTCCAGCAGTTCCTGCGCACCGCCAGCGACGGCTGGGAGCTCGCGCTGGCCAGCGCCCGCAACCTGTTCACCGCCGAGGAGGCCACGGCTGAGGACGCCGGCGGCGACTTCGCCGCCGAGGCGCACCGTCTCGGTGCCACCCTGGCCGAGGTGCACGCGGTGCTCGCCGAGACGTTCGGCACCTCCGAGGTCTCCGCGGTCGAGACGGTGGCGACGATGGCCGGATGCCTGAGCGCTGCGGTTCCGGTCGTCAGCGAGCTCGAACCGCTGGCCGCGGCCCTGACCGCGCGCTTCGAGGCGCTCGGGGAGCTCGGCACGCTCGAGGTCCAGCGGGTCCACGGCGACCTGCACCTGGGCCAGACGCTGCGCACCTCCCTGGCCTGGAAGCTCGTGGACTTCGAGGGCGAGCCGGCCAAGGATCTCGCCGAGCGCCGGCTCCCGGACTCCCCGTGGCGCGACGTCGCCGGGATGATCCGGTCCTTCGACTACGCCGCGGCCACCGTCGCCAACGACCTCGGCCTGGCCGATGACGGCACCTGGACGACGCACAACACGGCTGCCTTCCTGGCCGGGTACGCCGAGGAGCGCGGGGAGCCGATCACGGACGCCGAGCAGGTGCTCGTGGACGCCTACGTGACCGACAAGGCCGTCTACGAGGCCGTCTACGAGGCACGCAACCGACCGGGCTGGTTGCCGATCCCGTTGTCAGCCCTGGCCAGGATGGGTACGGGGCCCTCATGACCACTCCCCTGGGCGACATCGACCTGTACCTGATCGGCGAGGGCCGGCACCACCGGCTCTGGGACGCGCTCGGGTCCCACCCGCACGCGAGCGGGACCCGGTTCAGCGTCTGGGCGCCGAACGCCCGCGAGGTGCGCCTGGTCGGCGACTTCAACGGCTGGGACCGCAGCACGATGCCGATGCGGCGCCGCCCGGACTCCGGGATCTGGGAGCTCGACGTGCCCGACGCCCGTCCCGGCGAGCGCTACAAGTACGTGATCGCCGGCGCCGACGGCTCGTGGACCGACCGCGCCGACCCGATGGCCGTGCACACCGCCGTCCCGCCCGAGACGCACTCGGTGATCTACGAGTCGCACCACACCTGGAGCGACGATGCCTGGATGGCCGCCCGCTCAGCCTCCGGCGACGGCGGCGCGGCCGAGCGCCCGATGTCGGTCTACGAGGTGCACCTGGGTTCGTGGCGCCGCGGCCTGAGCTACGACGACCTCGCCGAGCAGCTCACGGCGTACGTCCTGGAGACCGGGTTCACCCATGTCGAGCTCCTGCCCGTCATGGAGCACCCGTACGGCGGGTCCTGGGGCTACCAGGTCACCTCCTACTACGCGCCCACCAGCCGGTTCGGCGACCCCGACGGGTTCCGTCGCCTGGTGGACGCGCTGCACCGTGCCGGGATCGGCGTGATCCTGGACTGGGTGCCGGCGCACTTCCCGAAGGACGAGTTCGCGCTCGCCCGCTTCGACGGGACTGCGCTCTACGAGGACCCGAATCCCTCGCGCGGCGAGCACCCGGACTGGGGCACGCTGGTCTTCGACTTCGGCCGGCTCGAGGTCCGCAACTTCCTGATCGCCAATGCGCTGTACTGGCTCACCGAGTTCCACGTCGACGCGCTGCGCGTGGACGCGGTTGCCTCGATGCTCTACCTCGACTACTCGCGCGACGAGGGCACCTGGAGTCCGAACGTATACGGCGGCCGCGAGAACCTCGAGGCGGTCGCGTTCCTGCGCGACCTGAACCGCGCGGTGGCCGACAACGTGCCTGGTGCGCTGGTGATCGCCGAGGAGTCGACGTCGTGGCCCGGGGTCACAGCCCCGGCCGAGCACGACGGGCTGGGCTTCGACTTCAAGTGGAACATGGGCTGGATGCACGACACCCTGGCCTACCTCGCGCAGGACCCGATGTACCGCGCCCACCACCACGGGCAGCTGACATTCAGCCTGGTCTACGCGTTCTCCGAGCACTACGTGCTGCCGATCAGCCACGACGAGGTCGTGCACGGCAAGGGCTCGCTGCTGCGCAAGATGCCCGGTGACCGCTGGAAGAAGCTCGCCGGCGTGCGGGCGTTCCTGGCCTACCAGTGGGCGCACCCCGGCAAGCAGCTGCTCTTCATGGGCTCGGAGTTCGCCCAGGACGCCGAGTGGGCCGAGTCCGGCGAGCTCGACTGGGGCCTGCTCGCGCACCACGACCACAGCGGAGTCCAGAAGCTGGTCGCCGACCTCAACCGCACCTACCGCGCGACGCCCGCGCTGTGGGAGCAGGACGTCACCGGCGCCGGCTTCACCTGGCTCGCGGCCGACCACGCATCGGCCAACGTGATCGCGTTCGTGCGCTGGGCACGCAACGGTGATGCGGCCGTGTGCGTCGTGAACTTCTCCGGCCGTCCGCACGAGGACTACCGTCTCCCGCTCCCGTTCGCGGGCCCCTGGACCGAGGCCCTGAACACCGACGCCGGCGACTACGGCGGCTCCGGGGTCGGCAACCTCGGCACCGTCACCGCCACCGACCAGCCCTACGGCGACCAGCCGGCCAGCGCTGTGCTGCGGCTGCCTCCGCTCGGGGCGTTGTGGTTGACCCCGGCGTCTCAGGTTTCACCGGTCAACCGGTGAAACCCGGCGAAGCGCACTCAATTGGCGGCACATCGTCGAGTTTGACGTCGTTCACGGTCGCCCAGTGCGTACGGCGGGTGTCCCGGCGCTAGCGACCGAGCACGCGACCCTGCAGCACCCGCAACGGGTCGTGCTCGTCCCGGCTCCCCCGCGGGCCATCGCCTTCGGGGGTCACGAGGCGACCCGTGACGTCACGCGCCCACTCACGGATCGCGAAGCGCTCGCGGATCCGCCAGCCCTCGCGGGTGCGGACGAAGTGGTCGACGTAGCGGAAGCCCGAGGTGAAGTTCATCGCCGGCTCGTCCGCCGGCGTACCCCAGTGGGTGGCCGTGCCGTAGGTCTCCGCGACCGCTTCATCGCCCGCGATCTCGCTGAGGTGGTTGCCGATGAGGTGCGTGGTCCCGTCCAGCATCGGCAGCATCCGGCCGAGCCACGCCACGTAGTCCTCCGCGCTCCCGCTGAACCCGGTGTGGTGGTCGACGCCGTCCTCGCTGTACGCCGCCCGGATGCCCGGCAGGTCGAGCCGGTCGACCGCCCGGCAGTAGCGCAGCACGACCTCGTGGATCTCGCGTCGGTCCTCGGCGTCCTCAGACATGCCCCGATCATGACCTACGCCGATCCCCTAGGCTGAAGTCGTGCCTGCAGACCTGACCCCCGTCGCACCCGGAGTGGTGCGCGTGACGTGGTCCGCCGAGCTCCAGGCGCAGGGCCTGGGACCCTCGGTCGAGGCCGTTCGCGAAGCCCTGGTCACCGGGTTCACCTCGGGCAACCAGCGGATCGAGGCGCACGTCGACCCCGAGGACGAGGACGCCCAGAGGATCGCGACCTTCTCCGGGCTGATGCGCGAGGGCGTGGCTCGCAGCGTGGCCGAGGGCTCGGACCGGATCGTCTACGCGCGCCTGGCCGACGACACCCCGGTGGATGACCCGGCCGGCTTCCGGCGGCTGCTGAACTCGTTCCTGCCGCGCAAGCGCGCGATCAGCCAGATGCTCATCCGAGCAGCCCCGGAGGAGGGCAGCGCCGAGCGCGTGCTGCTCTGCCAGCTGACCTACAAGAAGGACTGGGACCTACCCGGTGGCGTCGTCGAGGTCGGCGAGTCACCGATGCTCGCGGTCGGCCGCGAGGTGACCGAGGAGCTCGGGCTCACCATCGAGCCTGGCGCGCTGGTCCTGACCGACTGGCTGCCGCCGTGGGGTGGTTGGGACGACGCGGTCTGCCTGGTCTTCGACGGCGGCGTCCACCCGGCTTCCCTGACCCAGAGCATCGTGCGGCAGAAGCGTGAGATCCGCTCGGCGAAGTTCTGCACCATCGAGGAGGTGCACGAGCTGTGCGCCGACTTCACCGCGCGCCGGATCGTGTCCGCGCTGATCAACCTCTCCCCCACCCCCGGCTCGCCGTACACCGAGAGCGGCCGCGGCTGAGGGAGCCCGCTGCCGGCTACCCGAACCGGCCGTTGACGTAGTCGTCGGTCCGCGGGTCCTGCGGGTTGTTGAACAGCGCGTCGGTGTCGCCGTGCTCGACGATCACACCCGGGGTGTTGTGCGTGGCCAGGAAGAACGCGCACCGGTCCGAGACGCGTGCCGCCTGCTGCATGTTGTGGGTGACGATCACGATCGTGACCTCCCCGCGCAGTGCGGCGATGGTGTCCTCGATGCGCAACGTGGAGCTCGGGTCGAGCGCGGAGGCGGGCTCGTCCATCAGCAGCACCTCGGGCGTCAGCGCCATCGCGCGGGCGATGCACAGCCGCTGCTGCTGGCCGCCGGAGAGTCCACCGCCGGGCAGGTGCAGCCGGTCCTTGACCTCGTCCCACAGCGAGGCCTTCCTCAGCGACTCCTCGACCAGGAAGTCGCGCTCGGCGCGGGTCGCCTTCAGGCCGACCAGGTCCACCGCGGCGATCGTGTTCTCGTAGATCGACATCGCCGGGAAAGGGTTCGGCTTCTGGAACACCATGCCGATGCGGCGGCGCGCGTCGGTCAGGCGCTGACCCGGTGCGTAGATGTCCTGGTCTCCCAGGCGCACCTCGCCGGACAACGAGGCCGACGGGATCTGCTCGTGCATCCGGTTCAGGATCCGCAGGAAGGTCGACTTGCCGCACCCCGAGGGGCCGATCAGCGCGGTCACCTGACCGGCCGGCATGGTCAGCGAGACCCGGTCGAGGACCTTGCGCTCGCCGAACCAGGCGGTGACGCCCCTCGCTTGCAGCTCGGCCGGCTCGATGCCGCCACGGTAGGCGCGCAACGGGTCGAGGTCCGGCTCGCGCATCGTCGTGACCGGGGCGCTCGCGCGCCGTGCCCCACCCCCGGACCGGGAGAACCGGCCGCGGCGCTCGCGCGTCGGCTCCACGTAGTCGACCAGCGGCGGAAGCGTCTCCGTCTCGTCCATCGGAACTCCTTGTTCGGACATCACATCAAGTTCGGCAGCAGGTCGCAGACCCGGTCGGCGACCGCGAAGCCCGTCGCGGCGAGCACCGGGGCGAACACGATCCAGGTCGCTTGGTGGCTCCAGCGGTGCCTCGCCCAGATCGCGCCGGCGACCAGCAGCACCAGCAGCTCCAGCAACCACGACAAGCTGAAGAGCCGGCTCGGGTCCTTGCCCAGCGGCTTCTGCGCGTCGTCGATGACGCCCTGGGCGTAGGACACGGGTGGCGTGGCGTAGACGGGCGAGACCAGCGCGGCGTCGACCTGGAGCACCTTGTGCGGGAAGAACGGTGCGCCGGTCGCGGTCATCAGCGTCAACCGCGAGGCGCTCCCGGTCAGGGCCGGGAGCTGGGCGGTGCCGACCCGCGGGCCGATCACGCGGTACGTCGACTCGCCCTGACCGGTCAGCACGGTGAACTCGTCGCCCTTCTTGAGGCGGTCGAGGTGCTTGAACACGCCCCCGTACGCCGCTGCCCGACCCATCAGTACGGATTGCCCTGCCTGGCCCGGCATCCGGGTGTCCGGCTCGTGCCCGACGCCCGTCTTGGTCTGCCGTGACGCCGTGCCGTCGACGACGACCTCCTTGATGCCCAGCTCCGGGATCTTCAGCAGCGCGACCGGAGTACCGGCCTTCACGACGTGGCCGTTGACGTCGAGCTGTCCGATCGGCGTCGAACCCTCGGCGAGCGAGACCCGCAGCTCGTCGTACAGCTTGTGCTGGGCGTTGGAGTGCTGGAACTGGCTGACCAGGGTGACGTTGAGGATCAGCGCACCCAAGACGATCGCGAGCATCGTCAGCACCCAGGAGTACACCAGCACGACCGTGTTCGGCGGCTGGGTGCGCGCGCTGCGCTCGACCTTGGGCAGGGCGCGGGTCCAGCCGAGGAGCGCCTCGCGGCGCCCTCCGGTCGGACTCACGTCGTGGATGGCTGTCATGCGATCACCCGATCGGATCGGGCGCGCCCGGTCCGTGGCTCTGCGGCGTCGGCTGGGCCGGGATCGGAGCCGGCGGCGGCATGGCCGCCGGGGCCGCCGCACCGCGCTGGTCGAGGATCCGAGCGATCATCGGGGGCGCCAGCACCAGCAGCAGGACGAAGACCACGCTGAGGATCAGGGCGAGCGTCGCAGAGCTCCAGCCACCCTGATCACCGATGACGACGGCCTTGTTCGCCGCTGGGTTCGCGTCCGCGCCGTTCGTGGTCGGGTTGCAGGCACTGGTCGTGGGGTCGCAGGTCGTGCCTGTCACGGGGCCGTTGCCCGTCCCCGGCACGTTCCCGGTGCCGTTCCCGGTGACGTTCCCGTTGGTGTTCCCGTTGGTGTTTCCGTTGGTGTTTCCGGGGCTGCTCCCGTTTCCGGTGACGACGTGGCCCTTGGCCCACGGCGCCTGGCAGGCGGCGTCACATCCGGCGGGGAACGGCGCGGTGTCGGTCAGGATGTTGTGCGCGGGGCTGTCGCCCGGCTGGAACGTCGGGTTGTTGCACGGGTTGCTGTTACCGGCCTTCACGCCCGACTTCGTCTTCGTGATCTGCGCCTTGGTGCTCGCACTGATCCCGGGGATCTGCGTCACCTGGTCCATCGCGGCGAGCACGAGGTTCATCGGGAGCGGTGAGTACCCGAGGGCACCCATCGTCCGCTGCCCCTCGCAGAGGTCGAAGGTC
>JBJMIO010000033.1:0-15305 GCA_045806765.1 Marmoricola sp.
CCGCTCGCGGCCGGGTCGACGGCGAACCTGGACCTCGCGCTCGGCCCCGGCAGCTATGCGGTGCAGTGCCTCTTCGAGGCCTCGAGCGCCATCACCGGCTCGACCCTGCACCTGACCGGTGACGCGCCCGCGGCCGCGGCCCGCGGGGTCACCGCGGTCACCCTGGCGGACCTCGCCGGCCCGATCCGCACCTACCAGACCTGGGTGTCCTCCCAGCTCCCGGCACTGGCCCGCGACGTGGTGCGGATGCGGGACCGGCTGGCCGCCGGGGACCGTGCCGGCGCGCAGGCGGCCTGGCGCTCGGGCCACGCGCGCTACGAGCGTCTCGGGGCGGCGTACGACGCCTTCGGTGATCTCGACGGAGCCATCAACGGCCTCCCGGACGGGTTGCCGGGCGGTGTCCGCGACCCGGGTTGGACGGGTTTCCACGCGATCGAGCACGGACTGTGGGGCAGCGCGTCCCCGCAGTCGCTGGTCGCGCTGGCCGGCACCCTCTCGCGTGACGTCGGCAAGCTCGCCGCCACCATGGAGCTACCCCCGAGCGAGAACCCGAAGGACTCGGAGATCAAGGTCGACCCGGGTGCGATCGACGCACTGACGTTCTCGATCCGGGCCCACGAGATCTCCGAGAACGCGCTGCAGCTCTCCCTGAACGGCAAGGACGACTTCGGCGCGCACGCGTCGCTGGCGACCGTGGCCGCCAACCTCGACGGCACCGAGCAGGTGCTCCGGATCATGGGGTCGCTGCTGGCGGGCCGGATCGACCGCGGCCCGATCGACGCCGGCGTCGCACGGGTCCGCGCAGCCCTCGCAGCGGCAGGGGGAGCCGACGTGCGCACGCTGCCGCGCGCCACCCGCGAGCGGGTCGACGCGGCCGTCTCGGAGCTGACCGAGCTGCTCGCCCCGGTCGCCGTCGTGCTCGAACCGAGGAGGGCCTCGTGACCATCAGCCGCCGCAACCTGCTCCGCGGTGCCGCCGTCGGCAGCGCCGCCGGGGTCGCCGGAGGCATCGCCGGCCGAGCCCTTCCCGGGGAGGCCGCCGCCGCGAGCAGAGCCAGGATCGCGTTCGAGGGTGACCACCAGGCCGGCATCCTCGACCCGCGGCAGCAGGCCGCCGCCTTCGTCGCGATGGACCTGACCGCCGGCTCGCGGGCCGAGCTCGCCGAGACCCTGCGCGCGCTGACCGACCGAGCCCGTTTCCTCACCACCGGCGGAACGCCCGCCCAGCTGGGCAACACCGCGCCGCCGTCGGACTCCGGCGTGCTGGGACCGGAGATCCCGGCCACCGGCCTCTCGCTGACCTTCGCGCTCGGCTCGAGCGTCTTCGACGACCGCTTCGGCCTGGCGTCGCGCAAGCCGGTGCGGCTGCGCCCGATGGACACCTTCCCCGACGACGACCTCGACCCGGCCCAGTGCCACGGCGACCTGATGGTGCAGATCTGCGCCGACGCCCCGGACGCGGTCCTGCACGCGCTTCGCGACCTCAGCCGGCACACCCGCGGGGCTCTGCAGCCGCGCTGGCGGGTGGACGGGTTCGCCTCGCCGCCGCGACCCGAGGGCACGCCGCGCAACCTGATGGGATTCCGGGACGGGACCTCGAACCCGACCGTCACCGACTCCTCCGAGATGGACCGCGTCGTGTGGGCGGGTGCGGGGGAGCCGGCGTGGGCCGCCGGCGGCAGCTACCAGGTCGTGCGCACGATCCGGATGCTGGTGGAGTTCTGGGACCGGGTCACCATCGGGGAACAGGAGAAGATGATCGGCCGGCGGCGCGACTCGGGCGCTCCGATGAGTGGCAAGGTGGAGACCGACGTGCCCGACTACGCCGCCGATCCGACCGGCGTGGTGACGCGCCTCGACTCGCACATCCGGGTTGCCAACCCTCGCACGGATGCGACCGCGGCCAACCGGATCCTGCGCCGCGGCTACAACTACGACCGCGGCACCGACCTCAACGGCAACCTCGACATGGGTCTGGTCTTCGTGGCCTTCCAGCGCGACCTCGACGCCGGCTTCGTGGCGGTGCAGAAGCGATTGGCAGGCGAGCCGCTGGTCGACTACGTCTCACCGGTCGGTGGTGGCTACTACTTCGCGCTGCCCGGCGTCCGCGACGGCCAGGACTGGCTCGGCCGCGGGCTGCTGGCCTGAGCGGGCTCCGGGTGCTCGGGTAGGTTCGCGCCATGAGTGCACCGCTGCGCCGCGACGCCAAGCTCCTCATCGCCGGCTTCCTGACCTCCGGCACCGTGCACCTGGTGCGCCCCGACGTGTGGGAGCCGCTGATGCCGGACTGGGTCCCGATGCACCGCGAGGTGATCCTCTGGTCCGGAGTCGCCGAGATCCTCTGCGCGGCCGGGCTCGCCCTGCCGGCCACCCGGCGTACGGCCGGGCTCGCGAGCGCCGCGCTCCTGGCGGGGGTCTACGTCGGCAACGTGAAGATGGCCGTGGACGCCTCGAAGTCCGACAACGTAGCTCTCAAGGCAGCCTCCTACGCCCGGTTGCCGCTGCAGTTCCCGATGATCCGGGCCGCGCTGCGCGCGGGCCGAGCCTGATCAACGAGGCAGGTGGCACGAGTCCCACTGGTCGTCCAGGGGAACGACGTCGGAGGCCGGTGGCGCCACGACCGCGACAGGCGTGCCGAGCCGGTCGATCTCGAGCGTCGATCGCATCAGGGGGAGGGAGTTCGCGGTGGCGCTGGGTAGGTCGACGCCGTCCGCGGCCAGCGCGTCCCGAACGGATCTCCCGTCGACGTCGGCTCCGTTGATGTGCCCGTCGCCAGCGACGTGCACATCGATCGGGACCAGGTGGCCGTCGATCAACCCGGCGATCGGTTGAAGGGCCGGCTCGCCGATCCCGAGGAGCGTCAGTCCGAGGTACGCATCTTCGTTTGCGTGGACCACGTCGCCGACCCGCTCGGCGCCAGCCGTCTCCAGGCTCAGCAGTGACACGAGGGGTCCGGGTAGGGGTGCTATCGCGAAGTCGATGCCGTTCGCCCGTTTCGCCTCCCTGACGGCCCGGTCCCTGATCCGAGCCCAGCAGCTCACCTGCCCACCGGGATCGGCGCGCTGGACGTAGGACACGTAGGACGCATCCTTGCCCAGGTGGCGAACGTGGAAGACGTAGGCGCCGTCTGGAGTCGAGACCCGCTTCTCCAGCTGGTAGCGCCGGGTTGCCACGTCGTACTCGCCGGTCTCCGTGACGTCCTGCGATCCGAGCGTGACCACCGAGGTGTAGTGACCGAACCGGTCCTTTCCGAGGTCGACGAGAGCCTTGTCCAGGTCGAACGGGCTACCCGGGATTGTCGGAGTCACCGTCGAGGGTTGGCCTCCAGGCCCGTCGGCGTCATCCGAGAATCCACACCCTGCAGGTCCGCCAGCCGCCAGCGCGAGAACGAGCGCCGCACCCACCAACCGAGTAACCATGCTCGGGATGATGCCACCTTCCGTGCGAGCAACCGCTTAGGAGCAGACCCGCTCGCGC
Source organism: Marmoricola sp. (assembly GCA_045806765.1). Classification (GTDB taxonomy): domain Bacteria; phylum Actinomycetota; class Actinomycetes; order Propionibacteriales; family Nocardioidaceae; genus Marmoricola. Next base: position 3,477 of record JBJMIO010000033.1, read on the forward strand.
CGATAGCCTGACCCCATGATCTCCAGGATGTCGTCGTTGTTCGTCCGGACCCTGCGCGAGGACCCGGCCGACGCCGAGGTGCCGAGCCACCGGTTGCTCGTGCGCGCCGGCTACATCCGTCGTGCCGCGCCCGGCATCTACTCCTGGCTGCCACTGGGTCTCCGGGTGCTGCGCAACGTCGAGGCGATCATCCGAGAGGAGATGGACGCGATCGGCGCCCAGGAGCTCCAGTTCCCCGCGCTGCTGCCGCGCGAGCCCTACGAAGCCACCGGTCGCTGGACCCAGTACGGCGACGGCATCTTCCGGCTCAAGGACCGCAAGGACGGCGACTACCTGCTCGGCCCGACCCACGAGGAGATGTTCACCCTCGTGGTCAAGGACCTGTTCTCCTCCTACAAGGACCTGCCGGTCTGGCTCTACCAGATCCAGACGAAGTACCGCGACGAGGCGCGGCCGCGCGCGGGCATCCTGCGCGGACGTGAGTTCGTCATGAAGGACTCCTACTCCTTCGACACCTCCGACGCCGGCCTGGACGCCTCGTACGCCGCGCACCGGGCGGCGTACGTGAAGACCTTCGACCGGCTCGGGTTCGACTACGTCATCGTCAAGGCGACCGCCGGCGCGATGGGCGGCTCGAAGTCCGAGGAGTTCCTGGCCAAGGCCGACGTCGGCGAGGACACCTACGTGCGCTGCACGGTCTGCGACTACGCCGCGAACGTCGAGGCGGTGCAGGTGCCCGTGCCCGCTCCGGTGCCCTACGACGGCGTCCCCGCAGCGCACGCCGAGCAGACCCCGGACACGCCCACGATCGAGACCCTGGTGGCGGTGCTGAACGAGAAGTTCCCCCGCACCGACCGGGACTGGACCGGCGCGGACACGCTGAAGAACGTGCTCGTCGTCCTCAAGCACCCCGACGGCACCCGCGAGCCGCTGGCCATCGGCCTGCCCGGGGACCGCGAGGTCGACCAGAAGCGCCTGGAGGGCCAGCTCGAGCCGATCGAGGTCGAGCCGATGGACGACGCCGAGCTGCGTAAGCACACGGCCCTGGTCAAGGGCTACATCGGCCCCGGTGCGCTGGGGGAGGAGTCCGCCTCGGGCATCCGCTACCTCGTCGACCCGCGGGTCTCCGAGGGCACCCGCTGGGTGACCGGCGCGGACGTCGCCGGCAGCCACGTGATCGACCTGGTGGCCGGACGCGACTTCACCCCCGACGGCACCATCGAGGCCGCCGAGGTGCGTGACGGTGATGCCTGCCCGCAGTGCGCGGTCGAGGGACGCGCCGGCACCCTGGAGTCGGCGCGCGGCATCGAGATGGGCCACATCTTCCAGCTCGGTCGCCTCTACGCCGAGGCACTGGACCTGCAGGTGCTCGACGAGAACGGCAAGCTGGTCACCGTCACGATGGGCTCCTACGGCATCGGAGTCTCGCGTGCTGTCGCAGCGATCGCGGAGGACAACAACGACGAGCTCGGCCTGTGCTGGCCCCGCGAGATCGCACCGTTCGACGTGCACGTGGTGGCAGCCGGCAAGGAGGAGGCGGTCTTCGCGGCTGCCACGGCCCTGTCCGAGGAGCTCAGCGCCGCCGGCATCGACGTCCTCTACGACGACCGCGCCGGCAAGGTCAGCCCGGGGGTGAAGTTCAAGGACGCCGAGCTGATCGGCGTACCGACGATCGTCACGGTCGGACGCGGGCTCGCGGACGGCACGATCGAGGTCAAGGACCGGCGCACCGGCGAGCGCACCGAGGTCGCGGTCGAGGCGGCCGCGGCCCACCTGGTCGGACTGGTCCGCCCGGGGTTGTAACGCGATCGCGGGTCCATCCGCTCCTGGGACGAAACACCACCCACTCGTCCGCTCTCAGGAGGACCTGCATGATCTCGTCCCTGCTCCGCCGTACCGCGGTCGCAGCGGTGCTCGTCACCGCCGCCTCGACCCTGGTCACCGGTGCTGCCAACAGCGCCGGACCGCACACGACGTCCATCTCGATCCGCTCCGCGCACCAGGCCGTCAAGCCCGGTGGCTCCGACCTCCTGACGGGCAGCCTGCGCGTCGGTGACGGCCTGGCCCTGCCCGGCAAGACCGTCACGCTGGAGGCCCGGCTGGCCGGCGACGCCGACTTCCTGCCGGTCGCGACCGCGACCAGCGGTCCGCGCGGCGGGGTGTCCGCCACGGTGACCCCCGCGCAGACCACCCGCTACCGCTGGGTCTTCGCCGGCGACGCGGCCGACAACGCCTCGCACAGCGGCGTTGCCACCGTCCGGGTCCGCGTGCCCGCGCACGCACCGACCCGGCTGGCGACCGCGCTCTCGATCAGGGTCGCGCACCCGATGACCAACCTGGCCGGCAACGACGCGATCACCAGTCGGCTGACCTCGCACCGCCGGGCGCTGCGGCACAAGATCGTCGTGCTCGTCTCGCGCGCCGACGGCGCCACGGGCTGGTCGTTCGTCCGGGCGAAGCGCTCGGGCCGCAACGGCGGCGTCGCGTTCGGGGTGCACCCGTCGGCGTCCGCGCACTACCGGCTGATCTTCCAGGGCACGCCGAACTTCCGTCCGGCCCGCAGTGCGATCGTGCACGTCGCGGTGCGCTCGACGGCGCTGTCCAGCGCCGTCTCGGCCACCTCGGTGACCGCGGGCTCCTCGGCGACGGTGAGCGGTGTGCTGACCAGGAGCGGTGCCGCGTACGCCGGGCAGACGGTCCAGCTGTGGGGCAAGCGCGTCGGCACGAGCTCGTTCGCCGCGCTCGCCTCGGGAACCACCGGACCCGACGGTGCGGTGAGCTTCACCGTCGCACCGGTCACCTCGATGCGGTACTTCCTGCTCTTCCCCCGCACCAGCGACGCCCCGGCAGCACGCAGTGCCGTCCGTACGATTGCCGTGTCCTGAGAGTGACCAGCTGACCCGAGCCGGTGCCGATCCGCGCCGGCCACCAGGAAGGACACCCGGCTGAGCGGGAACATGCGGCATCCCACCTCGTCTCGTCGGCCCGATCACCGCACTGATCGGGCCGACGAGATGCTCGATGCCGCCCTCGAGCAGGCTCGCGACGGTGAGGAGGCGGGATTCGTGGAGCTGTGGCGCACGCTGCACCCGCCGCTGCTGCGGTACCTGACGGTGGGGCGCAACGACTCACCCGAGGACCTCGCGGCCGAGACCTGGCTGCAGGTGATCCGGGACCTGCCCCGCTTCCAGGGGGACGCGCAGGCGTTCCGGGCGTTCCTCTTCACCGTCGCCCGCCACCGGGCCATCGACGCGGGCCGCGCTCGGGCGGCCCGCCCGGGGCTCAGCCTGGTCGCCGAGCCCGGCGAGGACCGGTGGCGGACGATGCCGAGCGCGGAGAGTGCGGCGATGGAGCAGGTCGCGACCCGGGCGGCCCTGGAGCTGGTCGCGACGCTGCCGCCGGAGCAGGCCGAGATGGTGATGCTCCGGGTGGTGGCCGGGCTCGACGTGGCGACGGTGGCCGCCATCGTCGGCAAGCAGCCCGGAACGGTCCGGGTCAGCGTCCACCGGTCGTTGCGCACCCTGGCGCGCGACCAACGAGCACGAACGATCTCCGAGGAGGTGGTCTAGGTGTCGGGCAACGACGAGTCCGGTTGGGACGACGACCCGCTGGTCCGCGCCCTGCGCGCCCCCGGGAGCGCCGAGGAGCTGGCTGAGGAGAGCGAGTTCGTGGCTGCCTTCCACGCGGCGCGACCGCGCGGAGGTTCGGCGCGCCGCATCGCCGGCCGGATCGGGCTGGGCGCGACCACCGCTGTCGCGACCGTCGCGCTGAGCGCCGGGATGGCCGCCGCGGCATACACGCGCGTGCTGCCCGAGCCCGTCCAGGGTCTGGCCCACACGGTCTTTGGTGCGCTCGGCGTGCCGGACACCCAGAGGCACCACCGCGCCCCCCAGGCGGGCGCGACCCACGTCCCGGCGGCGACCCCGACCCACGGAGCGAGCGCGCCGAGCGGACCGGTGAGGGCGCACGGCCCCTCGGCCCACCCGACGCGAGGCGCGACGCGACCCGCCGCTCCGGCGCCGCCGACCGCCCCACCTCCCGTCAGCGCTACCGGCCCCACGACCCCGCCCGCGACCACCGGCGCCGGGACTCCTGTCCGCGTCCCCGCCGCGATCACCGCGACCACCCCGCAGGACGAGGTCCCGGTGGGCACGTCGGTGGCGGTGACCGGCGTGGTCACCTCGGCCGACGGCCACACCCTGCGCAACCGCAGGGTCCGGCTGATGAGCCGATCGGGCTCCGGCCCGTGGATCCGGGTCGCCCACGGAACGACCGACGCTGAGGGCCGGGTCACCGTGGACTCCCCAGCACTGCAGGCCAACACCCGGCTCCGCCTGGTCGTGAAGGGCATCGCCAGCCCGGCGCTGCGGATCGTCGTGGACCCGGTGCTCTCCGCGACCGTGAGCGAGGCCGGCGGATCCACCACGGTGACCGTGGTCGCGACCGGTGGTCGCCCCGGTGACCTCCTGCGGGCGTTCCGTCGTCAGGGCACCGCACTGGTCAGCCTGGGGACGGTCCGGCTCGACGCGAACGGCACCGCCACGATCACCGTCCCGACGCCGAAGCACCGCGTCCGGGTGCTGCTCCGGCTGCCCGCGACGGCACGGCACGCGAAGGCGGACACCACGGTCCTCATCGGCTCGTGAGCGCAGCGCGCCGTCCACAGCGCGCGGATGCGCTGCGCCGGGCCGCACCATGTGCACGGAGCGGCGCGGGGTCGGTCGCGGCTGCCTAGGTTCGCGGTCCATCCACGATCCGGAGGACCGCATGAGAAGAGATCTGACCCGTACCGCCGTCGCGCTCGGAGCGCTGGTGAGCCTCGCCGGCTCGGGCCTGGGCGGAGCGTCGGTGCATCAGGCCGTCGCCGGCGCGGCACCGCACGTGTGCCTGACGCCCTCGCCGCCAGGAGCTGCCGCGCGTGGCGCGGTCGTCGGGCGCGGCCACGACACCCGCGGGATCACCGCGACCCAGCAGCGTGCGATCGAGACCCGCACGCGACGCATCCTCGCTGCCCGGACCGCTCGTCGCACGACCGCCAACCGGTTGGACCACGTGCCGGTCTACGTGCACGTGATGACCTCGAGGACCGGGGCCGGCAACGTGACCGACAGCCAGATCGCCCAGCAGATCACGGTGCTCAACCAGACCTACTCGGGTCACGACGTCGACCGGCCCGGCCGGCTCGACACCGGCGTACGGTTCTACCTCGCCGGCGCGAACCGGTACGCCAACAGCACCTGGCACACCGACGGGGACAGCGAGACCTACCGCGCCCGGACCCGTCAGGGTGGACCGAACGCGCTGAACATCTGGGTGGTGCACTTCGCCTACCTCGGCATCGCGACGTTCCCGTGGGACGACGCCGCCGATCCGTCCATCGACGGGATCCGGGTCGAGTACGCCGCGTTCCCGGGCGGGAGCGCGACCCACTACGACCAGGGGGAGACCGTGACGCACGAGACCGGGCACTGGCTCGGGCTCTACCACACCTTCCAGGGCGGCTGCTCGGCCGAGGGCGACTCGGTGAGCGACACCGCGGCCCAGGCCTCGCCGTCCTCGGGCTGCCCGACGGGCCGGGACTCGTGCACGGCACCGGGCAAGGACCCGATCCACGACTACATGGACTACAGCTACGACAGCTGCTACTACCAGTTCACCGCGGGTCAGTCGGCACGGATCCAGGAGATGTGGACGGCCTACCGGGCCTAGCGGGCGGGTGGTCGCCACCGGCGAAAAGAGCGTGCCCGTCCCGTCGTCGACCCGTTAGGTTCGCCCGATGGGAGCACCGGAGATCGAAGCGGTCATCTTCGACTGGGGCGGCACGCTCACTGCCTGGCACGACATCGACTTCCACGCCGAGTCGCTCGCGCTGGCGCACGCGGTCGTGGCGACCGAGCGCACCGACGACGACCACCACCGCTACGCCGCGGCGCTGCACCAGGCCGGGGCGACGGTGTGGGGGTGGAGCCGGGACGAGCAGCGCAGCGCGACCGTGGCCGACCTCTTCGCCGAGGCCGGGCTCGAGCACGACCCCGAGCTGCTCAGCGCCTACCGGGACTTCTGGGAGCCGCACACGATGACCGACCCGGAGGTCGGCACGACGTGGCGGACGCTGCGCGAGCAGGGGATCAAGGTCGGCGTGCTGTCCAACACCTTGTGGCCCCGGGAGTGGCACCGCGGCTGGTTCGAGCGCGACGGGGTGCTGGACCTCCTCGACGGCGACGTCTACACCAGCGAGATCCCGTGGACCAAGCCGTCACCGAAGGCGTTCGCAGCCGCCATGGAGGCGGTCGGCGCCAGCGACCCGTCGCGCTGCGTGTACGTCGGGGACCGGCTCTTCGACGACGTGTGGGGCGCGCACAACGCCGGCCTCAAGGCGATCCACGTGCCGCACAGCGTGATCCCCGCCGAGCAGGTCGGGCACACCGAGGGGATCCCGGACGCGGTCGCTCACCGGCTCAGCGAGGTCCCGGACCTCGTTGCACGGTTGTGCAGTGCATGAACACGAGCCGCCGCGGTGGTTCCCTCACCCCGCGGCAGGGCACAGGATCAACGTGCTGAGGCGGGGAACATCTCGGGGGTTCCTCGGAACACCAGCTGACGAACGGCCGAGCTGTCGAGGGCGACAAGGGCCCAGCGGCGCACCGCACCGCTGGTGCTCTCGACCAGCGAACCGTACGTCTCCGTGATGCGGCGCTCCACCTGGAGCGCCGCATCGCTCAGCTCCGCGACCGTCGCCATCGCGGTGGGCAGCTCGTAGGTGACCGCGGCAGCCACCGGAGTCCCGCCGGCATCGGTGACCAGCTCGGTGAGGCGGTCGCGAGCGGCGCGGTGGGCGTCGTAGGAGGCCACCAGGGCGGCGTACAGGGTGGGCTGGCGCGACTTCGAGGCCTGCGCGCCGAGAACACCGGTGAGGTAGACCGCCGCGTGCTCGCCGGCCAACGTGGCCTGGAGAGCTTCGAGGGGGGTCATCGGCCGAGCTCCACGAGCTGCTGGGAGACCGCGGCCGACATCGAACCGAGCAGGCGCGCGAACGGTCCGCTCTCGGCGGCCACGGCGAGAGCGACCAGCCGGTCGCGGTGCGCGGTCTCCCAGGTCCCTACGCCGGCCAGCGCCCGGGTCGCCGTGGGAGGCACGGCGGGTGCAGCCTTCGGGGTCGTGTCGACCCCGTCGGGAACCGCCGGCTCGAGCGCGCCGAGGTGAGCCTGGTGCATCGCGCGCAGCGACGTCAGGCGCCCGGCGAGGCGGGGATGGGCCGTCACCACCGCCTCCAGGGAGGCCTGGAGGCCGCGGATGTCGGTGACCGCGCGCACCGCGGTCGCGGTGTCCGGGGAGAGGTCGCGGACGGCTCGGGCCGCCGGTGTCCGCTCCGTCCGGAACGGGTTGTTCACGGTGCACGCCGAGACCAGCGCGGCGCTCGCGCCCGCGCCGAGCAGGAGGAAGGCCCGGCGGTCGGGGCTGCGGTACGTCGGCCTCATCACGGGTGGAGCGTAGCGAGCGCCCGAGCTTGCTCGTGGCCGAGTGCGCGACATCTCGTTGAGGCGCGAAGCGAGGATCACGGCGCACCGTCACCACCCGTGCAGCACGCCCGGACCGGCGTGCCGGTGGCTCGGTGCACGAGGACGCATGCCCTAGGCTTTGGGGAACACAACCGAACAGCAGGAGGTCGTCGCGTGAGCACGCCGGACATCACGGACCACCTGGCTGGGTTGCTGGCCGCGCCGGTGGAGGCGTTGGGCCTCGATCTCGAGGCGGTCGACCTTTCGAAGGCGGGCAAGCGCTCGGTCCTGCGCGTCGCGGTGGACAAGGACGGCGGGGTCGACATGGACGACATCGCCGAGGCGACCAAGGCCGTCTCAGCGGTCCTCGACGACTCCCCGCTGATGGGGGAGCAGGCGTTCACGCTCGAGGTCTCCTCCCCGGGGATCGACCGGCCGCTGACCCTGCCGCGCCACTGGCGCCGCAACGTCACCCGCCTGGTCAAGGTCCACCTGACCGACGGCGGCACCGTCGAGGGACGGATCACGGCCAGCGACGAGGAGGGCGCCACCCTGGACGTGGACGGCACCGAGCAGCGGATCGCGCTCGACTCGGTGGCCAAGGCCAAGGTCCAGATCGAATTCAAGAGGGAAGGCTGAGACGTGGACATCGACATGAGCATCCTGCGCATGCTCGAGCGCGAGAAGGAGATCTCCTTCGACGTGCTCGTCGAGGCGATCGAGCAGGCGCTGCTGACGGCGTACCACAAGACGCCCGGAGCCCTGGAGCACGCGCGGGTCCAGCTCGACCGCAAGAGCGGCCACGTCGTGGTGCTGGCCCGCGAGAGCGGCGAGGAGGGCGAGCCCGAGGGCGAGGAGTTCGACGACACCCCGGAGGACTTCGGCAGGATCGCGGCCACGACCGCGAAGCAGATCATGCTGCAGCGGCTGCGTGACGCCGAGGACGAGATCAGGTTCGGTGAGTTCTCCGGCAAGGAGGGCGACATCGTCTCCGGTCTTATCCAGCAGGGCCGGGACCCCAACGACGTGATGGTCGACCTCGGCAAGCTCGAGGCGCTGCTGCCCTCCGGTGAGCAGGTGCCCGGCGAGGACTACTCCCACGGCACCCGGCTCAAGGCGCTGGTGGTCAGCGTCCGCAAGGGCATGCGCGGACCGCAGGTGATGCTCTCGCGCACCCACCCGAACCTGGTCAAGAAGCTCTTCGCGCTCGAGGTGCCCGAGATCGCCGACGGGACCGTGGAGATCTGCGCGATCGCCCGCGAGGCCGGCCACCGGACCAAGATCGCGGTGAAGACCGACGTGGACGGCGTCAACGCCAAGGGCTCCTGCATCGGGCCGATGGGCCAGCGGGTGCGCAACGTGATGAACGAGCTGCACGGCGAGAAGATCGACATCGTGGACTGGTCCGACGATCCGGCCCAGATGGTCGCCAACGCGCTCAGCCCCGCGCGGGTCAGCAGCGTGACGGTCGTCGACGAGGCGACCCGCTCCGCGCGGGTCGTCGTACCGGACTTCCAGCTGTCCCTCGCGATCGGCAAGGAGGGCCAGAACGCCCGCCTCGCCGCCCGCCTGACCGGCTGGCGCATCGACATCCGCTCCGACGAGGCGCCCGCCGACACCTGAGGCGCCGCGGGGAACCGGTTCGGCTTTCGAGCCCCTGACCGGCTAGACTCACCTGCTGGTGACCGCCCACGACCCCCGATACCTGCCCGGACCCGTCCGGACCTGCATCGGTTGCCGTGAACGAGCCGCCAAACGTGAGCTGTTGCGAGTCGTCGCAGGCGAGGGGACTGTTGTCCCGGACCCGGACGGCTCAGCGCCGGGACGTGGTGCGCACCTGCACCCGACCCTGGCGTGCTTCGGACTCGCCGAGAGAAAGCGCGCTTTCGCCCGGGCCCTGCGTCACGACGCGGGGAAGGGCGGCGGGCTGGACCTGGCCGGTCTGGAGGAGTACCTCACGCACCTAGTCCGATCTGACCCGAGATGAAACTGGAGCATCAGCTCATGAGCCTGCGATGAGAACCTCGCGATGAGCATGCACATCAACTAGCGGTCCGCAGTCCCCGGTTTCATCCCGGGCTCGGGCCAGGAGGAACAAGAGTGTCCAAGGTCCGAGTCCACGAGCTCGCAAAGGAATACGGCGTCACCAGCAAGGATGTGCTGGGGATGCTCAGCGAGCTCGGTGAGTTCGTCAAAGCAGCGTCCTCGACGGTGGAGCCCCCCGTCGTCAAGCGCTTCCAGGACAAGTACGGCGCCGAGCTGACCGCGAAGGCGGAGGCCGCGGCCGCGAAGAAGGCTGCCAAGAAGGCGCCGGCCAAGAAGGCCGCCGCGGCCGCCGAGCCCGTCGAGGCGCCCGCCGCCGAGACCGCGGCAGAGGCGCCCGCCGAGGCGCCTGCCGAGGCACCGGCTGCTGCCAAGACCGCAGCACCGCGCCCCGGTCCGCGCGCCGCGAAGGCGGCTGAGCCCGAGGTCGCCGAGCCCGAGGCCGAGGCGCCCGCCGTCGAGGCGCCCGCGCCCGTCGACGAGCCGCCGGCCGACGAGCCGCCGGCGGGCAGCGCTCCCGCGGCCCCGCGCCCCGGTGGTGCCCGTCCCGGCGCCCCGCGCCCGGGCAACAACCCGTTCTCCTCGACCCAGGGCATGGGTTCGCGGCCGGCCGCCCCGCCGGCCCGTGACGGTGGCCCGGCTCCGGCCGGTCGTCCCGGCATGCCGCGCCCGAACCCGGCGATGATGCCGAAGTCCCCGGCCGCCTTTGGTGGTGGCCCCGGCGGTGCGCGCCCGCGTCCCGGTGGTCCCGGTGCCGGCGGTCCCGGCCGCGGTGGCCCGGGTGGCCCCGGTGGTGCTCCGGGCCGCGGTGGCCCGGGTGCCCGTCCCGGTGCCGGCGCCGGTGCCGGTGCTCCCGGTCGCGGCGGTTTCGGTGGCGGCCCCGGCGGTGCTCCCGGCGGTGGCGGTCCCGGTGGTGGACGTCCCGGCGGCGGTGGCCGTCCGGGTCAGCGCGGCAGCACCCAGGGTGCCTTCGGTCGCCCCGGTGGTCCCTCTCGCCGCGGTCGCAAGTCGAAGCGCGCGCGTCGTCAAGAGTTCGAGCAGATGGAAGCCCCGACGATCGGCGGCATCCGCGTCCGCAAGGGCAGTGGCGAGACGGTGCGGCTGGCCCGCGGCTCCTCGCTGACCGACTTCGCCGAGAAGGTCGGAGTCGACCCGGCTTCGCTGGTCCAGATGCTCTTCTCGCTCGGCGAGATGGTCACTGCGACCGAGTCGGTCAACGACGAGACCCTCGAGCTGCTCGCTGAGGAGCTCAACTACGTCGTGGAGATCGTCTCGCCCGAGGACGAGGACCGCGAGCTGCTCGAGTCCTTCGACCTCGAGTTCGGCGCTGACGAGGGCGACGAGGACGACCTGGTCATCCGGCCGCCGGTCGTGACCGTGATGGGTCACGTCGACCACGGTAAGACCAAGCTCCTCGATGCGCTCCGCGATGCCAACGTCGTCGACAAGGAGGCCGGTGGCATCACCCAGCACATCGGCGCGTACCAGGTCCTGACCGAGGTCGACGGCAACGAGCGTCGGATCACCTTCATCGACACCCCGGGTCACGAGGCGTTCACCGCCATGCGTGCTCGTGGCGCCCAGGCGACTGACATCGCGATCCTCGTGGTCGCGGCCGATGACGGCGTGATGCCGCAGACGGTCGAGGCGCTCAACCACGCCAAGGCGGCCGGCGTACCGATCGTGGTCGCGGTGAACAAGATCGACAAGGAGGACGCTGACCCGACCAAGGTCCGTGGCCAGCTCACCGAGTACGGCCTGGTGCCCGAGGAGTACGGCGGCGACGCGATGTTCGTCGACGTCTCGGCCAAGTCCGAGCTCAACCTCGACAAGCTGCTCGAGGCGATCGTGCTGACCGCCGACGCGGCGCTCGACCTGCGGGCCAACCCGGAGCAGGACGCGCAGGGGCTCATCGTCGAGGCGCACCTCGACCGCGGTCGCGGTCCGGTCGCCACGGTGCTGGTCCAGCGCGGCACGCTGCGGGTCGGCGACTCGATCGTGGCCGGTCCGGCCCACGGCCGGGTGCGGGCCCTGCTCGACGAGCGCAGCGACTTCATGGACGAGGCGCTGCCCGGTCAGCCGGCGATGGTGCTCGGCCTGTCGGCGGTGCCCGGAGCGGGTCAGAACTTCCTGGTCGTCGAGGACGACCGGATGGCCCGTCAGATCGCCGAGAAGCGCGAGGCACGTGAGCGTGCGGCCATGCAGGCCCAGCGCCGCGTACGTCGTACCCTCGAGGACTTCATGGCCTCCATGGAGAAGGGCGAGAGCCAGGAGCTCAACCTCATCC
>JBJMIO010000034.1:0-18197 GCA_045806765.1 Marmoricola sp.
GAGAGGCGGTACGAGGTGGACGACGAGCAGTTCGCGCGCGCGGTGGACCAGCTGACCGCTGTGGGAGCCGCGTGGGACGCACGGCTGCGGCGGATCAAGAGCATCGCCGAGGCCATCCAGAAGGACCGGACGAAGAAGAAGGAGAGCTGAGAGATGGTGGACATCCTGCACCAGGTCGGTGCCCGCGGAGCGAGCCCGGACGCCGTGTTCGAAGCCCTGACCACAGCGTCGGGACTGGCAGGTTGGTGGGCCAGCGACACCACCGGCGAGGCGGACGTGGTCGACGAGGTGATCGCGTTCCGGTTCGGACCCGGTGGCATCGACATGGCAGTGCGCGAGCTCGTGCCCGGCAAGCTGGTGCGGTGGGAGGTCGTGGACGGCCCGGAGGAGTGGATCGGCACCGAGGTCGCCTTCGAGCTCTCGACCCAGGCCGACTACACGATCATCAACTTCGCCCACCGCGGCTGGAGCGAGCCGGTGGACTTCATGCACCACTGCTCGACCAAGTGGGCGACGTTCCTGATGAGCCTGAAGTCCCTGCTCGAGACCGGGACCGGCGCGCCGGACCCGTACGACGTCAAGCTGGTCGACTGGAACTAGTGCCGGGGCCGTCCTGTGCCGCGTCGAGCACCACTCGTCGCAGCACAGGGCGGCTGACCCCGATGGCGCCGACCAGCAGGCACACGCCGACGGCGCCGAGCTCGACCGCCCGCGCGCCGAAGGCATGGGCCAGGGGACCGGCGAGGATCTCGCCGACGGGCATCGCGACGAAGGAGAAGAACCCGTCGATCGCCATCACGCGCGAGAGCATCTCCTCAGGAACCTTCTCCTGCACCGTCAGGCTCCAGGCCAGGTTGATCACGCTCGACCCGAGCCCGGCGACGACGAAGGCGGCGCCCAGGGTCCCGGTGTGCACCGAGGTGCCGAGCACCAGCAGCGGCAGCGCACCGACGACGAAGCCGAGCACGCAGGCGACCAGGGGACGTCTCAAGGTGATGCGGACCAGCACGATGGTGCCGATGAACAGACCGACCGCCTGACCGGCACGGGCGAAGCCCCAGCCGTCGCTGCCGATCGTTCCGTGCGCGATCGCGGGACCGAGCACCATGATCCCGCCGCTGAAGACCGCGTTGAAGACCAGCGAGCAGGACGCGATCGGGAGCACCCAGCCCAAGCGGCGCACGAAGCTCCAGCCGACGCGGAAGTCGCCCAGCACGCTGTCCTGCCGTTCGGGTCGTGCACCGAAGGGGAGTCGTACGCCGGCCAGGAACCCGGCCGCGACGAGGTAAGTGAGCGCGTCGAACCCCAGGGCCCACCCGGCACCCGCGGTCGCGACCAGGACTCCCGCCACGGCCGGCCCGACGATCCGCAGAAGCCCCTCGGACTGGCTGATCAGCAGGAAGCCGGACTTGCGGAGCTCGACCGGAAGCAGCACCGGCACCATGCCGTGGAACGCGGGGTAGCTGACCGCGAACACTGTTCCACTCACGAGCTGGAGGACCACCAGCTCCCAGATGTGTGCGGAACCGGTGAGCACCAGGAGCGCGGCGGTGCCCTGGACGAGGCCCTGGAGCAGGTTGCAGCCCCGCAGGACCAGGGCACGCGGCAGCCGGTCGGCCAGCGCGCCGCCCAGGAGCATGAACGCGACCATCGGAGCGGTCGAGGCGGCTGCGACCCAGCCGACGGCCGTCGCGGAGTTGTCGATCGCCAGGACTGCGAATGCAAGCGCCAGGCTCGACATCGACGAACCTGCCGTGTTGACGACCTCGCCGAGGAAGAACCGCCGGAACCCGACGACCTTCAACGGGGCGAAGTGGGATCCGGTTGCCATCAGGCGGCGAGACTATCGCCGTGCAGCCGCCGATCCAGGGGGAAGTGCCGTGGACCCCGATCTTCGGTTGTTGACATAATGTTCCTTATCGGCGATATGGATTCGTGAGAGTTCCCTTGGATGCAACAGCGCGCGCCTGTCGCACCATGACCTCGGTCGAGCTGGGTCTCGGTCGGCGCGTGACGAAGAGCCGGCTTGGGCGTCTCTAGTTGGGCGGACGCAAGCAGCGCCCGGAAACTCGTGCGCAATCCTTCCTGAGAGGCAAACACATGACTCTGGTTCGATCGGTATCCCTGTCGGCTGCTGCCATCGCTGCAACCTGCTCGCTTGCGGCCTGTGGCTCATCGGCCAGCAGCAACCCGGCACCATCTGAGACCTCGTCGGTCGTGTCGAGCGACACGAGCCGCCCAGTGACGATGCCGACTGAGACAACCTCGGCTGCGCCGATCACCGGCACGCCCGGTGCGGCGGCTTCGTACAAAGGGATCGGTGTCACGGTCACCGACCGGCAAATCGGGGACTCGGTCACCGTTGAGCAGATCAAGGTGATCCCTGTTGGGGCGGCCCAGCAGGCCAAGTGGGTCCGCCTCAAGGGTGACAACTACCTCCTGGCGAAGGTCAAGATCGTTCCCGGCAAGAAGACGGTGGGCGGTATGAACGACATGCTCAACATGTACAACGGCCCCTCCGACAGCATCGGCAACTTCGCCAACGACTCCACCTTCGGCCTCCCCGACGTAGTCGCCGCCCTGAAGGCCCGGGGGTACCCGCTGGCCACCATCCCGGTCGACGACAAGAAGCCCGTCGAGGGCTGGGTCATGTTCGAGAACGACCCGACCGTGACAGGGCCGATCCGGATCGTGTTGCACCGCCAGGCCGTCACCCTGACCGACTACGGCCTCAACGGTGGTGGCACCCACGACGTGCAGCTGGCCGAGAAGGACTTCCCCGTCATCAGCTGACCCGTGGCAACTGCTTCCGCTCCCGAGATGCACAAGAATCTGCCCGTGCCGCTGCGCGCGATCATGTTCGCTGGGAACTGAAGGGAGAACTGGCAAGAATGCCCCCATGGACCTGATCACCCTGACCTACGGCGTGCACACTGCTGGCGAGCGCACGCAGCTGGACGCGTTCCTGAGGACGTACCGGGTCATGCTCAACGAGACGCTCGACGGCCTGAGCGAGGACGAAGCCCGCCGCCGGCTCGTCCCGTCCAGGACGACCCTCCTGGGCCTGGTCAAGCACGCGACGTACGTCGAGAAGATCTGGTTCACCGAGACCCTCGCCGGGACTCCCCGTGCCGACCTCGGGCTGCCCCAGGATGCCGCGGACTCGTACCTGCTCCAGGAGGACGACACCGTCGCGTCCGTCCGGGCCTCACACCGTCAGGCGTTCGAGGCGGCTCAGGCCGCTGTTGAGGGAACCTGCCTGGACACGGTTCTGACCGGTCACCCCCGCATCGAGGGCGTCACGGTGCGCTGGGTGTACCTGCACATGATCCGCGAGCTCGCCCAGCACACCGGGCACGCCGAGATCCTGCGCGAGATCGTCCTGGCGGACCGTTCAAGTTGACATAACGGCACTCTCCCCGGGTCGCAGGGACGGCGTACCTGCGACTCCCGCCGCTGTACCTGGGGTGGAGGGAACGGCGTTCGTGGGTTCCTAGCGTCGAGGACATGACCAGACTCGTCGCTCTCCTGCCCCTCCTGCTCCTCACCGCCTGCAGCATCCCGCCCGCCTCCGACTCCCCGCCCGAGCGCCGCGGCGGTACCGTCACCACACCGGCCCGGGCGCTGGGCCTCCCCGGTCACCTGCCGCCGCGCTCGGTGGAGGACGACGGCAGCGGTGAGCTCTCCCCCTTCGAGACCGGGAACGACGAGATCTCCCGCCTCGATCCCGACCTCCTCGCGGCCGTCCAGGAAGCCGCCCGCGAGGCGAAGCAGGACCACATCCCCTTCTGGGTCACCAGCGGCTGGCGCAGCCGGGCCCACCAGCAGCGGCTCCTCGACGATGCGGTCGCCAGGTACGGCAGTCTCGCCCAGGCGCTGCGCTGGGTCTCGACCCCGGACACCTCCGCCCACGTGCAGGGCCACGCGGTCGACATCGGCCCGGGCGCAGCCGACGCCTGGCTCGAGCACAACGGCGCCCGGTGGGGGCTCTGCCGCGCCTTCGGCAACGAGCGCTGGCACTTCGAGCTCCGCGCGCAGCCCGGTGGCACCTGCCCGTCGCTGTACCCCGACAGCAGCTACCGCCAGTGACGGTGGTTTCAGCGGGGCTGCGGCGAGGTGGCCCCGCTGCTCGGGTCGATGAGGATCTTGGCGTGCGTCTCGGGGTCCTTGAGCGCCTCGAACGCACCGGCCACCCCCTCGAGCCCGACCACACCGGTGACCAGCGGTTCCGCGTCGACCTTGCCGTCAGCGAGCAGGTGCAGGGCGTCGTGGAACTCCAGCGGCGTGTAGCCCAGGACGAAGCGCAGGTCGATCTCCTTGTTGATCGCCATCGAGGGACGGATCATGTCCGGCTCCATGCAGACGCCGACGACGACCACGCGCGAGGCCAGCGGCGCGCTGGAGATGATCTCCTCGAGCACGCCGGGAACGCCGACGCACTCGAAGACGACCGGGTGCTTGGGTGTCGCGGCACCGAGCTTGTCCGCCGCGCGCCACACCGCGTGCCACGGTACGACGGGCACCTTGCGCAGCTTCTCCACCGTGGACACACCGAGCTCGAAGATCTCCGGGGCATGGGTGATCAGGCCGTGACCGTTCGCTGCGGACCACGGGGACTCGGTCGCCGGATCGACCACGACGTCGGCGCCGCACGTCGTCGCCAGCGCGCGGCGGCCGGCCGAGAAGTCGCTGGCGATCACGGTCTTGACCCCCTTGGCCTTGAGCACCGAGATCACCGAGAGCCCTACCGGTCCGCAGCCGATCACGATCGCTACCTGGCCGGTGCCGACCTCGCCGCGGTTCACGGCGTGCAGCCCGACCGCGGTCGGCTCGGTCAGCGCGGCCAGGTCGGTCGGCAGGCCGTTGGGGACCTCGATCGTCAGAGCGTCCTGGACCACCACCTTCTCGGCGTACCCGCCCGGGGCCAGCGCGGAGAGGCCGGTGGTGTGGATCTCCGAGCTCCTGCGCAGCAGCGGGAACGAGACGACCGGGGTGCCCTCGGCCAGCCGGGTGCCCTTGCCGCGCTCGGTGACGATGCCGGAGAACTCGTGGCCCAGGACCACGCTCTGGCTGCTGCGCATCAAGTGGTCGTAGCCGATCTCGGCACCGATGTCGGCCAGCGCGTCGGCGTGGTGGCGAGCGTGCAGGTCCGAGCCGCAGATGCCGCAGCGCACGACGTCGAGGACAAGCTGGCCGCGCTCGGGCGACGGGGTCTCGACCTCGGAGACGCTCAGCTCGGACTTGCTCAGGGTGACTGCCTTCATGCCTGCTCCCACTCGTCGTGCAAGCAGGCGGCGGATCCTGGCGCTCGCGGGACCCGCAGGCCCACCTCGCTGCTCACGGCACCGAACCTAGCAGCGCCGGACGCTGCTCAGCGGGGCCGCCAGCGCTTCCAGAGCGCCGCTGCCGTCGCCCGCTCCTTGCCGTCCCACTCCAGCCAGACCTCGGCGCTGATCTCGCTCTCCGACGACGCGGTCACCCGCGCGCCGAGGAGCACCGTCTCGTGCAGCGGAGCAGGTCGCAGGTAGCGCACGTCGAGCCCCGAGGTGACGAAGGGCAGCAGCGCTCCGGGCAGCGCGGGCCAGTCGTTGAGGTACGCCTCGTGGGTCACCGCGGCCGCGCTGTGGCAGTCCAGGACGGTGGCGATGATCCCGCCGTTGAGGAACCCCAGACCGTTGTCGTGCTCGGGCCAGGGAGTGAACTCGGCGCGCACCAGCCCGTCCTCGGCGACGTGGCTGCGCAACCGCAGCCCCTTCTCGTTGCGCGGGCCGCACCCGAAGCAGGGCAGGTCCGGGAAGTAGGTCTCCTGAAGGCTCGGCTGGTCTGCGGGCTGCACTCAGGCAGCCTGCACGACCTCGGCGATCACGTCCAGGAGATCGCGCATGCTGCCGCCTTTGACGACGTACCGGTCGGCACCGGCGGCGATCGCCTCGTCCTCCAGGGTCGACTGGTTGAACCCGGAGAGCACGATCACGTGCGCCCCGGGTGCGGCCTCGAGGATCAGCGGCAGCGCCTGCAACCCGTCCATCCGCGGCATCGCCATGTCGAGCAGCACCACGTCGGGCTGGAGGCGGCGCGTGGCCTCGACGGCTGCCAGGCCGTCGGCGGCCTCGCCGACGACGTCGTAGGCGCCGTTGCTGGCCAACCGCAGTCGGAGCAGCAACCGGATGTCCTCGGCGTCGTCGACGATGAGCACCCGGGGTACGCCGACGGCAGCCGAGCCGTCCTCGAGCGCGATCACCTCGGCGACGGGGGTCGGGGCGTCCAGCGATGCGGGCTCGGTCCGGATGAGCTCGCCGGCCCGGATCTGCTGGCCGGCAGGCTCCAGCAGGTCGTCCATCATCGCCCGGGCAGCGTGCAGGGTGCGCTCGAGGTAACCGCGTGCATGCCTGGTGTCGTCTCCGTCGAGCGCGTAGACGGCCGCCGTGAGGCCCTGGACGACGTTGTCGTTGATCTCGAGCGCCTGGCGGCGGCGCTGCATCGACTCGCCGAGCCGCGTCGCCATCGCCTCGCGCTCGAGGCGTGGCTGGGCGTCGGCGAGGAACAGCGCGACCAGGTCCTCCGCGTCGGGGCCGTCCAGGGCCACGCTGGCGACGTCGAGCAGCAGGTCGGCTCCCTCGTGGTCGTGGGCCGGGGTCGCCTGTCCTCCTCGGCGGCCCTGCGGCAGGAACTCACCGAGCTGGTGGTCGCCTGGGTCGGTGCCGAGCAGCTCTTCGGCACGCGGGTTGGCCAGCACGACGGTGTCGGTGCGGTCGACGAGGAGGATGGCCTCGGGGCTGGCGTCGACCAGCGCACGGAACCGGGCACGGTCGTGCTCGCGGGCCTGCTCGGCCAGCACCCGTTCGCTGATGTCGATGCACGTCCCGCGCATGCGGACCGGTGTTCCGGTCGCGTCCATGACGACCTCTCCGTTCGAGGAGAGGTAGCGGACCTCGCCGTCGGGCCGCATGATCCGCTCGACCATGTGGTACGGCTCGCCGGTGGCGTAGGCCTGCTGGTGCACCGCCTGGATGCGCTCGCGGTCGTCCGGGTGGATCGCGCCGAGGAACCGCTCGTAGGAGGCGTTGAAGGCCTGCGGTTCGTGGCCGTAGATGCGGTACAGCTCGTCGGACCACTGGTTGGTGTCGGTGGCGATGTGCCAGTCGTAGTCGCCCATCGAGGCGAGGTGCTGGGCGTTGTCGACGCGGCCCTTGAGGTCGACGAGGTCGGCGCGGGCGGCGATCCGGCCGACGGCGACCTCGAGCAGACCCAGGGCCGAGGTGAGGTCGGCTGTCGCGGCGGCGGCCTCCTGCGCGTCATCCCAGCCGAAGGCGATCACGCCGCGCTGACCGGGCAGTCGCTGCGCGACGACGTGGGTGATGCCGAGCTCGTGCCAGCTGTCGGGCACCAGCACGACGCCGCGCGACCCGTCGGTCGGTGCGGCGACCGGACCGACCGGAACGTGCAGCCCCTCGACCAGCTCGAGGGTGACCTCCTCGAGCCCCGGGACCTCCACGACGGTCGTGTCGGCGGCCACCAGGCGCCGGATCTTGGGCAGGGTCGTGGCCAGCAGGCCGTCCATCGTGTGCGCGTCCGCGCACGCGTGGATCAGCTCGGTCCACGGACCGCTCGTCGGGTGACGACCCATCGTTGCTCCTCCCCGAAGCCCCCGTGCAGCGTAGACCCAATTCGGGCACTTCGGACGTGGTTCGCTAGACCGGTCCCCTCCCCTCGCGGGTCGGTAGCGTGGGGCCATGAGCGACCCCGCCGTCATCGTGCAGAGCTTCTTGGCCCTCCTGGAGAACCACGAGGCCGACGCGGCCTGCGACCTGCTCTCGCCCGCGGTCGAGTGGCGCAACACCGGCATGCCGACCTTCCGCGGACCGAAGGTCGCCGGGATGCTGCGCGACATGGAGCGCAGGCAGGTCGGCTTCCGGGTCGACCTGCACCACATCGCCTCGACCGGGAACGTCGTCCTGACCGATCGAACCGACCACCTCTCCTACAAGAGGTGGACGTCCTCGTTCTGGGTCTGCGGCACCTTCGAGGTCCGCGAGGACCTCATCACGTTGTGGGACGACCACTTCGCGATGGGCAATCTCCTGGCGTCCTCCGTGCGCGGTCTCCTGGGCGCCGTACGCCGTTGAGGACCGGCCTCAGCGCCAGCGCGCCAGCCACTCCGCGGAGGTGCCCGCCAGCGCCATCTGCCAGATCGGCCCGAAGCTGATCCGGCCGGCTCCGGCGCGCGCGTACATGGCCAGGTCGCCGTCGACGGGGTTGGCGATCGCGTTGACGGGCAGCGGCAGGGCGTCGCACAGGCGCTTGAGCGTCTCCTCGTCGTGGAAGCCGACCGGGTAGAGCGAGCTCGCCCCCGCCTCGGCGCACGCACGCATCCGCTCGATCGCGATGTCGACGCGCTCCTCGTCGGACCCGAGCTTGTTCTTGAACGTGTCGGTGCGCGCGTTGATCACCACTCCGACACCCGCGGCGTCGGCCGCCGCCCGGAGCTCACCGACCAGCGCCGCGTGCTCCTCGGAGCTGCGCATGCGCCCGCCCTCGGAGTGCACGGTGTCCTCGATGTTCAGGCCCACCGCGCCGGCTGCCAGCAGCCCCTCGATCAACGTGGTCGCCGACTGGCCGTAGCCCGACTCGATGTCGACCGAGACCGGCACCTCGACCGATGCAGTGATCTGCGCGACCCGGGTGGTGACCTCCTCGAAGGACATCCCCTCCCCGTCGGGGCGGCCGATCGAGTCGGCCAGCGGGTGGCTGCCGACGGTGAGGCCGCGGAAGCCCGCGGTGACGGCGACGTTGGCCGACCAGGCGTCCCACACGGTCGGGAGCACACCGGGATCCCCGGGCTTGTGCAGGGCGAGCAGGTCGTCGGCGAGCGTGGACAGCTTCTGGGTGGACATCGGACCCCTTCGTGGATCGGAACGGCTTTCTACGGTTCGAGCAGGACCTTGATGGCACGCCGCTCGTCCATCGCGCGGTAACCCTCGGCGACATCGGCGAGCGGCATCACCGAGTCGAACACCAGACCGGGCTCGACCGTTCCCGAAGTCACGAGGTCGAGCAGCTCGGGCAGGTAGCGGCGCACCGGTGCGACCCCTCCGGACAGGCCGACGTTCTTGGCGAACATCTTGTCGACCGGAAGCCTCACCCCGTGCGGTACGCCGACGAAGCCGACCATCGCGCCGGGGCGCGCGACACCGAAGGCGGTCCGCATCGCGTCATCGGTGCCCACGCACTCGAGCACCGCATCGGCACCGACACCGTCGGTGATCTCCTTGATCCGCTTGGCGCCCTCGGCGCCCCGCTCGGCCACGACGTGGGTGGCGCCGAACTTCCGGGCCACCTGCTGGCGCGGCTCGTGGCGCGACATCGCGATCACCTTCTCCGCACCCATCTGGGCCGCGGCCAGCACGCCGCACAGCCCGACCGCGCCGTCGCCGACCACGACCACCGTGTGGCCGGGCCGGACCCGTGCGGAGACCGCGCAGTGCCACCCGGTCGGGAAGACGTCGGAGAGCGTGAGCAGGGAGGGGATCATCGCGGCGTCGGGCATCCCGTCGGTGCGCACCAGGCTGCCCTCGGCCTGGGTGACCAGCCCGTACTCCCCCTGCCCGCCGGTGGTGAAGCCGCCGTTGACGCAGGCGGACTGAGCGCCGTTGGCGCAGTTCGCGCACGTGTTGTCGCAGGTGCAGAAGGGCACGATCACGAAGTCGCCGGGCTTGAACGACCGGACCTCGGAGCCCACCTCTTCGATCACCCCGACCATCTCGTGGCCGATCGTCGAGCCCGCGGTGATCGGGTTCTCCCCGCGGTAGGGCCACAGGTCCGAGCCGCAGATGCAGCCGGCCGTGATCTTGATGACGGCGTCGGTCGGGGCCGAGACCCCGGGCTCGGGACGCTCCTCGAGGCGGACGTCACCGGCCGCGTGGATCGTGGTCACTCGCATGGCTCGATCCTGCCAGCCGTAGAGAGGGTGCCTTTATCTCATATCTGAGATACCGTCCCCGCGTGACCTCGGACTACCTCGCCCGGATCGGGACCCTGATCCGCAACGCCCGTCAGCACCGCGGCTGGACCCAGCAGCAGCTGGCCGACGCCCTGAGCACCAGCCAGAGTGCCGTGAACCGGATCGAACGAGGCCACCAGAACATCTCCCTGGAGATGCTCGCGCGCATCGGCGAGGCCCTCGACGAGCAGCTCGTCTCCATCGGCGCCGGACCGGTGCACCTGCGCGTCACCGGCCCCACGACGCTCTCGGGCAGCATCGAGGTCAAGTCCTCGAAGAACGCCGGGGTCGCGCTGCTCTGCGCCGCGCTGCTGAACAAGGGGCGCACCACCCTGCGCAAGGTCGCGCGCATCGAGGAGGTCAACCGGCTCCTCGAGGTGCTGGAGAGCATGGGCGTGAAGACCCGCTGGCTCAACGAGGAGAACGATCTCGAGATCATCCCGCCGGCCCGGCTCGACCTCGCCTCGATCGACACCGAGGCGGCTCGGCGCACGCGCTCGGTGATCATGTTCCTCGGCCCGCTGCTGCACGCCCACGACGACTTCGAGCTCCCGTACGCCGGCGGTTGCGACCTCGGGACCCGCACGGTCGAACCGCACCTGAGCGCCCTGCGCCACTTCGGGCTCGAGGTGAAGGCGACCGACGGCAGCTACCACGCGACCGTGGCCGGCGACCGGTCCCCCGTGCGCCCGATCGTGCTGACCGAGCGCGGTGACACCGTGACGGAGAACGCGTTGATGGCCGCGGCGCTGCACGACGGCGTGACGGTGATCCGCAACGCCAGCCCCAACTACATGGTCCAGGACCTCTGCTTCTTCCTCGCCGAGCTCGGCGTCGGGATCGAGGGCATCGGCACCACCACGCTCACCGTCACCGGCCGCGCAGAGATCGACGTGGACGTGGAGTACGCCCCGAGCGAGGACCCGATCGAGGCGATGTCGCTGCTCGCGGCCGCGATCGTGACCGGCTCGGAGATCACCATCCGCCGGGTGCCGATCGAGTTCCTCGAGATCGAGCTCGCCCTGCTCGAGGAGATGGGCCTGCGCTACGAGCGCTCCGCGGAGTACCGCGCCGCGAACGGTCAGACCCGGCTGGTCGACCTGACCACCGCCGTCTCCCCGCTGCACTCCCCGATCGACAAGATCCACCCGATGCCGTTCCCGGGCCTCAACATCGACAACCTTCCCTTCTTCGCGGTCATCGCGGCGGTCGCGCAGGGCAAGACGATGCTGCACGACTGGGTCTACGAGAACCGCGCGATCTACCTCACCGAGCTCGGGAAGCTCGGCGGCAAGGTCACCCTGCTCGACCCGCACCGGGTGATGATCGAGGGCCCGACGCACTGGTCCGGTGCCGAGATCGTCTGCCCGCCGGCGCTGCGTCCGGCGGTGGTCATCCTGCTCGCGATGCTGGCCAGCAAGGGCACCTCGGTGCTGCGCTCGGTCTACGTGATCAACCGCGGTTACGAGGACCTCGCCGAGCGGTTGAACCAGCTCGGCGCCCGGATCGAGACGTTCGGCGACCTCGGCTAGGAACCCACGGCCGCACTCAGGCTCCGAACAGCGCCTCGATGAACGCCCGGCTGCGCGCCTTGGTGGCCGGGGGCTCCGGCATGCTCGAGGTGATCCTCGGCAGCATCGCGGTGTCGGCGGACTGGTGCGCGTGCCAGTCGGTCTCCCCCTCGATCAGCGCACCGAGGTCCGAGCGAGCAAGGAAGACGCCCGAGCAGCCGTCGCACCGCCGGACCCGCGCGTGTCCGAGGGACCGTTCGGTCATCGAGTCGCCGCACTGCGGGCAGGTGAGCGTGTCCACGTAGCGACGGTACTCCTGCCCGGCCCCGGTGGCCGGTCGCCACGCGCGTGTCCGACTTGCCCCGGATTGGCCTCCGCGGGTGGATACTCTCCCGAGGGAGTGGAGGGACGAGATGGGAAGACCGGTGACGGGCTTCGCCTACCTGGACGACGTACCGGGTGGCGTGATCGCGATGGCGCACCGCGGGGGTGCCCAGCATCCCGAGCTGCGCGGGCTGGAGAACACCCGGCACGCGTTCGCGCACGCCGTCGCCCTGGGCTACCGCTACCTGGAGACCGACGTGCACCTGACCGGCGACGGCCGGCTGATCGCCTTCCACGACGACCTGCTCGACCGCGTCACCGACGGCACCGGGGCGGTCTCCCTCGCAGCGGCCGAGGCGCTCGCCGCAGCGCGGATCGGCGGGGAGCACCCGATCCCCGACTTCGCCGAGCTCTTCGAGGAGCTCGGCGACCAGCGCTTCAACGTCGACCTCAAGGGCGAGGGCTCGGGTGAGGCCCTGGCGGACCTGCTCGACCGCACCGGCGGTCACGACCGGGTGTGCGTCGGCTCGTTCTCGCTGCGACGGATCGCGGCCTTCCGGCGGCGTACCGGTGGACGCGTCGCGACCTCGGCCGCGCCCGCGGAAGCCGCCGCCTTCGTGACCGTGCCGTCAGGTCGCCTGGCCCGCCGGCTGAGCGGCGGGCAGGTGGCCGCGCTCCAGGTGCCGGTACGCCGCGGCCCCCTGCGCGTGGTGACCCGCGGGTTCATCGAGCGCGCGCACGCGGGCGGAGCCCAGGTGCACGTGTGGACCGTGGACGAGCGCGCGGAGATGGAGCAGCTCCTCGACCTGGGGGTCGACGGGTTGATCACGGATCGGACCGACGTCCTGAAGGACGTGCTGACATCGCGAGGGCTGTGGAGGGACCGCGCATGACCAACGACACCGAGGCACCCCCGGACACCGGGTCCGCCGACCGGCTGCGCCAGCAACGTGCGTGGAACTGGTACGACTGGGCCAACTCGGCCTTCTACACCACCGTGCTCTCGGTGATGTTCGCGCCGTACATGATCACCGTGGCCGGCAGGGCCGCCGGCTGCGTGGACGCCGACGAGACCTGCAAGAAGACCGTCGACGTCCTCGGCCTGCACCTCGCGGCCGGTTCTCTGCCCAGCTACCTGACCAGCTTCGCGACGATCGCCAGCGCCTTCGTGCTGCCCGTGGTCGGAGCCTTCGCG
The DNA here is from genome assembly GCA_045806765.1 of Marmoricola sp. Taxonomy (GTDB): domain Bacteria; phylum Actinomycetota; class Actinomycetes; order Propionibacteriales; family Nocardioidaceae; genus Marmoricola. The sequence goes on from JBJMIO010000034.1 coordinate 13,031, forward strand.
GACCGCTCCTCGCACAAGAAGTGGCACATGGCGGGCTATGCCTGGGCCGGTGCCGCCTGCGGTGCGCTGCTGTTCTTCCTCTCCGGCGACCACTGGCAGATCGGAGCGATCGCCGTCGTGCTCGGCAGCATCCTGGCCGGCTGCTCGCTGGTGAGCTACTACGCGATCCTGGTCGACATCTCGACCGAGCAGGAGCGTGACCGTGCCTCCTCGCGCGGCTGGGCCTGGGGCTACCTCGGCGGCGGCCTGCTGCTCGCGGTGAACCTGGTCCTCTTCCTGGGCCACGACACCTTCGGGCTGTCCAAGGCGATGTCGGTGCGCGTCTCGCTGCTCTCGGCGGCGGTGTGGTGGGCGGCGTTCACGATCATCCCGGTCGTGCGACTGCGCGACGTGCCGGCGGTGAACGTCGTCGCCGAGCCGGGTGGGATCCTGCGCCAGAGCTTCGGCCAGCTGTTCAGCACGCTGCGGCACCTGCGCGGCTACCCGATGACGATGACGTTCCTGATCGCCTACCTCTTCTACAACGACGGCATCCAGACCGTGATCTACGTCGCCTCCACCTACGGCGAGAAGCAGCTCGGCTTCGGCACCTCGGTCCTGATCGGGACGATCCTGCTGATCCAGTTCGTGGCCTTCGGCGGGGCCCTGTACTTCGGCCGGCTGGCGGAGAAGCACGGCTCCTACCGCTCGATCTTGTGGGGCACCTACGCCTGGATGGTCATCGTCGTCCTGGCGCTGCTGCTCCCCCGGGGCAACGTGCCCCTCTTCGTGGCCGTGGCGATCGGGATCGGTGTCGTGATGGGCGGCACCCAGGCACTCTCACGCTCGTTCTTCAGCCTGCTCATCCCCCGGGGCCGCGAGGGTGAGTACTTCGCCCTGTACGGCGCAGCCGAGCGCGGTACGTCGTGGTTCGGCACGCTGCTCTTCGGCATCGTCTTCCAGCTCTCCGGGTCCTACCGCCCGGCCATCCTGGCCCTGATCGTCTTCTTCGTCCTCGGGGCGGCGTTCCTGCTCCGATTGGACCCCGAGCGCGGGATCCGGGAGGCTGGGAATCCTCAGCCCGGCTCGTTCGTTGGGCAGAGGTGAGGGAGGGCCCCACCCGGCCCCGATCGCGGAACCCGCCGATTCGCATCACGTTCGACTTGTCTGAGCGTCCTTGAGGTTGTACGCATGAGGTGAGCCACGATCTGGTTCGCCGAGACTTTTGGAGGATTCCATGGGAGACCGCACGCTGCGAGGCGCACGCCTCGGAGGTCAGAGCTTCGAGGACGAGCGCGGCATCGAGTTCGCCGCCCGCCAGCAGGTCGGCTACCAGTGCCAGAACGGCCACCTCTTCGAGATCACGATGTCGGTCGAGGCCGACGTGCCCGCCAACTGGGAGTGCCCGCGCTGCGGCGCCCTGGGACTGAGCGTGGACGGCATCCTTCCGGAGGAGAAGGTCGAGAAGCCCGCCCGCACGCACTGGGACATGCTCCTGGAGCGTCGCTCCATCAAGGAGCTGGAGGACATCCTCACCGAGCGGCTCGAGCTGCTGCGCGGTGGCGAGATCGGCCCGGCCCACCTGCACCGGCCGGTGAAGAAGACGGCCAAGGCCAAGAAGAAGGCGAACGCCTGATCAGGCCCCGCTAGCCACGATCGACGCTAGTCGGTGTCGATCACGTCGCCCCGGACCACGTCAGGTCCGGGGTTTCGTGCGTCACGGGGCCCGAATCCCGTCGAACCTGCGCCGAAGCCCCCGATGGTCACGCGTCGGGAGATGAAACCGGCGAGCGCGCGCCGGCCCAGCGGGCGGGTGAACGGCAGGATCGCGATCATGCCGAAGACGTCGGTCACGAAGCCGGGGCTGATCATCAACGTGCCGCCGACGACGATCAGAATGCCGTCGGCGAGCTCGCGCGTCGGCATCCGGCGCTCGCTGATCGCTACCTGCAGCGCACGCCAGGCACGCCCGCCCTCACGCTTGAGCAACCACGAGCCGAGGATGCTGTCGGCGATCAGCAGCACGATCGTCCACCACGCGCCGATGACCTGCCCGACCTGGATCAGGACGTAGATCTCCAGGATCGGGATCCCGATGAAGGCGACCAGCAGGAGCCACCACGGGAACCGGCGTCGTGTCGTCCGCGGGCTCACTCCCCCACCGTCCCGTCCACCGACTCGCGCAGCAGGTCGGCGTGGCCGTTGTGGCGGGCGTACTCCTCGAGCATGTGCAGCAGGATCCACCGCAGGCTGAACGACCCACCCTCCTGCCGGCTCGGCTTGACCGATCCTGCGTCGAGGCCGCCGTCCTCGAGGACCGCGTGGATGTTCTCGCGGCACCGCGCGACCGTCTCGTCGTACGCCGCGAAGAGCTGCTCGGCCGGGTCCGTGGCGCCCGTGCGCCACTCCCAGTCGGGATCACCCTCCCAGTCGACCGAGTCCCACGGCGCCGCGGGCTCGTTGCCGAGCAGGACCGCGGAGAACCAGTGGTCCTCGACCAGGGTGAGGTGCTTCATCATCCCGCCGAGCGTCATCGTGGAGGGTCCGAGCGTGGCGGCCAGCCCGGCCGCACCGACTCCTGCGACCTTCGCGCGGAACGTGGTCCGGTGGTAGTCGAGGAAGGCTACGAGGGTCTCGGCCTCGTCCGCACGCAGCGGTGGGTCGAGACGGTCGGCGATCGGCTGGGACACGTGGCCCACGCTAGCGCGCCCGGGAAGCCAGGGCCGCAGACGGCGGCGGGGGGAGGAACGGGGCCTTCGGACCGCCCGGGCGATGACTGGCTGTCACCGGCCGACCGTTGTCTACTGGCGCCGCACTCCCCCCGTGTTCTCCCGTCCGGTCGCGATGCCCTGACCCGGCAAGGGGGTCCGCCCTCACCGTGGCGGCCGGTGAGGCTTCGCCCCTCATGCCAGAGCTTCGCCGACGCCGACGTTCTGCCTGGAGGAACGGGCTAACCCAACCCATCCGGAGCGCCGATGTCAACACCCGTCTGACCTGCGCGGACGCGCATTACCGCAGGTCAGGCGAGTGACCTCGGCACCAACATTCGGTGAAGGAATTTCACCCTCGCGGCGTGTCGGCGCAGACACGCGTGAAGTGCCGCTTGAAGGTTCAGCCGGGGACGACGCAGGTGCCGCGCGCGGTCGTCGCGACGAACGGTTCGGCGAGCACCCTCGCCCCCGATCCGCCGCTGCCGTCACCGCGCGCCACGACCGCGGCGGTGAAATCGATCACCCGCGAGCGCCGGCCGACCTCCACGAGCACGGCACTGACCTCGAGCACGTCGCCGGCACGCACGGGCGCACGGAACTGCACGTCGGCGTAGGAGGCGAAGAGCCCCTCGTCCTCGTCGGTGACGATGCACATCTCGGTCGCGACGTCGCCGAACAGGCCGAGGGTGTAGGCGCCGTCGACCAGGTTGCCGGCGTAGTGGGCGTGGGCGTAGGAGACGTAGCGGCGGTGGGTGATCCGCAGGCCGGGTTCGCAGGCGGACGTGCGGGTCATGAGGCCTCCTCGATGGTGACCAGGCGGTGCACCAGGTAGCTGGCGACCTCGCCGGGCGTGGTGCCGCGTCCGAAGATACGGTCCACGCCGAGCTCGGCGGTGCGCGACTCGTCGAAGCGTGGGCCGCCGGCCACCAGCAGCGGGCGGCGCTGTACGGGGAACGCCTCGCGGAAGGCGGCCGACATCTCCCGGGTGTTGAGCACGTGCGCGTCACGCTGGGTGACCACCTGGCTCACCAGCACGGCGTCGGCGCGCTCGCGCACCGCCGCCTCGACGAGGTCGGGCACGGAGACCTGCGCGCCCAGGTTCACCACCTTCAGCTCGCGGTAGTACTCCAGGCCCTTCTCGCCGGCGAAGCCCTTGATGTTCAAGATGGCGTCGATGCCCACCGTGTGCGCATCGGTCCCGATGCACGCGCCCACGACGACCAGCCGGCGGCGCAGCGCGCTCTTGACCGCGGCGTTGACCTCCTTGGGCGTCAGCAGCGGGTAGTCGCGCTCCACGACTTCCACGGTGCTCGGGTCCACCACGTGGGTGACCGACCCGTAGACGACGAAGAAGGTGAAGTCCGGGCCCATCGCCTTCGCGTGCACGACCATCGCCGGCTGCAGGCCCATCTTGGTGGCGAGCTGCAGCGCGGCGCCCTCGGCGACCTTCGAGTGCGGCATCGGCAGGGTGAACGAGACCTGCACCATCCCGTCGCCGGTGGTGTCGCCGTAGGGACGCAGCAGCCGGGTCACCGCTCCCCCTCGAGGATCTCGGTCGCCGGGTTGCAGTAGCCCGGCGCCTTCGCGACCACGCCGTCCAGGCCGCGCCCGCCGTCCGCCGGCCGCCGCATCAGGCCGAAGGTGCCGTCGGCGATCGCGGGCAGCAAGCCACCGTCCTCGGCGATCCGGTTGAGCAGCTCGACGGTCTCGGCGAGCACGCGGTGCGCCCGTTGCTGGAGGAAGCCGCCGGGAGCCGGCACGAGGTCCTCGTGGAGGTCGCCGGTGGCGTTGAGCACGTAGCGCACGTTCTGCAGCGCGAGGTCGCGGTCGGAGAGCCATGGCGTCACCACGGCCTCGGTCATCATCCCGACCAGCAGGATGCCCTGACCGGTCAGCGAACCGACGAGGTTGAAGAACCCGTCGAGCAGGTAGCCGCGGAAGACGTCACCGGTCATGTGCCGGGTGGGCGGCATCCACTTCAGCGGCGCCTGCGGGAACAGCTCGCGTGCCAGCAGCGCGTGCGCGAGCTCGAGGCGGAACGAGTCCGGGACCTCGGGGTCGATCTCGAAGGCGTGGCCCAGGCCGAGCTGCCAGTCCTCGAGGCCTGCCTCCTTGGCGAAGTACTCGTTGAGCAGCTGGCTGGTGGTCACCGTGTGCGCCGCCTCGACGGCATCAGCGGTGGTCAGGTAGTTGTCCTCGCCGGTGTTGATGATGATCCCGGCGCGGGCGTGCACCTGGCGGCTGAACCGCTGGTCGACGAAGGTGCGGACCGGGTTGATGTCGCGGAAGAGGATCCCGTACATCGAGTCGTTGAGCATCATGTCCAGCCGCTCGAGGCCCGCCAGGGCCGCGATCTCCGGCATGCACAGGCCCGAGGCGTAGTTGGTCAGGCGCACGTAGCGGCCGAGCTCGGGGGTGGCCTCGTCGAGTGCCGCACGGACGCGGCGGAAGTTCGCCTGGGTGGCGTAGGTGCCGCC
>JBJMIO010000035.1:0-8593 GCA_045806765.1 Marmoricola sp.
CACCTGGCTGCCGGTCTCCTTCTCGGTCGGCTTCCAGGAGCACGCGTACGGCGCGGCGGTGTCCACGCACACGGTGCGCGAACCGACCGCGAAGGTCACCGAGGCGACCCCCGTGTCGTCGCTCGCGCTCGCGGTCACCAGGCCCGCTTTCGCCGGGTCGAGCGGGACCCCGCCGGTCGGCGCGGTGATGCTCACGCTGGGCGCTCCGTCGACACACCCGTCCGCGCGGGTCCCCGCTGCCGTCGGGCACGCGTCCTGGGCATCGGGCACGCCGTCGTTGTCGTCGTCCGGGTCGCACACGTTGCCCAGACCGTCGTGGTCGGTGTCGGTCTGCGCCGGGTTGGCTGCGTTCGGGCAGTTGTCGAGACCGTTGGCGATCCCGTCGGCGTCCAGGTCCTTGCCGTTGACCGGGTCGCAGGCGTCACCGATCCCGTCGCCGTCCACGTCCCCCTGGCCCGGATTCGCGACCGCGGGGCAGTTGTCGAGGTTGTTGAACACGCCGTCGTTGTCGACGTCGTCGTCCACGCCGTCGCAGGCGTCACCCACCCCGTCACCGTCGGAGTCCGCCTGGTCGGCGTTCGGCACCGCCGGGCAGTTGTCGTCCTCGGTGAACACGCCGTCACGGTCGGGATCGTCGTCGACCGGGTCGCACAGGTCCCCGAGACCGTCGCCGTCCACGTCGGACTGGTCAGGGTTCGCGTCGGTCGGGCAGTTGTCGAACTCGTTGTCGATCCCGTCGCCGTCGAGGTCGTCGTTGACCGCGTCGCAGGCGTCACCACGCCCGTCGCCGTCCGCGTCGGCCTGGTCGGGGTTGGCGACCTGCGGGCAGTTGTCGTCCGCGTCCGGGATGCCGTCCTGGTCGCTGTCGGCGTTGCACGCCACCATCCACGTCGGGTCGTGGTCGATCGGCACCGGCACGCTCCAGTCGAGGGCGTAGTGCGCGGAGGCGGGCACGGTGAAGACCAGCTGGCCGGGCACCGCCACCGTGGAGGTGAGGGGTGCTCCGGGCACCGGCGCGAGGTCGTCCTGGATCGTGACCAGGGTCGCCAGGGGTGCGCTGGTGTCGCTGACGTCGAAGGTGAGCACCTCGCCGGCCTCGAAGTTCCCGACCGCCGTTCCGTTGTTGTAGACGCCGTCGACCGAGACGCTGTTCAACGTCGTGCAGCCGGTCGAGGTCGCGGAGGCACTGCTGGTCACCGCGGCGAGGCCGGCAGCGGTCAGCGCCAGGACGGTGACGGCGCGCGCGGTCGTGCGGTACGCCGTCCTGGCGACCTGCGGGGAGCGCATCCGTGCGCGCATGCTCGACTCCTAAAGCGACATTTGGTACATATCACTCTAACTGAGCCTTGTCGTGCGCGCCAGCGCGTCGCCGACGAAGCGCAGCGGCACACGAGGGGTCAGAGCAGGGCGCGCAGGACCGGCTGGACCGCCCGGTAGTACGTCGGGTAGGCGAAGTGCATCTCGGCCAGCGTGGCGACCGGGATCTCGGCGTGCACCGCGGTGCCCAGCATCGAGAGCACCTCTCCCCCGGGCGGTCCCACTGCGCAGGCACCGATCAGCACACCGCGCGACCGGTCGGCGACGAGCTTGATCACGCCCTCCTCCTCGGCCAGCCAGCCGCGCGTGCCGAGGTCACCGGTGGCCACCACGACATCGATGCCCTGCTTGCGCGCGGCCGCCTCGGAGAGGCCGACCGAGCCCACCTCAGGCGCGGTGAAGGTCGCCCGGGCGACGGCGCGGTAGTCGGCCCAGGGGCCGTCCTGGTCGAGCAGGTCGCGGATGGCGACGTCGGCCTGGTACATCGAGACGTGCGTGAAGGCTCCCTTGCCGGTGATGTCCCCGATCGCCCAGAGCCCGTCGGTCACCCGCATCCGCTCGTCGGGGTCCAGCACCCGGGCCTCGGGGTCCAGGCCGACGTGCTCGAGACCGATCCCGGCCAGGTTGGCACGGCGCCCTGCCGCGACCAGCAACCGGTCCGAGACGACCTCGCGGTCCGCGAGGACCACGGTGAACCGGTCCTCGGCGTGCTCGACGCGGGTGATCTCCGCGCCGGTGATCACCTCGATCCCCTGGGCGGTGAAGGCCTTGGTCAGCACCTCGGAGGCCTCCGGCTCCTCCACGGCGATGAGCCGGTCGGCCACCTCCACGACGGTGACCGCCACACCGAAGGTCGCCATCACCTGGGCCAGCTCGCATCCGATCGGACCACCGCCGATGACCGTGAGCGAGGCTGGCAGCTCGGTGATCCGCACGATCTCCCGGTTGGTCCAGTACGGCGTGCCGGCCAGCCCCTCGACGGGCGGGGCGCTCGGCGCCGTACCGGTGTTGAGCACGACCCCGCGGCGTGCCACGAAGCTCTGCTCCCCGACCGCGACGGTGCGCGGTGCGGTGATAGCTCCGTGCCCGCGCACGAACGTCGCGCCCGCACCGACCAGCCGGTCCACGGCGACCTGGTCGTTCCAGTCGTCGGTCGCCTCGTCCCGGATCCGCTTCGCCACCGGCGCCCAGTCCGGTCGGAGATCGGCGGCGCCGGCAAGCTCGTTCGCACGGCGGCCCTCGCGCAGCGTCTGGGCCGCGGCGATCATCATCTTCGACGGCACGCAGCCGAAGTAGGGGCACTCACCGCCCACCAGGCGCTCGTCGACGGCCACCACGTCCAGGCCGGCCTGCGCCAGGCTGGTGGCCACGTGCTCCCCACCGGGTCCGAGCCCGAGGACGACGACATCACACTCGCGAGGGTCCATGCCCCCAGACAACCAGACGGCCGGTCAGCCGACCAGGGAGTCCTTGTCCCGCACCACAGCGCCCAGCACGCCGTTGACGAAGCCCGGCGACTCGTCCGTCGAGAGGTCGCGGGCCAGGTTGACGGCCTCGCTGACCGCGACCGCGTCCGGGACGTCGTCGACGTAGAGGACCTCGTAGATCGCGAGGCGCAGCACGTTGCGGTCCACCGCCGGGAGACGGTCGAGGGTCCAGCCCTCGGCATAGCGCGAGATCAGGCCGTCCAGGCGCTCGCCGTGCTCACCGACACCCTCGACCAGCGTGACGGTGTAGGCGTTGGACGGACCGTCACCCGCGGCGACCTGGTCGCCCAGCAGCGCGGTGACCGGGGTCCCCTGGGCCTCGGCGGCGAAGATCAGGTCGAGGGCCCTCTTGCGGGCCTTGGAGCGTGCGCTCAAGGTGGAGATCAGCCCTTGACGCGGCCGAGGTACGAGCCACCCTCACGGGTGTCGACCTTGATCTTCTCGCCCTGGTTGATGAAGAGCGGCACCTGGATCTCGTGACCGGTCTCCAGGGTGGCCGGCTTGGTGCGGCCGGTGGCCGAGTCGCCGGCCAGGCCGGGCTCGGTGAAGCTGATCTCGAGCTCGACCGATGCCGGGAGCTCGACGAACAGGACGCGGCCCTCGTTGGTGGCCACGATCGCCTCCTGGTTCTCCAGCAGGTAGTTCACACCGTCGCCGATCACCTCCGGGCTGACCTCGAGCTGGTCGTAGGTCGCGGTGTCCATGAAGACGAAGCTGGTGCCGTCGTTGTAGAGGTACTGCATCGTGCGCTTGTCCACGCTGGCCGTCTCGACCTTGGTGCCGGCGTTGAAGGTCTTGTCGACGTTCTTGCCCGACTCGACGTTGCGCAGCTTGGTCCGGACGAAGGCCGGGCCCTTGCCGGGCTTGACGTGCTGGAACTCGGTGACAGCCCAGAGCTGGCCGTCGATGTTGAGAACCATGCCGTTCTTGAGGTCGTTCGTCGTTGCCATGCGTGCGTGAACCTTGCCTTGTGAGAGTGACCAGGAGGCGCACCGCTGGCGCGCCGACGGGTGAGTCTATCGGGCCGCGAGGTGCTCGAGCGCCATCCGGTACCCGTCGATGCCGTAACCGGCGATCACGGCCGCGGCGTGCGGCGTGACCACCGAGGTGTGCCGGAACTCCTCAGGGCGCGTCGAGGGGTCGGAGATGTGCACCTCGACCAGCGGTGCGCTCAGCTGCGCGCAGGCGTCGAAGACTGCGTAGGAGTAGTGCGACCAGGCGGCGGCGTTGAGCACCACCGGGTTGCCCGTATCGGCGGCGTCGTTGAGCCAGTCGAGCAGCTCGCCCTCGTGGTTGGTCTGGCGGACCTCGACCTCCAGGCCGAGGTCGCGGCCCCAGCCGACGCAGAGCGCGGCCAGCTCCTCGTGCGTGGTGTACCCGTAGATCTCGGGCTGGCGGCGACCCAGGCGACCCAGGTTCGGGCCGTTGAGCACCAGGACGGTCGGGTCCTGCGTCGGGGCCGTCCTCGGGTCCGTTCTCGGGTCCGGCGTCGGGGCCGTCACGACGCACCGGCCAGGTGCGCGTACGCCGCCCGCAGGTGGGTCTCGTCGGGGCCGGCGAGCACGGAGGGCTTGGCCAGGCCCTCGAGCACCACGAAGCGCAGCTGCGAGCCGCGCGTCTTCTTGTCGACCATCATCGTGGCGTGCAGCGTCTCGAAGTCGGTGCCGGCGTAGGAGGTCGGCAGCCCGACGGACGCAAGCGTGCGCGCGTGCCGCGCGGCGGTGTCGTCGTCCAGGCGCCCGGCGAGCCGGGCCAGCTCGGCGACGTAGACCATCCCGAGCGCCACGGCCTCACCGTGACGCACCCGGTAGTCGGTGGCCTTCTCGATCGCGTGCGCCATCGTGTGGCCGTAGTTGAGCACCTCGCGGCCGGGGTGACCCTCGCGGCCGCCGGTCTCCTTGAGGTCGTCGACGACGACCGCGATCTTGACCGCGATCGCGCGCTCGACCAGCTCGCGCAGCTCCGCCGAGCGGGGCTCGAGAGCATCGGCGGGGCACCGGTCGATGAGGTCGAGGATCACCGGGTCGGCGATGAAGCCGCACTTGACGACCTCCCCGAGGCCCGCGATCAGCTCCGGCTCGGGCAGGGTGCCGAGCACGTCGAGGTCGCAGACCACGCCGGCGGGCTCGTGGAAGGAGCCGACGAGGTTCTTGCCGGCGCCCGTGTTCATGCCGGTCTTGCCGCCGACCGCGGCATCGACCATGGCGAGCAGGGTGGTGGGCACGTGCACCACCGGCACGCCGCGCAGCCAGGTGGCCGCGATGAAGCCGCCCATGTCGGTGGTCGCGCCGCCGCCGACGGTCACCACCGCGTCGGAGCGGGTGAAACCGGCAGCGCCGAGCTGCTCCCAGGCATCGATCGCGACCTTCGGGGTCTTGGCGATCTCGCCGTCCGGCAGCGCCAGGCTGAGGACCTCGTAGTCGCCCAGCTGCGCGATCACCCGGGCCGCGATGCCGGCCAGTGGCTCGGCGTGCACCACGGCGACGCGCTGAGGACGGTCACCCAGAACGCGCGACACCTCGCCGAGCACGCCGTGGCCCACGACGACGTCGTACGGCGACGCGCCGCCCACGTGCATCCGGGTCTCGGTCACGTCGATCCCTCCGCAGAGTCGCGCCCAGAGTCGTGCCCAGAATCTTGCGCAGAATCCTGCGCTGAACCGTCCACGGACCCATCCAACAGCGCCACCACGCGCAGCGCCACCGTGTTCGGCTCGGTCCCGTCGGTATCGACCGTGTGGGTGGCGACCGAGGCGTAGACCGGGGTGCGCTCGTCGAGCAGCTGCTTGATCCGGCCGCGGACGTTGCCCAGGAGCATCGGGCGCGAGACGCCGAGGCCGACGCGCGAGGCGGCATCGGTGAGCCCGACCTTGAGGAAGACCACGGTGTGGTCGCGGAGCAGCTCGCGGGTCACCGGGTCCACCGCCGCTCCACCACCGAGCGCGAGGACGCCGTCGAAACCGCTCAGCGCCTCGGCGACCGCCTGGCGCTCGAGGTCGCGGAAGTACGGCTCGCCGTCGTCGACGAAGATCTCCGCCACCGGCTTGCCGGCGCGCTCCTCGACGACCTGGTCGGTGTCGAGGAAGGCGCACCCGAGCTCGGCCGCGACCAGCCGGCCGACGGTGGTCTTGCCGGCTCCCATGGTGCCGACCAGGACGACGCGGGGTCGCCGGCTGGAGGTCACACGTACCTCAGGTTGGCGAGGTAGCCCTCGAGGTTGCGGCGGGTCTCGCCGAGCGAGTCGCCACCGAACTTCTCCAGCACCGCGTCGGCCAGCACCAGTGCGACCATGGCTTCGGCCACGATGCCGGCCGCGGGGACCGCGCAGACGTCCGAGCGCTGGTGGTGCGCCACGGTCGCCTCGCCGGTGACCACGTCGACGGTGCGCAGGGCCCGCGGGACCGTCGCGATCGGCTTCATCGCGGCCCGGACGCGCAGGGTCTCGCCGGTCGACATCCCGCCCTCGGTACCGCCGCTGCGGCCCGACGTACGGCGCAGCGGGCCGTCGGTGTTCACGATCTCGTCGTGCGCCAGCGAGCCCGGGGTCGCGGCGAGCTCGAAGCCGTCGCCCACCTCGACGCCCTTGATGGCCTGGATGCCCATCAGGGCTCCGGCCAGGCGGGCGTCCAGGCGCCGGTCCCAGTGCACGTGCGAGCCGAGACCCGGGGGCAGGCCGTGGACGACGACCTCCACGACGCCGCCGAGGGTGTCACCGTCCTCGTGGGCCTGGTCGATGCGGGCCACCATCGCGGCCGACGCCTCGGGGTCCAGGCAGCGCACCGGGTCCTCGTCGAGGCGGGCGAGGTCGCCGGCCTCCGGCACGGACCCGGCCGGGGCGCGGACGCCGCCGAGCTCGATGACGTGGCTGAGCACCGCGATGCCGCCCACCTGGTCGAGGAAGTTCGTCGCCACCCGGCCCAGCGCGACGCGGGCCGCGGTCTCGCGCGCGGACGCGCGCTCCAGGATCGGGCGGGCCTCGGAGAAGTCGTACTTCTGCATGCCGGCGAGGTCGGCGTGGCCCGGGCGGGGCCGGGTCAGGGCGGCGTTGCGGCCGGTCTCCTTGAGCAGCGAGGGGTCCACCGGGTCGGCCGACATCACGGTCTCCCACTTGGGCCACTCGGTGTTGCCGACCTGGATCGCGACCGGCCCGCCCTGGGTCAGGCCGTGCCGGACGCCCCCGGTGATGGTCACCTCGTCCTGCTCGAACTTCATCCGCGCGCCGCGTCCGTAGCCCAGGCGCCGGCGCGCGAGCGCGTCGGCGATGTCGTCCGAGGTCACCTGCACCTGGGCAGGCAGACCTTCGAGGATTGCGCTGAGGGAGGGACCGTGCGACTCCCCCGCAGTGAGCCATCGGAGCATGGGAGGAGTCTTCCAGACCGCGCGCCCCGCGCGCGCCGGGGCTCAGTAGCCGAGCAGCTGCGCCAGGTGCGGCCCGAAGCCCGCGGCGACCAGCGCACCGAGCAGCATGTGCGGCCCGAACGGGTTCCGCCGGGCGTCGATCACCTTGAGCAGGGCCAGCAGCGCTCCGCCGACACCCCCGAGGACCAGGCCGCCGATCACGCCGGTGGCGAGCTCGTAGAAGCCCAGGAACCCGAGCACCGCGCCGAGCAGGAAGGCCAGCCGGACGTCGCCGAACCCGAAGCCCGGCGTGATCAGCCACAGCAGGTAGAACAGGCCGCCGTAGACCAGGGCCCCGATGGCCGCCCGCTCGGCGTCGGGCCACTGCCCGGCACTCGCGGCGACCACGACCGCGGTCAGTGCGACGACCAGCAGGGTCGGCCAGATCAGCACGGTGGGCAGGAAGGTCGTGCGGGCATCGACGTAGCCGAGCCAGGTGCCCGCCGGAACGGCGACCAGCGGCACGGCCAGGTCCGCCTGCCAGCCCAGGCGGTAGCCCAGGACGGCTCCGGCGAGCGCCCCGAGGAGCGCGCAGACCACCGCGACCCGCGAGCCGTCGGCCAGCTCGGCGTACGACGTCTTCTCGCCCTGGTGGACCGCCTTGATGCTCAGCCGCGAGCCCTCGGTGCCATCCGTTCCGTCGGCGTCCGGCTCGGGCGCTGCGGCCAGCTCGGGCTCGGGCAGCCGCCGGATCACCGCGGGGGCGACAGCTCCGCCGACCATGCCGAGGACGGCGGCGACCAGAGCCGCCGCGAGGTCGCTCACGACTGCGTCCGAGCCGCCAGCGCGCCCTCACCCGCGGCGCGCATCGCGGCCAGCGGAGCGGGTTGCCCGGTCATCAGCTCGACCTGGAGCGCCGCCTGGTTGATGAGCAGGTCCAGGCCGCTGACCAGGATCCGGCCCGAGCGCAGCGCGGCGGCGGCCAGCGGGGTGGGCCAGGGGTCGTAGACGACCTCGAAGACGACCGGGCACGGGTCGGCACTGCGCACCAGCCACGGCGTCTGCGCGACCGCCGGGATGGTCGAGACGACCAGGTCGACCGCTCCGACCGGGTCACCCAGGGTCCCGACGGTGACCTCCGGGCCCCGCTCGAAGGCCTCGACGACCTGGAGCGTCTCCTCAGCCCGGGACGGCTCGCGGACCAGCAGGCGCGCGCTGAGGCAGCCGATCTCCCCCAGCGCCAGGAGCATCGAGGCCGCGGTCGCGCCGCCACCGAGCACCGTGGCGGCGGCCACCGGACCGTCGTACCGCTCGCGCACCGCGGCGACCGCCCCCGGCAGGTCGGTGTTGTCGGCGAGCACGGCCGCGCCGTCCTCGAGCACCAGCGTGTTCGCGGCGCCTGCGAGCGCGGCGCGGGGAGTGACCGAGCGGGCCAGTCCGAGCGCGCGGCGC
>JBJMIO010000036.1:0-9549 GCA_045806765.1 Marmoricola sp.
ATCGACGTAGCCGAGCCAGGTGCCCGCCGGAACGGCGACCAGCGGCACGGCCAGGTCCGCCTGCCAGCCCAGGCGGTAGCCCAGGACGGCTCCGGCGAGCGCCCCGAGGAGCGCGCAGACCACCGCGACCCGCGAGCCGTCGGCCAGCTCGGCGTACGAGGTCTTCTCGCCCTGGTGGACCGCCTTGATGCTCAGCCGCGAGCCCTCGGTGCCATCCGTTCCCTCGGCGTCCGGCTCGGGCGCCGCGGCAAGCTCGGGCTCGGGCAGCCGCCGGATCACCGCGGGGGCGGCAGCTCCGCCGACCATGCCGAGGACGGCGGCGACCAGAGCCGCCGCGAGGTCGCTCACGACTGCGTCCGAGCCGCCAGTGCGCCCTCACCCGCGGCGCGCATCGCTGCCAGCGGAGCGGGTTGCCCGGTCATCAGCTCGACCTGGAGCGCCGCCTGGTTGATGAGCAGGTCCAGGCCGCTGACCAGGATCCGGCCCGAGCGCAGGGCGGCGGCGGCCAGCGGGGTGGGCCACGGGTCGTAGACGACCTCGAAGACGACCGGGCACGGGTCGGCGCTGCGCACCAGCCACGGCGTCTGCGCGACCGCCGGGATGGTCGAGACGACCAGGTCGACCGCTCCGACCGGGTCACCGAGGGTCCCGACGGTGACCTCCGGACCCCGCTCGAAGGCCTCGACGACCTGGAGCGTCTCCTCAGCCCGGGACGGCTCGCGGACCAGCAGGCGCGCGCTGAGGCAGCCGATCTCCCCCAGCGCCAGCAGCATCGAGGCCGCGGTCGCTCCGCCGCCCAGGACGACTGCCTCGGTGAACGGCCCGCGCACCCGCTCCTTGAGCGCCGCGATCGCGCCGGGGATGTCGGTGTTGTGGCCCGTCATCGCACCGTCCTCGAGCACCACCGTGTTCGCGGCTCCGGCCAGCCGCGCCCACGGGTCGGCATCGACCAGCATCGGCATCACCGCCCGCTTGAGCGGCATCGTCAGCGAGAGCCCGCGCCAGGTCCGGTCCAGGCCTCTGACGAACCGCGGGAGCTCGCGCTCCTCCACGTCGATCGCCTGGTAGGTCCACGGCAGGCCGAGCTCGGCGTACGCCGCGCGGTGCAGCACCGGGGAGAGCGAGTGCTCGATCGGCGAGCCGAGCACCGCGCACTTCATCACCTCCGAGGCGGGCATGGTCAGCAGGCGTCCGAGGTCTGGCAGTACTGGTGGAACTTCGCCACGTCCTGCTGGTGCCCGGCGAAGGTGGTGTTGAAGAGGGTCTCGCCGGTGCGCAGGTTGACCACGACCCAGTACAGCCACGGCCCCGGGGTCGGGTCGAGGGCGGCCTTCAGCGTCTTCAGGCCCGGGGAGCCGATCGGTCCCGGCGGCAGCCCCGTGTGCAGGTAGGTGTTGTACGGCGACTCGGCCGCCCGGTCGGCGGCGCTGGTGTAGAGCGTGCCGGTGAGGTTGTTCGCGTAGGCGACGGTGGCGTCCGACTGCAGCGCCATGCCGGCCCTGAGCCGGTTGTAGATCGCCCGGGCGACCTTCGGGTAGTCCTGGTCCCGACGCGCCTCGTACTCCAGGATGCTGGCGATCGTGACGATCTGGCGCGGGGTGTAGCCGAGTGCCTTCGCCTTGTCGTCCAGGCCGAGGGAGTCCAGCTCCTCCTGGGACGTCGAGGCCATCTGGCGCAGCAGCTGGGTCGCGGTCTCGCCGGGCACGACGTCGTAGGTGGCCGGGAACAGGAATCCCTCGGGGTCGCCGCCGGCCTCGCTGGGCAGGCCGAGCGAGCCCGGCTTCGCCAGGGCAGCGGTGACCTGCGCCTTGGTGATCTTGTTCTTCGTCGCCTTCGCGATGATCGCCGGGAAGGCGGAGACCCGGGTGCCCTCGGGGATCGTGACCCGGGCACGGATCAGGTTGTGCGGGTCGATGAGGATCGCGAGCGCCGCGGAGGCCTTCATCTGCTTCTTCATCGCGTAGTAGCCCTGGCCGATCGAGCGCGAGCGGCTGTTCGAGCTGGCAGCGTCGATGAACGCGTCGACGCTCTTGACCACACCGGCCGACTTCAGGGTGCGCCCGATCGCCGCGGCGGTGTCGCCCTGGTGGACCTGGACCACCACCCGGCCCGAGCCCGGCCCGCCGTAGTCGGGGCTGCCCCCGACCAGCGACTTGACCTTGTCGAGGGCCCAGTGACCGCCGAAGAAGATGCCGGCGAGGAGCAGCACGCCGACCAGGAGCATCGGGACGCACCCGCGACCACGGCGCGAGGTCTCCGCGCGCCGGGAGCCGCCGCGGGATCCGCGGCCGCCGTCGTAGTCCTCGCCCTGGTGCTCGGTCATCCTCTGTCCTTCTCCTCGGTCCGTGCTCCCACCACGACCAGCTCGCCGACGGGCCGGTGCTGGGTCCGCTCGCTGTCGATCGCACCCTGGAGGATGACGACCGCAGCCGCTTGGTCCACCACGGCACGCCGCTTCTTGCCCTTCTTCCCCCGGTCCCGGAGGACCGCTTCGGCCGTCACGGTGCTGAGCCGCTCGTCGACCAGGTGCACAGGCCGAGGTGCGACCCTGTCCGCGAGGTCCAGGGCGAATGCCCGAACCTTACCCGCCGCCGGTCCCTCGCCCCCGCTCAGCGAGCGCGGCAGGCCGACGTAGAGGAGCACCGCGCCGGTCTCCTCGGCGATCGCGAGCAGCCGCGCGAGGTCGCCCTCGCCGCGCTGCACCGTCTCCACCGGGGTGGCCAGGATCCCGCCCGGATCGCACACCGCGACACCGATCCTGGCGTCGCCGGGGTCGATCCCCAGCCGCGGCCCCCGAGGCTCCAGGTCGGTCATGTCACCGGGCGGACAGCACGGTGCGGGCCGCCGCCAGCGCCTCGTCGACCCGGCTGGCGTCGGTACCGCCGCCCTGGGCGACATCGTCCTTGCCACCGCCCTTGCCGCCGACGAGCGGAGCGGCGGCGCGCAGCAGCGCGTTGGCCGAGACACCGGCCGCGGTGCCGGCGTCGTTGACGGCGGCGACCAGGGCGGGCTTGCCGTCGCTGACGCCGATCACGAGCACGGCGCCGGGACGGTCAGCGGGCAGGCGGCCGCGGACGTCGAGGGCCAGGGTGCGTACGTCGCCACCACCGGCGCCCTGGACGACCTGGCCCACGAAGCTGACCCCGCCGACGTCCTCGGCGGAGGCGGCGAGCTGCCCGGCGCCGGCCAGCAGCTGGGCGAGGCGACCGCGCTCCAGCTCCTTCTCGACCGAGCGCAGTCGCTCGACCAGGTCACCGACCCGGCCGACCAGGTCGTCGGGCTGGGTCTTGAGCAGGCTGGTCAGCTGCGCGACGACGTCACGCTCACGGGCCAGGTAGGCGAACCCCTCGTAGCCGGTGAGCGCCTCGACGCGCCGGTTGCCCGAGCCCACTGAGGCCTCGCCGGTCAGCACGATCGTGCCGATCTGCGAGGAGTGCTCGACGTGCGTACCGCCGCAGAGCTCGCGCGACCAGGGGCCGCCGATCTCCACGACCCGCACCTTGGTGTCGTCGTAGGTCTCGCCGAAGAGCGCGATCGCACCCCACTCCTTGGCCTGGTCGAGCGTCATGTAGTCCCACCCGACGGCCAGGTCGGCACGCAGAGCGTTGTTGGCGACCTGCTCGAGGTCGGCGTACTGCTGGGGGGTCAGGGCCTGGTTCCAGCCGAAGTCGAGGCGCAGGTAGCCGGGCCGGTTGTAGGAGCCCGACTGGAGCGCGGTGGGACCAAGCACCTCGCGCAGGGCGGCGTGCACGACGTGAGTGCCCGAGTGCGCCTGGCGCGCACCCGTGCGCCAGTCCGCGTCGACCTTCGCGAGCAGGTCGCCCGCGGCGGCGAACTCACCGTCCTTGACCCGCACCTGGTGCACGACCAGGCCCTTGATCGGGCGCTGGACGTCGAGGACCTCCAGGACGCCGCCGTCGTACTCGATGGTCCCGGCGTCGGCGACCTGCCCACCGGACTCGGCGTAGAACGGGGTGCGGTCCAGGACGAGCTCGCCGATCTCGCCCTCGTACAGTGCCGTGACCGGGGCGCCGCCCGAGAGCAGCGCGAGGGGACGGGACTCGGTGGTCAGCGTCTCGTAGGCGAGCCACTCGGTCGGACCGTTGGCGTCCAGGATGCCGCGGTAGACGCTGGTGTCGGCGTGCTGGCCCTTCTTGGACCGGGCGTCGGCCTTGGCGCGCGAGCGCTGCTCGGCCATCAGAGCCCGGAAGCCGTCCTCGTCGACGCTCAGTCCCTGCTCGGAGGCCATCTCCAGCGTCAGGTCGATCGGGAAGCCGTAGGTGTCGTGCAGGGCGAACGCCTTGTCACCGCCGAGCACCGTCGCACCGGCGTCCTTGGCCTCGGTCGCGGCGAGGTCGAAGATCGTGGTGCCGGTCTGCAGCGTCTTGCGGAACGCGTCCTCCTCGGTGAAGGCGACCTGGGCGATCCTGTCCCAGTCGGTCACCAGGTCGGGGTAGCCGGGCGACATCAGGTCACGGCTGACCGGGAGCAGCTCGGGCAGGGCGCGGTCCTCGAAGCCGAGCAGGCGCATCGAGCGGACCGCGCGCCGCAGCAGCCGTCGCAGGACGTAGCCGCGCGACTCGTTGCCGGGCGTGACGCCGTCGCCGATGAGCATCATCGAGGAGCGGACGTGGTCGGCCACGACGCGGAACCGGACGTCGTCGAGCGCGTCGGCGCCGTACCGGCGGCCGGTGAGCGCCTCGGCGCGTTCGATGACCGGGAACATGACGTCGATCTCGTACATGTTGTCCTTCTCCTGCTTGAGGAAGGCAACACGTTCGAGACCCATGCCGGTGTCGATGTTCTGCTTGGGCAGCGGGCCGGCGATGTCGAAGTCGACCTTGCTGCGCACCGCGGAGAGCTCGTCCTGCATGAAGACCAGGTTCCAGATCTCCAGGTACCGGTCCTCGGCACCGAAGTCACCGTCCGCGCCGTACTTCGGTCCGCGGTCGTAGAGGATCTCCGAGCACGGACCTCCGGGCCCGGGCACGCCCATCGACCAGTAGTTCTCCGACTTGCCCAGGCGCACGATCCGGTCGTCCGGGACGCCGGTGATCCTGCGCCAGAGCTCAGGCGCTTCGGGGTCGTCCTCGTAGACGCTCGGGTAGAGCCGGTCCTCCTCCAGGCCGAAGCCGCCGTCGGCGACCGGCTTGGTGATCAGGTCCCAGGCGAGCTCGATGGCCCCGGCCTTGAAGTAGTCACCGAAGGAGAAGTTGCCGCACATCTCGAAGAAGGTGCCGTGCCGGGTGGTCTTCCCGACGTCCTCGATGTCCGGGGTGCGCACGCACTTCTGGATGCTGACCGCGCGCGCGTACGGCGGGGTCTCCTGCCCCAGGAAGTACGGCTTGAACTGGACCATGCCCGCGTTGACGAAGAGCAGGTTCGGGTCATCCACCAGGAGCGGCGCCGAGGGCACGGCGGTGTGACCCGCAGCCTCGAAGTGCTCGGTGAAGCGGCGGCGGACGTCCGCGGTTCTCATCAGTGCCTGCCTTCCAGGGCGTGGTTCTCGGGTTCGGTGCCGGGGTGGACCTCGGATGACTCGAGCATCAACGGAGCGTCAAGCGCATAACCGAGGCGCTCGCGCAGCTCCGCCTCGCGCTCGGTCATCCCCGAACGGACCTCCTCGGCGAAGAGCTGGGCTCCGACCTGGAGCCCGGCGACGCGGTCGCGCAGACCCTCGGGGGTGAACACCTCGGCGGCGCGGCGCGCCTTGAGGACGACGTAGACCCCCGCACCGGCTCCGGCGACGAACCAGAAGCCACGTCTCATGCGCCGGCTCCCGTGAAATTGGCCTCCTGGGCGCGCTCCTCGGCGCGCGTCTCGCGCAGGTAGTCGCGCACCGCGCGCTTGCGCCTCTTGCGGGCCGCACGGACCTCGCGACGCATCTCGAACCAGATCCGGTTGCGCGACTCCGCCGAGAGCGCGCGCCGTACGCCGTGCCCGAACGCGGCCGCCTTGACCAGCGGTGCCCCCACGGTGGCCGAGAGGACCAGGCGGTCGGGGACCTCGACGGGCTCGACGGGTTCGACCGGTGCCTGCCCGGCATCGGTGATCAGGAAGGCCGGCGTCTCGGCGACCTCGGGTTCGCCTGCCTCGCGACCGCGACGACGTCGTGCCGGGGTCGTGGCAGGAGCCTCGTGCCGGCCGGCAGTCAGCGCGTCGAGCCGGGTCCGCAGGTCGTCGGCCTCGCGCAGGGCGGCGTCGAGCATGGCCTCGAGGTCGGCGCGGGTCCGGTTGCGCCGGCGCGCGACCGAGACCAGTGCCACCGCGAGCAGCGCCGCGACGGCACCTCCCGCAGCAGCCAGGATCACGCCCATGGCAGGTGACCCTACCTTCCGCGGATCATCCGCCGAATTCGCTCCCAGCGCTCCCGGAACCCGGCCTCGGCGCCGAGCGCCGTCGGCTGGTAGTAGGTCGCGTCCGCCACGACGTCGGGGGCGTACTGCTGCTCCGCGATCCCGTACGGCGCGTCGTGCGCGTACTGGTAGCCGTGGCCGTGCCCGAGGTTCTTCGCACCCGGGTAGTGGGCGTCGCGCAGGTGCGCAGGGACCGCCCCGATCTTGCCGGCGCGGACATCGGCGACAGCGGCGTCGATCGCCTTGATCACCGCGTTCGACTTCGGCGCCAGCGTGAGCTCGATGGTCGCCTGGGCCAGGTTCAGGCGCGCCTCCGGCATCCCGATCAGCTGCACCGCCTGGGCCGCGGCGACCGCGGTGGTCAGCCCGTCGGGGTGCGCGAGCCCGACGTCCTCGCTGGCCAGGATCACCAGCCGTCGTGCGATGAACCGCGGGTCCTCGCCGGCCTCGATCATCCGGGCCAGGTAGTGGAGGGCGGCGTCGACGTCCGAGCCCCGCACCGACTTGATGAACGCGCTGATGACGTCGTAGTGCTGGTCACCCTGCCGGTCGTAGCGGACGGCCGCCTTGTCCACCGCGGTCTCGGCCGTCGCGAGGTCGACGACGTCGAGGCCCTGGGCAGTCGCGGCACCGGCCGCCGCCTCGAGGTAGGTCAGCGAGCGACGGGCGTCTCCCCCGGCGAGCCGGACCAGGTGATCGAGGGCCTCGTCGCTGAGCTTGACCGCGCCGGCCAGCCCGCGCTCGTCGACCAGGGCCGCGGAGACGACCCCGCGGACGTCCTCGTCGGTCAGCGGTTCGAGGGTCAGCAGCAACGAGCGCGAGAGCAGCGGCGAGATCACCGAGAAGTGAGGGTTCTCGGTCGTCGCCGCGATCAGGGTGACCCAGCGGTTCTCCACGCCCGGCAGCAGGGCGTCCTGCTGGGCCTTGGTGAAGCGGTGCACCTCGTCGACGAAGAGCACCGTCTCCTTGCCCCCGGCGACCAGGCGCGCCCGGGCTGCGTCGATCGCGGCACGGACCTCCTTGACGCCCGCGGAGACCGCGGAGACCTCGACGAAGACCCGGTCGGTCTGCCCGGAGACGATCGAGGCGATCGTGGTCTTGCCGGTGCCCGGCGGACCCCACAGCAGCAGGGACATCGGCTGGTCGCCCTCGATCAGCCGACGCAACGGCGAGCCGGCGGCCAGCAGGTGCTGCTGGCCGACGAGCTCGTCGAGGGTGCGCGGGCGCATCCGAACGGCGAGCGGCGCCGAGGCGTGCGCCCCCAGCGCGTTGCCCAGCCCGGCCAGCGAACCGCCACCGGGACCGGGCGCCGTCACCGGCGCGTCGAACAGTCCGTCGTCCTGCATGTCCCCAGCCTAGGCCGGTGGGTCGTGCACCGGTGCTAGGCGCCGGTGGTCGTCCCGGTGCTCAGGTCGAGCCAGCTGGTCTCGTAGCCCGGCTGGTCCGCAGGAGCGCCGACACCACCGTTCGCGGACTGCGGGATCGGCGTGGTCGGGTGCGCTCCGAGCTCGCCGGCGAAGTGGCAGGCCACCTTGTGCCGAGGGCCGATCTGCAGCAACGGCGGCTCCACCTGCGAGCAGATGTCCTGCGCGAAGGAGCAGCGCGTCCGGAACCGGCAGCCCGAGGGCGGGTTGATCGGGCTCGGGACGTCGCCGGTGAGGCGGATCCGCTCGCGCCGACCGCCGATGGCCGCCTGCTTCACGTCGGGCACCGCGGAGAGCAGCGCCTGGGTGTAGGGGTGGTGCGCCCGGTTGTACAGGCTGTCGCGGTCCGCGATCTCGACGATCTTGCCGAGGTACATCACCGCGACCTCGGGGCAGAAGTGCCGCACCACCGCGAGGTCGTGGGCGATGAACAGGAACCCGATGCCGAACTGCCGCTGGACGTCCTGCAGGAGGTTGATCACCTGCGCCTGGATCGAGACGTCGAGCGCGGAGACCGGCTCGTCGGCCACCAGGAGCTTGGGCTGGAGCGTGAGTGAGCGGGCGATGCCGATGCGCTGGCGCTGACCGCCGGAGAACTCGTGCGGGTAGCGGTTGTAGTGCTCCGGGTTGAGGCCGACGATCTCCAGGAGCTCCTGGACCCTCGGCAGCACCTGGTCCTTCGGGACCACCTTGTGGATCAGCAGGGGCGCCCCGACGATCGTGCCCACGGTGTGCCGCGGGTTCAGCGAGGTGGCCGGGTCCTGGAAGATCATCTGGATCTCGCGCCGCAGCGGCATCAGCTGCTTCGCCGAGAGCCCGGAGATCTCGGTGCCCTCGAAGTTGATGCTGCCGGCCGTCGGCTTGTAGAGCCGCGTGATCACGCGACCGGTGGTCGACTTGCCGCAGCCCGACTCCCCCACCAGGCCGAGCGAACCGCCCGCAGGAACCTCGAAGGACACGCCGTCGACCGCCTGCACGTGCCCGACCGTGCGGCGGATGAGTCCACCGCTCTTGACCGGGAAGTACATCTGCAGGTCCTTGACGGTCAGGATCGGCTTGCCGCCGGCGGTCGCCGACGGGTGGCTCCCGTCGGTCGTCGCTGCGACGTCCAGCTCGCTCATGCTCGCTCCTCCGCCAGGTTCGGCGCGATCTCGGGCAGGACCTCGGTCGCGTAGACCTCGTCCGGGTTGGCTAGGTGGCACCGCTTGGTGTGGTTGCCGCCGGCACGGGCCGGCGTCAGGTCGGGGACCGTGGTCGTGCACAGGTCCCCGGGCACCTTGTCGCGGTGGTCGCAGCGCGGGTTGAACGGGCAACCGGTGGGCGGGTTGAGCAGGCTCGGCGGGTTGCCCCGGATCGGGATCAGCTTCGCGTCGGTGTCACCGAGGACGTCCGGCACGCTCGAGAGCAGGCCCCAGGTGTAGGGCATCTCCGGGTGGACCAGGATCTCCTTGGTAGGGCCGTACTCCACGGCCCGCCCGGCGTACATCACCAGGACGTCGTCGGCCATCTCGGCCACCACGCCCAGGTCGTGGGTGATGATGATGATCGCGGAGTTGAACTCGCGCTGCAGGTCCTGGAGCAGGTCGAGGATCTGCGCCTGGACGGTCACGTCGAGCGCCGTGGTCGGCTCGTCGGCGATCAGCAGGTCGGGGTCGCAGACCAGCGACATGGCGATCATCGCGCGCTGGCGCATGCCGCCCGAGAACTGGTGCGGGTAGTCGTCCACCCGGGTGGTCGGCTGCGGGATGCCGACCTTGGTCAGCATCTCG
>JBJMIO010000037.1:0-22755 GCA_045806765.1 Marmoricola sp.
CCAGGTGGCCCCAGTCCGGCGCCAGCTTCCACATCGCGACGGCGAAGATCACCAGCGCCAGGCCGAGCAGGCCGAGGACGTTCTCCATCCAGGAGAACTTGGCGCGCCACAGCACCAGCCAGATCAGCACCCCGATCACGGGCACGAGTAGCCGGTGGTCGACCGAGGTGACCAGGCTCAGGGCCAGCGCGACACCACCGATCTCGGCGACGAACGTGAGGGCGGTGACGACGAGCGAGGCGAGCAGGTTGAGCAGCCCCATCCGCGGGCCGAGGCGTTCGCGGACCAGGTCGAAGGTGGCGCGCTTGCTGCACACCGCGACGCGGCCCGACATCTCGGCGAACACGCAGATCCCGAGCACGCCGACCACGACCGTGGTGCCGAGCGAGAGCCCGAAGCGCGCACCCACCTGCGAGTTCACGACCAGGTCGCCGATGTCGACGAAGCCGCCGATCGCGGTCAGGATGCCCAGCGCGAGGGCCCAGAACTTCTTCATCGGGCCACCTGCTTGCGCAGCTTCTCGACCGCGTCGTGCGCCCGGCGTACCTGCTCCAGCGACGTGCGCCGGTCAGCACTGCTCGAGCCGGACGCGGCGTCGAGGGCCGTGTGGAGCAACACCTGCGCCGAGAGCACCGCTTCGACCGCCTGCCGGTCCGGCCCCGAGGTGCCGGGCGCCGGGCGGGCCTCGAGGAAGGTCTGGGCCTTCTTCTCCAGCGCAGTGAGGGCGTCCTGCATCCCGACGACCGCGTAGCTGGTCGGGATCTTCTTGCGGAGCTCGGCGTCGAGCAGGAGCTGGGCGGTACCCAGGCTGCCCTCAGCCGCGCCGAGGACCTGGTCGGCCTGCTCCTTCCACGCGCTCGCCGAGGGCTGCTCACCCGCGCGTGCCGAGCAGCCGAAAACGGTGAGCAGGAGCACGACCACGAGCAGTCGTCGTCCTGGCCCTCGTCCCTGGTCCACGACGTGCGACGTACCCCCGGGGGGTGCGGTGAAACCTCGGCCACGACGGTTCGGACCGCTCCTGCTGGGTACGTCTGGCGCATGGAGGCACCACGTGAGAACGCTGCGCAGAGCGACACCCCGAACCGAAGCGGGACGACCGAGCCCGCTACGGATCCGGACGTGATCACCGACCCGGCCCGTGACGACGAGGTCGGCGAGGACTGGACGACCGAGGGCGGCGCCACCCCGAGCGGACCGGCGACGCAGACCGAAGAGGAGGACTGAGGGTGGCCGCACACCGCGGCGGCAGCCCGCGCATCGGCTACTTCCTCAGCTGCGAGGAGTACTCCCCCGGCGAGCTGCTCGAGCAGGCGCGGCTCGCCGAGCAGGCGGGCTTCGAGGCGCTCTGGATCAGCGACCACTTCCACCCCTGGAACGAGGAGCAGGGCGAGAGCGCGTTCGTGTGGACGGTGATCGGCGCTCTCTCGCAGGTCACCGCCCTGCCGATCACGACCGCGGTCACCTGCCCGATCATGCGGACCAAGCCGACCCTGATCGCCCAGGCGGCCGCGAGCGCCCACGTGATGCTCGGCGGCCGGTTCACGCTCGGCGTCGGCACCGGGGAGGCGCTCAACGAGACGATCCACGGCGACGCCTGGCCCGCGGCCGACGTACGTCTGGACATGCTGCGCGAGGCGGTCTCGCTGATCCGCGAGCTGTGGTCCGGCGAGGTCGTCGACCACCACGGCGAGCACTTCACGGTGGAGAACGCGCGGATCTACACCATGCGTCAGGACTCCCCGCCCATCTACGTCTCGGGCTTCGGTGAGGCCTCGACCCGCCTCGCGGCCGAGATCGGCGACGGCTACATCACGACCTCGCGCGACGAGCACCTGCTCGAGGTGTTCCGGTCGGCCGCCCCGGCCAAGCCGACGACGATGGGCTACAAGGTCGCGTGGGCCGAGACGGAGTCCGAGGGGGTCGAGCACGCGCACCGGTTGTGGTCGAACGCGGGCCTGCCCGGGGAGCTCGCGCAGGTCCTGCCCACCCCGCAGCACATCGAGCAGGCCAGCAGCCTGGTCGACGAGGCGGCCACCCGCGAGAACACCGTGTGCGGATCCGACCTCGAGCGGCACGTCGAGGAGCTGATGGCCTCGGTGGACGCGGGCTTCGACGAGATCTACGTCGCGAACATGGGTCCGCACTACGCCGAGATGATCCGGGCCTACGGCGCCGAGGTGATCCCGCGCCTGCGGACTCCGCAGCCGGCGTGGTGAGGGCGGCGCGCGGATG
Source organism: Marmoricola sp. (assembly GCA_045806765.1). Lineage (GTDB taxonomy): Bacteria > Actinomycetota > Actinomycetes > Propionibacteriales > Nocardioidaceae > Marmoricola. The sequence goes on from JBJMIO010000037.1 coordinate 2,233, forward strand.
AGGCTGCGGACGGTCAGCTGCAACGACCCCGGGTGGCGACGCGTCCGCCGGGGCCGCGGCTTCTCCTACCTCGACGAGACCGGCGCCCCCCTGGCCGACGAGGACGTGCAGCGGGTGCGCGACCTGGTCATCCCGCCCGCGTGGGAGCAGGTCTGGATCTGCTCGGTCGCACACGGGCACCTGCAGGCGGTCGGGACCGACGAGGCCGGGCGACGGCAGTACCTCTACCACCCGCAGTGGCGCATCCAGCGCGACATCGCGAAGTTCGAGCGGGTCCAGGAGATGGCCGCAGCGCTCCCCCGGATGCGCCGGTCGCTGCGGCGCAGGCTGGCGCTGCCCGCGGGAGCGCCGCTCGAGCGGAGCCACGTCCGCGCAGCGGCGGTGCGCCTCATCGACCTGGGCTACTTCCGCGTCGGTGCGGAGAGCTACGCGGCCGAGAACGGCAGCTACGGGCTGAGCACGCTCGAGCGCCAGCACGTGCGCCGTACCGACGACGGGTTCTGCTTCGCGTTCGTCGGCAAGTCGGGGGTGGAGCACGACGTACGGCTCTCCGACCGGGTGCTCGAGCCGGTGCTGGACCGGTTGCTGCGCGCCCGTCGCGGCGAGCAGGTGCTGCTGGCCTCGAAGCTGGGCGGCCGCTGGCGCCCGCTGTCGGGTGAGGAGATCAACGAGGAGGTCCGCGACCTCCTGGGCACCGAGGCGACTGCGAAGGACTTCCGCACCTGGCACGCCACCGTCACCGTCGCGCGCGAGCTGGGCGGCCGCGAGGTCGCGAAACCGACCGCACGCCGGCGCGCGGTCGTCGCGGCCCTCGACGTCGCGGCCCAGGCGCTCGGGAACACCCGCACGGTCGCTCGCAGCTCCTACGTCGACCCGCGCATCATCGACCTCTTCGAGGAGGGCCGGCTCCCGGAGATCCCCCGCGGCCAGGCACCGGGCGAGGCGGCCGTGCTGCGTGCCCTCGGGCGGCTCGACCCGCGGAGTCCCGCTGAGTGACGACACCGGTTGACCACACCGCAGCGGGGTACCTGGGAGCCGAGACCGTGAGGAAGGGAGTCGTCATGGAGGAGCCCGAGAAGGACAGCCGCCGCATCGGCGCGGCCGTGATCCCGTTGGTCATCGTGACCACGCTGGTGGTGCTCCTGGTGGTCGCACTCGTCGTTCGCTGAGGCGCTCCGGGGATGGACAGGCGGGCTGGCCGGCGCTAGCGTCCGCGCATGCGGCGCACCCGCGGACCTCATCGGGGTGCGCTGGGGCGCCCTCGTCGCGCTGGCGCTGCTGACCGGGTTCCTCGCCCTGTCCCCCGGCACCACGGCGAGCGCCGAGGACAGCACCGGGCCCACGCTGCTCGACATCGCGATCCCGGCCGTGCACGGGCAGATCGACGCGAAGTGGCTGCCGTACGCCGGCGGCGTACCCAGGGCCAAGGTGCTGCTGCCCGCCGGCTACGACCCGAGCCGCCGGTACCCGTTGCTGGTGCTGCTCGAGGGACTGACCAGCAACTACACGATGTGGGCCGCGGACGGGATGGGCCAGGTCGCGAAGACCGCAGCCGGTCTCGACGCGATCATCGTGATGCCCGAGGGTGGCAACGGCTGGTACACCGACTGGTGGAACAAGGGCACGCGTGGCGGTCCGTCGTGGGAGACCTACATCCTCGACGACGTCATCGCGACGGTCATGGCCGACTACCCGATCCGGCCCGAGCGCCGGTGGCACGCGCTGGGTGGCGACTCGATGGGAGGGCTCGGCACTGCCTTCCTCGGTGGTCGTCTGCCCGGCTTCTTCGGCACGATAGCGGTCTTGTCCGGGCTCGCCGACAACCACATCATCTACGGCGAGAACGAGATCCAGTCCTTCATCCCGCAGTACGAGGCGAAGACGACGACCATCGATCCGCAAGCCGTCTACGGGCCTGAATTCGGCTTCTACTCCCTGGGTCACGACCCGACGCGGCTCGCCGCGAACCTCCAGCACACCCGGGTCTTCGCGACCGTCGGCAACGGCATCCGGACCACCGACGGCGAGCCGTTCGACGACGCTCCCACCGACGGTCCTGCCGAGGGACTGATCATCCGCACGGCGATGAACAAGTACGCCCAGGCGCTGCGTGCCGCCGGTGTCGACGTCACCTACCGCACCCACAACGGCGCGCACTCGTGGCCGAACTTCCGCCAGGAGCTGCGCGACGCGATCGCCTGGGGGTTGTTCGCCCCGGTCGAGCAGGACCCGGGCAGCTGGGTCAACGACACCGTCGCGACCGAGGGGAACTTGTGGGGCGTCGGCTACCGGTTCAGCGCGCCGCCGAACGCGATCGTCCGCTTCGCCCGCTCGGGTGGCACGCTCACCGTGAGTCGGGCCGGCTCACCGGTCACGCTGACGGTGCCGGGAGGGTGCACAGTCACCGTGGCCACGCCGGCGACCGTGCCCTGGACCTGCTGACCTGCTGGCTCATCCGGCGAGCACGACCCCGAGGACGACGGCGGCGACGGCACTGATCGCGGTCAGCGCGCCGAACACCGCCAGCTGGACCTTCGACGTCGCGCGCACGTGCGCCCACGCGGTCAGGCCGGAGACCGCCACCGCGACCAGCTTGAGCGTGAGCACCAGCGCGTGCGCGTCGGAGGTGTCGTCGCTGGTCGCGGCGATGTTCCAGATGCCGGTCAGGACCAGCACGGCGAACGCCGGCCAGGCGATCCGGTTGAACGCGCGGGCGGCCCGCTTCGGCAGGTCCGGGTCGCCGGTGCGCAGCACCGGCAGGAGGCCGGCGAGGGTGAACTGGCCGCCGACCCAGACGGTCGCGGCCAGCACGTGCAGCGAGAGCCGCACGGTGTCGGCGAAGGAGGCCATCAGCAACCTCCGACCACGCGTGCGACGACGGCTCCCAGCTCGGCACCCGCGTCCTCCTGGAGGAAGTGACCGGCGGCGGCGATCGTGACGTGCTCCTGCCCGCGCGCGCCCGGGACGCGTTCGGCGAACACCTCGGCCCAGCCACGGGTGGCCGGGTCACCGTCGGAGTACGCCGTGACGAACGGCCGCTCGAACTGCTCGAGCGCACGCCAGCTGCGACGTCCGATGCGGGCGCCGACGTCGTTGCGGGTCAGCGGCAGCAGCGCGGTCATCTGGCGCAGGCCGCCCGTGTGCTCGGGGGTCGGGAAGGGCGCGTCGTACGCCGCCAGCACCTCGGGCGGCAACGGCTTGGTCGTGGCGGCGCCCAGGAAGTCGCTGGCGCGCAGCTCCTCGGCACGCTGGGTGTAGAGCAGGTAGTCGACCAGCCCCTCCTCGATCGTCACCCGGGTCTCGCCCTCGCCGTGCAGCGCCCAGCCCAGCCGCCCGGCCAGCGCGGGATCGGCGGTGTGCAGGATCGTGTTCGCCGCGACCACCGCGGCGAACCGGTCGGTCTCCGCAGCGAGCACGCCGAACCCGAGCGGACCACCCCAGTCCTGGGCGAGCAGGGTGACCTCGCGCAGGTCGAGCCCGGTGACCAGGCTGCGCGTCCAGTCGACGTGGCGCTGGTAGGTGTAGTCGGTGGGACGCACCGGCTTGTCCGAGCGGCCGAACCCGATGTTGTCCGGCGCGATCACCCGGATCCCGGCCTCGACGAGCACCGGGACGACGTGCCGGTAGAGGTAGGACCAGGTCGGCTGGCCGTGCAGCAGCAGCGCGACGGGCCCGTCCGCCGGTCCTTCGTCGAGGTAGTGCATCCGCACCGGGTCGCAGCCCTCGGCGACGACGTCACGGTAGTGCGGTGCGAACGGGTGGCCGGGCAGGTCGGCGAACCTCTCGTCCGGTGTCCGTACGACGTCCACGCGGGCCTCCTCGTCCGATCTCGGCGCGGCTCGGTCCGCGTCGAGGACACAATGGCACCCATGACCACCCACGTGCGCCTCGAGGTCACCGACGGCGTCGCCGTGGTCACGCTCGACGGTCCGGAGAAGCTCAACGCGTTCTCCGCCACGACGGCGGCCGAGCTCGGTGAGGCCTACCGCTCCTGCGCCGCCGACGATGCCGTCCGGGTGCTGGTGCTGACCGGTGCGGGCCGGGCGTTCTGCTCGGGCGCCGACCTGGGTGAAGCGGCTGGCGCCTTCGACGAGCCCGGCCGGGGGTTCTCCGCCTCGCCGGTTCGCCCGCCGGCGTGGGAGGTGCCGAAGCTGGTGATCGCGGCGGTCAACGGCCACGCGATCGGCATCGGGCTGACCACTGCGCTCCAGTGCGACGTCCGGTACGTCGCGCAGGACGCCCGGCTCGCGATCCCCCAGGTCCGCTTCGGGATGCTCGGCGACGGGCAGAGCCACTTCACGCTGCGCAGGATCGCCGGCACCGCCGTTGCCGCCGACCTGCTGCTCACCGGACGCACCGTCTCCGGAGCCGAGGCCGTCGGGCTCGGCCTGGCGTCGCGGGCGCTGCCGGCCGACGAGGTGCTCCCCGCCGCGCTCGAGCTGGCCCGCGAGGTCGCCGCGCAGGCCAACCCGGCGTCGGTCGCGGCCAGCAAGTCGATTCTCTGGGACGCGCCCGGCGCCGAGGAGACCGAGCGCCGCGAGACCGACGCGCACCGGCGCCTGATGGCTCATCAGAACGCCCGTGAAGGTGCCGCGGCCTGGCGCGAGGGACGACTCCCCCGCTGGACCTGAGGCCGGGCGCGTCACTGTGCCTGTTGGTCGAGGTGCGAGCGCAGCGAGCCTCGGAACCCCTTACTGGCCGCGCCAGTGCGGCGCGCGACCCTCCAGCGTGGCCGCGTACCCCTCGGCCGCGTCGTTGGTCACCAGCATCGCGTCGAGTCCCTCGGTGGCGACACGTTCCGGATCCGCGGCGGCGAACACGGCCAGGGTGCGGCGAACGGCCTCGGGCGAGGCGGCGACGACCTCGTCGGCCAGCGCGCGGGCGGCCTTCAGCGCCTCGCCGGTCGCGACGACCTCGTTGACCAGACCCCAGCGCTCGGCCTGGGCCGCGGTGACCGGACGTCCGGCGAGCGCGATGCGGTGGGCGATCGCCGGCGGGAGCGCCGCGGCGAGCCGCTGCAGACCTCCGGCAGCGGCGACCTTGGCGGAGAGGACCTGGTCGAGGCCGAGCTCGACCTGCTCCTCGGCGACCACGAGCTGGCAGGCGAGCACGACCTCGAGCGCGGTGCCGAGCACGCTGCCGGTCAGCGCGGCGATCACCGGCTTGGTCGGCGTACGACGGGTCAGGCCGGCCAGCCCGGTCCGCGGCTGCACGACGCCCAGGGAGAACGCGGGCAGCGTGACCGCGTCGGTCCACAACCCGTCGGTGCCCGACAGGATCGCGACGCGCAGGGCCGGGTCGGACTCGAAGGCGTCGAGCACACCGGCGAGCTCGAAGTGCGCGAGCGGTGAGACCGCGTGCTGGTCGTCGGTGCGGACCACGACCTCGAGCACGCCGTCGGCGACCTGCACGTCGAGGAACAGGTACTCCTCCTGGAGCGCCACGAGCGGGACCGGCCGCAGCTCGTCCATCCGCTCGCGCGTCAGCGTCACGCGGTTGCCCTCGGGCAGCGAGCGGACGTAGAGGCGCGCCCCGGGACCGTCCTCGCCGAGGAGCAGCTCACGGACCTCGTCGTCCTCGGCCAGGTCGTTGGCCACGAAGCGTTCCCCGGACCCGGTGCGCCCGATGACCACGGCCAGCGGTGCCGGGGTGTCGAACTTGACCGTCCACGACTCGACGGTGACCCAGCCGTCGGGGTGCAGCGTGACCGGGACGTCGTCCGGCGCGTCCAGCGTGGCCTGGAGAGCGGCGTCGTCCCCGCGCAGCCACGGACCGGCGAGGGCGGAGTAGATGCCGACGGAGTACTTGCTGAGCATGCCGCCGTTGGCGCCGACCAGCCCCCACGCCGTCCGGTCGCGCCGGCAGCGGTCGACCACCTCGACGATGGCGTGCAGCGAGTAGCCGTTGCCGGGGCCCCCGAAGAACGGGAGTCCGCCGGTGACGGTCAGGCGGCGCGGGTCCTCGGGACCCAGCCCGAGCTCCTCGGCCACCACGCTGACCGCGACCGGGAAGCAGGAGTAGAGGTCGAAGGCGCTCACGTCGTCCAGGCCGATGCCGGCCATCTCGAGCGCGGCCCGGATCGCGAGGACCGAGGAGGGCGACCGGCTCAGGTCCTGGCGCCGGGTGAGCTCGCGGTCCTTCAGGTCGCTGTGGCCGCGCAGGTAGACCCACTGGTCCTCGGGGATGCCGAGCTCGGCGGCGTGCTCGGCGGAGGTGATCAGCACCGCGGCCGACTGGTTGACCTTCTCCCGCGCGACGACCGCCTTCGGGTAGGGGTCGACGATCAGCCGGTTGCGGTCGGTGACGGCGGTGAGCTCCTCGCCGGTGCTGGCCGTGCGCACGGCGGCGTGCGGGTTGGCCGCGGCGACCTCGGTGAAGGGCGCGAACCAGCGGCCCATGTCCTCGGCCTGCTGGGCCCGGGTCAGGCCGAGCCGTGCACGGCGGGCGTTCTCGAAGATCGCGTACTGGGTCGGGGCGTTGGTGAGCTGGTGCACGACCTGGGTGCTCGCCAGGATCCCGGCGAGCCCGACGCCCCGGTCCTCGTCGGTGTGCGGGACCCCCGGGGTGCCGGTGACCTCGTTCAGGTCAGGCGGGTCGGCCTGCCCGGCGAGGCTCAGCACGGTCGAGATCGCCTCGGCCGCGACCACCAGCGCGGTCCGGGTACTGCCCTCGGCGATCGACCCGGCCAGCTCGGTGACCAGCTGCTGCGGGGACTGACCGCCTGCGACGGCGTAGATGCAGCGGGCCGGGTCGGCGCCGAGCCGGTTGGCCACCGCGCGCGGGAAGTTGTCGGGTCCGCCGAGCGCCGTGGGGAAGCCGGGCACCGACTCGTCGAACTGGCGGGTGCACGCGAGCACGTCGACCTCGGCTGCGTCCAGGCCGGCATCGGCGAGCGCGAGGGACGCGGCCCGCTCGGCGATCGCGACCGGGGTCAGAGCGGCGTACGCCGGGTCGCCGAGCGCCTCGGAGTACTGACCGATCCCGACGAGCACGGGCGTGCGCATGTCCACCACCTCGGATTCCCACGGCGCCCCCAGGTGAGGGCGCGCAGGCTGAGGCTAATCGGTCAGGCGTCCTCGAGCCGACGGCGTCCAGCACTCGCATCCGAGGTCACGTCCTCGAGACCGGCCAGCGGTCGCGAGACCATCAGCAGCAGGCAGAAGACCATCGCGACCACCGAGGCCCCCACCACCAGGATGAGCGGCTGCAGCGTCGCCGACGCCGCGGGCGCGGTGCGGGTCGTCGCGGATGCCGCGCCGGGATCGGCCTCGGCGTGGGACCCGGCGGGAGATGTCTTCGCCGTCCGGGTGGCGTGCGAGCGCGTCGCGGTCCTGACGGGTGTCGCCGGCACCCCGGCGGGTGCGGTGTGGGTACCCGCCTGCGTGGCCCCGTTCGCGGTGCCGTTCGCGGTGCCGTGGGCGGTGCCGTTCGGGGTTGCGCCCGCCTGGGCGCGCGGGGGTACGGCTGCCGCGGTCACCGTGAGGCTCGCGGTCATGCCGGGGTGCACGCTGCAGACGTAGGAGTAGTGGCCCGGCGTCGCGAACGTGTGGCTCCAGCTCTTCCCCTGGGCGAGCATCGGGGAGGAGAACGAGGCCGGCCCCGAGGTGACGACGACGTCGTGCTCGGCGGTGTCGTGGTTGGTCCAGGTCACCGTGTCGCCCTGGGCGATCGTCGTCGCGGCCGGCATGAACATGTACTGCTCCATGTCGACGTGGTGCGAGGCCGCACGCGCAGGCGCGGCACCGAGAACGGCGCCCGCGAGTGCGACCAGCGCCGCGGCCAGCAGGCCCGTGGCTCGGTGCACCCGGCGCGTGGTGGTCGGTCGGTTCATGGTCATCCCCTGATCTGTCGGCACGCTCGGCGTGCAGGACCGGTCTCGGCGTACGGTGGTGGTGCGGTGGTCCGGACAGGTCTGCGACGTGTCCGGACCACCGCGTCGGGGTTCAGCAGGCGCTCTCGCCGCCGACGAGGTCCTTGACGATGTTCTCGACCAGGACCGTGTGCGTCTTGACGTACTGGTTGACGTCGGTGATGTCCTGCACCTGCTGACCAGGTGAGGCCTCCAGGTGACCGGAGTAGATGTGCTGGAGCAGCGCGTTCAGTGCGCCCTCGCCCCCGCCGACGAGCGGCTTGAGCATGTTCTCGACCAGCACCGTGTGCGTCTTGACGTACTGGTCGACGTTGGTGATGTCCTGCACCTGCTGACCCGGCGAGGCCTCCAGGTGACCGGAGTACACGTGCTGCAGCAGCGCGTTCAGTGCAGCGATGCCACCGTCGCACCCGTCCGTGCTCGGCATCGGCATCCCGTGCCCGCCGCCGGCCGGTGCCGGCGTCGGCGCCGGGGTCGGCGTGCCCGGGGTCGACCCGGAGCCGGTGACCGTCACGGTCGCAGTCATGTCCGGGTGCACCGCGCAGTAGTAGCTGTAGGTACCGGCCTTCGTGAAGGTGTAGGTGAAGGACTGCCCCTTCTGCAGGTTCGGCGAGGAGAACTTCACCGGCCCGCTGGAGACGGTCACGGTGTGCGGGGCCGTGTCCATGTTCGTCCACGTCACGGTGGTTCCGACCTTGACGGTCAGCGCCGCGGGCGAGAACGCGTAGTTCTTGATCATCACCGTCGCCGAGGACGCAGCCGGGGACACGGCTGCGGCGGTCACCGCACGCGGTGCCGCGACGGCCTTCGCCGGCACGGTGGTTCCGGAGGTGTTGGCCAGCACGACGGCACCGCCCACGGCAGTGGTCATCGCGACCACCGCCGCGGCCCCGGCCAGGGCGCCACCGAGCGCGCCCAGTCCGAGTACCCGTCGCCTGATGGACAGACCGCTCCGCCTGGACCGGTCATTCGTCTGTGAGCTCATCGAGCCACTCCTTCTGTGTGGTTCACCGCCGGCCCGACCGTCTGCGACGCGGTCTGGCCCGGGGTGGGAGGTGCTCCCGGGGGAGCTGTGGATGGTGCTTCCTTTCCTGTGCGTCCGTCACAGTCCTGGGTTGGAGGTGACGAGCAGGCTTGCGAGGCCGAGGACCCCGACGACCAGTGCGGTCTCGGCCCCGACCGAGGCGGCCAGCGCACCGATCGCGTCGGAGCGACCGGATCGAGCCGCGCTCGTGAGGGTCCGCCCGACCCACCGCTTGCTCGCCATCGCGGCGAGCAGGACGAACCCGACGAGCACGAGCTTGACGAGCAGCAGGTGCCCGTAGTGGGTCGAGAAGAGCGCGCCGACCGATCCGAGGAGCTCCCAGGCCAGCACGACACCGGAGAGCACGATCAGGACGACCGAGGTCGCGGCGACCCGGGAGAAGCGCGGTACGACGGCCTCGAGCTCGTCGAGCCGGCGGCGCGGGAGCAGTCCGACGGTGAGCACGGCGAGTCCACCCACCCAGGCACTGACCCCGACGAGGTGCAGGAAGTCCACGACCAGACCGGTGGTCGCGTGGGTTCCCTGGGTGGCGTGGGCGCTCATCCCGGTGGCACGGACCAGGCCTGCTCCGACCACCACGGCAGCGACGCGCCATGCCGGGCGCACGACGGCACCGGGGTTCTGCAGGAGACCCACCACCAGGACGGAGGCGAGCAGCCACATCAGGGCCAGCGCGACCGAGACCCGCCCGAAGTGCAGGGCGATCGCGTCGGCGAAGCCGAGCGGCGCGACCTGGCGCACGGAGACGTAGACGCCACCGGCCGCGGCCAGCACCCCGGCCAGCGTCGCCGAGGTGATCAGGGCCCGGGTGCGCCGGTCCCGTGCCCCGGAGGGCCACAGCACCGAGACGAAGAACAGCCCGCCGAGCAGGATGGCCATGGCCAGGTATCCGACGACGTGGCACACCACCGACAGGGCGTGGTCCGGCTGACGCGGCCCGCCCCCGCCGCCACCGCCACCGGCCGCCGCGACGTGCTCCAGGACGTGGAACGAGAGGGTGCCGCTCGCCCCGGATCCCTTCGCCCCCGCCAGCCGCCAGGCCAGCGTCACCGTCTCGGTGGCACGGACACCGTGCAGGCTGATCGAGGCCTTCGCCGGAGATCCGGGTACGGCGGAGACGGCGAGCCGGGTGCCGTCGTGGGTCACCACCAGCCGTCGCGCGTCAGTCGCCGAGGGGAAGGTGAACGTCGCCGCGGACGGCATCGAGGTGACCGTGAAGCCATTCGCCGGGACGGAGACGAATGGAGCGGGTTCCGCTGACGGCGTGGTCGTGGGCGTCGCCGGGACGGTGCCACGGTGGTCCAGGACGTGGAAGGAGACCCGGCCGCTGGTGACGTGGCCGTCGTGCTCGTCGACCGCTCGCCAGGTCAGCACCACGGTCTCGGTCGCCGGTACGCCGGCAAGGCCGATGGCGACCTCGCGCGGGTCGCCCGCGACGCTGCTCACCGGGAGGGAGCGTCCGGCACTCGCGACGCTGACGTCATCCGCACCGGTCGGCTCAGCGAAGGTCATGCGCATGGTCGCGGGCATCTCGTTCACGGTGAACCCGTCCCCCGGCACGGTGGCGACGAGCTCGTCGTGGGCGGAGGCTGCCGGTGCGCAGAACGCCACCAGCGCGAGGACGCCCAGGACGACCGCGGTACGCCGCCCCGCCCTCACCGGGCACCACCGGTCCGCAGCACGGATCCGCCGTCCGCGGGGCAGCAGGTCCCGCCGAGCAGGCCGTCGACCGCGCAGGTCACCGGGTCGGTCACCGCCGACAGGACGCCTCCGAGCAGCGACCCGGTCACCGGACGGAGGAGCCCGGTCAGCAGACCCGGCGCACAGTCGGGCGCCACCGGCTCCGGCGTCGGCGTCGGGGTCGTGGGAGCCGGGTCGCTCGGGTGGGCGACGTGGTGCTCGGCCGGGACGGGCGCGGGTGCGGCGGGGACGGCCACGAAGACCGTTCCGGGAAGGACGGGTGTACTCGCCACGGCCGGCGGGACCGCCTGGACGGTGACGGGCGCCTGCGGCGGCGTGACCACCGAGGCCCGCACGACCGGGGTGTGCAGCCCCAACCCGGAGGCGTAGCCGAGCACGACCACCACGGCACCGGCGAGCACCGCGGTCACCGCGGCCTCGCGCAGGTCGATCGTCATGGGCTCTGGGAGGGCCAAGGTCGGATCCTCTGCTGGAGGGCGCCGCGGTGCTCCGCCTCGTCGAGGAGCTCTGCTGCGCCGTGCTGATCTGGACCTGGTGAGTGCCTCGATCCTGACCAACGTGATCGCCTCCACGGTGTCGGCGGTGTAACCCGGAGGGATCCAAGAGCGCACAGGGGGCGGGTCACGTGTGTGAACTGAGCGCGAATCCCCCCGGCCGGCGACGGCGTGTGACCGGGAGCACGTCGGCGTGATACCTCTGGGCCGTGACCAACCGCGTGCAGCAGCTGCTCGGGATCGAGATCCCCATCGTCCAGGCCCCGATGACGTTCATCGCCAACGCACGGCTCGCCGCCGCGGTCTCCGAGGCGGGTGGCATGGGCGTGATCGAGACGCTCAGCCCGCAGGGCCGCGAGGACCTTGCTGCGGTTCGCGAGCTCACCGACGCACCGGTCGGAGCCAACCTGATGATCCAGGGCTGGAAGAACGACCCCTCGATCGTCGAGGTCATCGCCGGGGCCGGGATCACCTACGTCGCCACCTCGGCCGGCGACCCCGCCCTGTTCACCGAGCGCCTGCACGATGCGGGCATGACGGTCTTCCACGTCGTCGGCTCGCTGCGCGCGGCGCAGAAGGCGGTCGACGCGGGCGTGGACGGACTGGTCGTCGAGGGGGTCGAGGGCGGCGGCTTCAAGGGCGCGCTCGGCGCCTCGACGATGGTCCTGCTCCCGCTGGTCGCCTCGAGGACCGACCTGCCGATCATCGCCGCGGGAGGGATCTGCGACGCCACCTCGATGGCGGCCGCGTTCGTGCTGGGCGCCGAGGGGGTGCAGATGGGCACCCGGATGCTGGCCACCGAAGAAGCAGTGGTGCACGCCAACTTCAAGGACGCGATCCTCGGCGCCGGTGACGACGGCACCGTGCTGATCAGCGTGCCCGGCAACCCGACGATGCGGGTGCTGCGCAACTCCATCACCGAGGCGATCACCGCCGGGGACGACCCGGTCCACCTCCTCGGCCAGATCACCGACCTCTACTTCGACGGCGCGATGGACGCCAGCGTCGCCAACACCGGTCAGGTCTCCGCGCGCATCGACTCGGTCCTCCCGGTGGCTACCGTCGTCAAGGAGATGTGGGCCGGCTGCACCTCGGCGCTCGAGGCCGGCCGCGCCCGGCTCGGCTGATCACGCCACCGGCGAGGGCGCCCGGACCGGCAACGACATCGCGCTGGTGAACCGTCGCGCCGTCCCGTCGACAGGGTCGGTGAACGCGAGCTCGTGCGCGAGCAGCTGCAGCGGCGTACCGAAGTCGTCGACGTCGACCTCGCGCACCTCCGGGTACAGCGGGTCACCGTGGATCGCGATGCCCAGCCCGTGCAGGTGCAGCCGCAGCTGGTGGGTGCGTCCGGTGCTCGGCGTGAGCCGGTAGACGGCGTCCTGCCCGCGCCGCTCCTCGAGCTCGACGAGCGTCTCGGCGTTGACCGGCGCGCCCGGCACGACCTCGGCCTGCATCCGGCCGAAGATCTTGGTGACGTGGTTGCGCACGGTCACCGGCAGCTCGAGGTCGCTGCGGTACGGCGCGAGCGCGAGGTAGGTCTTGGTCACCATCCGGTGCGCGAAGAGCTCCTGGTAGGGACCACGCCAGCGTCGCTCGGTGGCCAGCGCGAGCACCCCCGAGGTGACCCGGTCGAGCCGGTGCAGCGGCGAGAGCTCCGGCAACCCGAGCGCGTTGCGCAGTCGGACCACCACGCTCTGCTGCACGTGCCGCCCGCGCGGGATCGTGGAGAGGAACGGCGGCTTGTCGACGACCACGAGACGCTCGTCGCGGTGCAGCACCCGCACCTCGCCCGGCACGACCGGCTCCTCGCGCAGCTCGCGGTGGAACCACACGAAGGTCGCCGCGCGGTACGGGTCGTGCTCGGCGACGGCGGAGAGGTCGTCGTAGACGAACTGCCCGGCGGCGAGCATGCCGGCGACGTCGACGTGCTCGGGGAAGCGGTGCCGCAGCCAGAGACCCATCGTCGGCCAGGGGGCCGGTGCCGAGCGGTCGGGCGTGCGGGCCCATGCCGCGTCCAGGCCGTGGCGCTGCGGGAGGGGCGAGCGCGGGGACACACCGGCACCTTACGCACTCCTTTGCTGCGCGAACCCGCCTGCACGGCATAGCCTCGGCTGCAGCCGCGTCGTGGGGACGCGGGCCTCGGGACTAGACGAAGGTTGACCGCGAAGATGACCCAGCACCGCCGTACCCAGCACTGGACGATCCTCGGGGCCTTGACCGTCCTGCTCGTCGTCCTCACCGGCCTGGTCGCCCCGGCCGACGCAGCCACGCGCACGGCCCGGGCGGTGAGCCTCAAGGCCAGCCCGACGCTCGCGTACGGCGGCGGGCAGATCACGTTCTCCGGCAGGCTCACCAAGTCGCCGAAGGGCAGCGTGGTGAAGATCCAGCGCAAGTCGGGCTCGAGCTGGGTCGCGGCGGGCACCACCCGCACGACCACCGCCACCGGCGCCTACGCCGTGAAGCTGAAGCTGCCGAGCACGGCGGCCGCCTACAGCTACCGTGCGCTCGCGCCGAGGACGACCAAGCTGCGCGGCGCCCTCTCCAAGCCCGTCACCGTCACCGCGCTGCGCCACACCAGCGTGACCATCGCCGCGAGCCCCACCACCATCCTCAAGGGCGGCTCGTCGACCCTGAGCGGCACGGTCTCCCCGTTCGTGACCGGCGGCATCGTCTTCATCCAGATGCTGGTCGACGGCCGCTGGGAGGCGGCCACGAGCGCGATCCTCGAGTCGAACGGCCACTACTCCACCAGCGTCAGCCCGACGGCGACCACGACCTACCGCGCGGCGATCTCGCACGTCGGTCTCAACGCCGGTGCCCAGTCGGCCGGCAGCACCGTCACGGTGACCCAGCCGAACGCGCCGGTCATCACCACCACCTCGCTCCCGCAGGGCGACAAGGGCGTCGCCTACACCGCGACGCTGACCAAGACCGGCGGCGCCGGCACCTGGTCGGTCCCGGTCGGCACCCTGCCCGCCGGCCTCACCCTGGCTCCCGCGACCGGCGTCATCTCCGGCACCCCCACCGCTGGTGGCGAGGCGGACTTCACCGTGAAGTTCACCGAGACCTCGTCCGGCCTCTCCGCCACCAAGGCGCTCTCGATCGCGGTCACCCCGCTGCCGACGATCACCACGACCACGCTGCCCGACGCGACCCGCGGCACGCCGTACACCACGACGCTGCAGCACACCGGCGACGCCGGCACGTGGACGCTGGCCACCTCGCAGCAGGGCGCCGACGGCATGCCGGCCGGCCTGAGCCTGGACAGCGCGACCGGCACGATCTCCGGCACCGTCACCGGCCCGACCGGCACCTACGGCATCTACCCGGTCTTCACCGAGACCCGGACCGGACGCCAGGCGATCCAGGCGCTCGCGCTGACCGTGGTGGGCCAGGACGTGGCGATCACCACCACCTCGGTGCCGGACGGCACCACCGGCACGGCGTACAGCCAGCAGCTGGCGAAGACCGGCGGCGCCGGCACCTTCAGCCTCAAGCAGGGCACCCTGCCGCCCGGCATCACGCTCTCGGACACGGGCCTGCTCTCCGGCACCCCGACGGCCGTGGGTGACTACGGCTTCACGGTCACCTTCACCGAGACCTCCACCGGCATCAGCGACAACCAGCCGCTGCTGCTGCACGTCTCGGCGCCGGGCTCGCCGGTGATCAACACGACCTCGCTGCCCGACGCGACGCTGGGTCAGGCCTACACCGCCACGCTCAGCGCGGTCGGCACCGGGACCTGGTCGATCGTCTACCAGGTGCCGCCGCCGGGCATCACGCTGAACGGCACCACCGGGGAGCTCTCGGGCACGCCGACGCACGAGGGCGACTACGTGTTCATCGTGAAGTTCACGACCGCCACCGGGAGCAACACCAAGGCGCTCAACATCCACGTGAACCCGGCCCCGGCGGGCTGAGAAACCGCTCGAGCACCGGTTGACCGGACCGCCCCAGGGGATCAATCGGGGCGAACTGGTCAACCGGTGCGGCTTTCCTTCCTGATCGCCCGAGTTCCGCATAACCTGCGGTCAAGGCACGCGTGGGGCGTGCTGCTCGGGAACGATCACACGAAGGTTGGCAACCCATGGCTTCACTCCAGACCAAGCCCCGGTCTGCACTCGCCGTCCTGGCCGGCGCACTGCTGGTCCTGACCGGATTCTCGGCGCCCGCCGAGGCCGCGACCGCACGGGCGGTGAGCCTGCACGTCTCACCGACGCTGCAGTACGCCGGCTCCGCGGTCACGTTCTCCGGGAACGTGAGCAAGTCCGGCGCCAACCGCGTCGTGAAGATCCAGCGGAAGTCCGGCGCGAGCTGGGTCGCCGCCGGCTCGACGACCACGAAGAACTCCGTGGGTGCCTACTCGGTCAAGCTCAACCTGCCGAGCACCGCGGCGACCTACAGCTACCGCGCGCTCGCGCCCGCCACCGGCTCCTACCGCGGCGCCTACTCCGGCGCCGTCTCGGTGACCGCGTTGCGCCACACCGCCGTGACCATCGCCGCCACGCCGACGACGATCGGCACCGGCGGAGCGGCGTCCCTGCACGGCACCGTCTCCCCCTTCGTCTCCGGCGGCACCGTGCTGATCCAGAAGCTCGCCGGCAGCACCTGGGAGACCGACGCCAGCACGACGATCGGCTCCAACGGCTCCTACGCCGCCAGCGTCAGCCCGTCCGCGACCACGACCTACCGCGCCGCGGTCTCGCGCACCGGCGTGAACGCAGGAGCCCAGTCCTCCCCCACGACGGTCACCGTCACCCAGGCCAGTCCGCCGACCATCACCACGACCTCGCTGCCCCAGGGTGACAAGGGCGTCTCCTACACCGCGACCCTGACGAAGGCGGGCGGAGACGGCACCTGGTCGATCAGCGTCGGGCAGCTCCCTGCCGGCCTCACCCTGGCCCCCGCCACCGGCGTCATCTCCGGCACCCCGAGCGCTGGTGGCACCGTGAACTTCACCGCGAGGTTCACCGAGACCGCGACCGGGCTGAGCGCCACCAAGGCGCTGAGCATCGTCGTCACCCCGCCGCCGGCGATCACCACGACCTCGCTGCCCGACGCCACCCAGGGCATCGCGTACTCGTTCACCCTGACCAAGACCGGCAACCCCGGCACGTGGTCGATCGCCGGCCTGCCGACCGGCCTGAGCATCAACCCGGTCACCGGCGAGATCTCCGGTACGACGAACGCGGCCGCCGGCCTCTACGGCGTCTACCCGGTCTTCACCGAGACCGGCACCGGTCGCACGGTCCTCAAGGCGTTCGGCCTGACCGTGCAGGCCGGCGACGTCACCCCGCCGGGTGGCCCGAGCATCACCACCACCTCGCTGCCCCAGGCCGACAAGGGCGTGCCCTACACGACCACCCTGGCCAAGACCGGCGGCGCCGGCACCTGGTCGATCATCACCGGTTCGCTGCCCGTCGGGCTGAGCCTGGCCCCGGCCACCGGCGTCATCTCGGGCACCCCGAGCGCGGGCGGCACGACGAGCTTCACGGTGAAGTTCACCGAGACCTCCTCGGGCCAGGCTGCCACCAAGGGCCTGTCCATCGTGGTCACCCCGCCCCCGACGATCACCACGACCAGCCTCCCGGCCGCGATCCAGAACACGCCCTACTCGGCGACCCTGGCCAAGACCGGCCAGGCCGGCACCTGGTCGATCACCGGGCTGCCGAGCGGCTTGAGCATCAACCCGGCCACCGGTGAGATCTCCGGCAGCACCACTGCCGCCGTCGGCGACTACGGCGTCTTCCCGGTCTTCACCGAGACCGCCAGCGGTCGCACCGCGGCCGCCTCGCTGGCGCTGCACGTCTCGGCGGGCGACACCGCCCCGGGCGGCCCGAGCATCACCACCACCGCGCTGCCCGATGGCGACAAGGGCGTGGCGTACACGACGACCCTGGAGAAGAGCGGCGGAGCCGGCACCTGGTCGGTCAGCGTGGGCAACCTCCCGGCGGGCCTGAGCCTGGCCGGTGCGACGGGGGTCATCTCCGGCACCCCGACCGCGGCGGGCACGGTGAGCTTCACGGTGAAGTTCACCGAGACCTCCTCGGCCAAGACCGCCACCAAGTCGCTGTCCATCACGGTCACGCCGTTGCCGACGATCACGACCGACACGCTCCCCGACGCGACCCGCGGCACGCCGTACACGGCCACGCTGACGCACACCGGTCACCCGGGCACGTGGACGCTGGCGAAGAACCAGCTCGGCAGCGACAACCTGCCGGACGGTCTGACCTTCGACGGCGCGACCGGCACGATCTCCGGCACCGTCACCGGGCCGACCGGCACCTACGGCATCTACCCGGTCTTCACCGAGACCTCGACGGGCCGCCAGGCACTCAAGGCGCTCGCGCTGACCGTGGTGGGCCAGGACGTCGCGATCACCACCACCTCGCTGCCCGACGGCACCACCGGCACGGCGTACAGCCAGCAGCTGGCGAAGACCGGCGGCGCCGGCACCTTCTCGGTCAAGACCGGGTCGCTGCCCGCCGGCGTCTCGCTCTCCTCCTCCGGTCTGCTCTCGGGGACGCCGAGCGTCTCGGGCGACTTCGGCTTCACCGCGACGTTCACCGAGACGTCCTCGGGCGTGAGCGACAACCAGCCGCTGCTGCTGCACGTCTCCGCGGTCGGTGCGCCGGTGATCACCACCTCCGCACTGCCCGACGGCACCGTGGGCGACCCCTACTCCGCCACGCTGGCAGCGACCGGCGGCGGACCGAACGGCCACTGGTACGTCTCCTACGGGTTCCTGCCCGCGGGCGTGACGCTGGACGGCGCCACCGGTCACCTCTCCGGTACGCCGACGACGGCCGGCGACTCGGTGTTCATCGTCACCTACGACACCGACACGACCGACAACACCAAGGTGCTCTCGATCCACGTCGATCCGGCTCCCGCACCGCCAGCCGGCTGAACCTGACGCACCGCTGAACGACGCTGGGCCGCACGCGGCGCAGGTGTGAGACTGTGCCGCATGCGGATCCTGGTCGTCGAGGACGAGAAGCGGCTCGCCGCTTCCCTGCGCACCGGCCTGGAGGCCGAGGGCTTCGCCGTCGACGTCGCGCACGACGGCGGCGAGGGCCTCTGGTACGCCCGGGAGAACACCTACGACGCGATCGTGCTCGACATCATGCTGCCGGTGCTCAACGGCTACAAGGTCTGCGAGACGCTGCGTGCCGAGGAGATCTGGACGCCGATCCTGATGCTGACCGCCAAGGACGGCGAGTGGGACGAGGTGGAGGCGCTCGACACCGGCGCCGACGACTACGTCACCAAGCCGTTCTCGTTCATGGTCCTGCTCGCCCGGCTCCGCTCGCTGCTGCGTCGTGGAGCCAGCGAGCGACCGCCTCTGCTGACCGTGGGCGACCTGGTCTTCGATCCCGCAGCACGCAGCGTCACCCGCGACGGGACCACGGTGAACCTGACCAGCCGTGAGCTCTCGGTGCTCGAGCTGCTGATGCGGCGCAACGGTGACGTGGTGACCAAGTCCGAGATCCTCAACCACGTCTGGGACTACGCCTTCGAGGGCGACCCGAACATCATCGAGGTCTACATCGGCCGGTTGCGCCGCAAGATCGACAAGCCCTTCGGGCGCGAGGACATCGAGACGCTGCGCGGAAGCGGCTACCGGCTGCGGGCCGCTCCGTCGTGAACCTCCTCGCCCACGCCGCCGCGTCGGTCCGGGTCCGTGTCACCGCGGTCGCCTCCCTCTTCGTCCTGGTCGTCACGGCGCTCGGATCGGTGCTGGTCGTCCTGGCGATCGGGCACTCGCTGACCCTGAGCCTGCGCGACTCCGCCGAGCAGGACGCCGCCTCGATCGACGCCCAGCTGGCGCGCGGTGTCTCGCCCGCGGCGGCCTCGACGACCGGGCGCAACGACGTCCTGGTCCAGCTGCTCGACGCGAGCGGCGCCATCGTGGCCTCCGACCAGCACGGTGTCCTCGACCAGCCGTTGCGGACCTCCGCCGGCACGACGACGACCGACGAGCTCCCCGGCTTCCACGACGCGTACACGGTCGTCGGCCGGCGTACGACGTCCCACGCGGCGGCGCGCAGCGGCATCGCGCTGATCGTGGTCGGCCGCTCGACCGAGCAGCGCGACGAGACCCGCGCGGAGACCGCGAGCGCCCTGGCGGTCGCCGTACCGCTGGTGGTCGCGGCGCTCGCGGTGATCGTCTGGTTCAGCGTCGGCAGAGCCCTGCGCCCGGTGGAGGTCATGCGCGGCGAAGCCGACCAGATCACCGCCACCCACCTGCCCGACCGTCTCGCCGTGCCGGCCGGGTCGGATGAGATCCCCCGGCTCGCGCGGACCCTGAACGAGATGCTCGACCGGATCGACCAGGGCCACCGGCTGCAGCGCCAGTTCGTCTCCGACGCCTCGCACGAGCTGAGGTCCCCGCTCGCGGTGATCCGCCAGATCGCCGAGGTCGCGCGCGCCCACCCCGACCGCGTCGGCGTGCAGGAGCTGGCCGACGACGTCCTGGCCGAGAGCGCGCGGCTGACCGACCTGGTCAGCGCGCTGCTGCTGCTCGCACGGCTGGAGAACGAGCCGCTGGGCCACGCCGGCGCCGTCGACGTCGACGATGTGGTGCTCACGGAGGTCGAGCGGATGCGCGCCTCCGGGATCACGCCGACCATCGACGTCTCGGCAGTCAGCGGCGGTCAGACGCACGGCAGCGCGGTCCTCGTCGGCCAGGTCGTGCGCAACCTGCTCGCCAACGCCGTGCGGCACGCGCGCACGAACGTGGCGATCGGGCTGCACCAGACCGACACCGAGGTCACGCTGACCGTCGACGACGACGGCGACGGGGTGCCCGCCGAGTCGCGCGAGGCGATCTTCGAGCGCTTCGTCCGTCTCGACGAGGCCCGCAACCGTGACGAGGGCGGAAGCGGTCTCGGGCTGGCGATCGTGCACACGATCGTGCACGCGATGGGCGGCACCCTGCAGGTCGGCACCTCGCCCCAGGGCGGCGCCCGCTTCACCGTCCTCCTCCCCGCCGAGGCCTGACCGACAACACGCGAGCCGCCCGCGACGCCGGTCCGGAGGCACGCGAGCCGCCCGTCCCGCACGGCGGGAGGTTCAGGCCAAGTTCAGCCCGGACCTCTAGGTTGTGAGCGTGGCCGCCGCTCGATCCCGTCCGTGGGTGCTCTGGACGACCCTCGTGGCGGTGGTCGTGATCCGGCTTCTGGAGATGCGCAGCGGGGCCGCGCCCGACGAGGGCGGCTTCCTGGTCGTCGCCTCGCAGTGGCACTCCGGCGGCACCACGCTCTACGGGCACTACTGGGTGGACCGGCCACCGGTGCTGATCACGATCTTCGGCCTCGCTCACGTCCTCGACGGTCTCCTCGCCCTGCGCCTGCTCGGGATCCTCGCCGCGGTGCTCACGCTGTGGTTCCTGCACTCCACCGTGCGCC
>JBJMIO010000038.1:0-13440 GCA_045806765.1 Marmoricola sp.
GTACTTCACCGGCACCACCTCCAAGCTCGGCGGCGTCGGCCTCGACGTGATCGCCGAGGAGGTCGCGCTGCGCCACCGGATGGCGTACCCGATCGACGGCATTGCGCCGGCCCACCGCGACCTCGCCATCGGTGGCGAGTACCAGTGGCGCCGCGAGGGCGAGCTGCACCTGTTCAACCCCGAGACGGTCTTCCGGCTCCAGCACGCCACCCGCGCCGGTCGCTACGACGTCTTCAAGCAGTACACGAAGGCCGTCGACGACCAGGCCGAGAAGCTGATGACCATGCGCGGTCTGTTCCGCTTCAAGGACGGCACGGAGTCCGGACGGGAGCCGATCAGCATCGACGAGGTCGAGCCGGTCAGCTCGATCGTCAAGCGGTTCTCCACCGGCGCGATGTCCTACGGCTCCATCTCGCAGGAGGCGCACGAGACCCTCGCCATCGCGATGAACCGGCTGGGCGGCAAGTCCAACACCGGTGAGGGCGGCGAGGACGCGGAGCGTCTCTACGACCCGGAGCGGCGCTCGTCGATCAAGCAGGTCGCGTCGGGCCGCTTCGGCGTCACCTCGGAGTACCTGACGAACTCCGACGACATCCAGATCAAGATGGCGCAGGGCGCGAAGCCCGGCGAGGGTGGCCAGCTGCCCGGCAACAAGGTCTACCCCTGGGTGGCCAAGACCCGGCACAGCACGCCCGGCGTGGGACTGATCTCCCCGCCGCCGCACCACGACATCTACTCGATCGAGGACCTGGCCCAGCTGATCCACGACCTGAAGAACGCGAACCCGGCTGCCCGGGTGCACGTGAAGCTGGTCGCCGAGGTCGGCGTCGGCACGGTCGCCGCGGGCGTGTCCAAGGCGCACGCCGACGTCGTCCTGATCTCCGGGCACGACGGCGGAACGGGAGCGTCCCCGCTCACCTCGCTCAAGCACGCGGGTGGACCCTGGGAGCTCGGCCTGGCCGAGACCCAGCAGACGCTGCTGCTCAACGGTCTGCGCGACCGGATCGTGGTACAGACCGACGGCCAGCTCAAGACCGGTCGGGACGTCGTCATCGCGGCGCTGCTCGGTGCCGAGGAGTACGGCTTCGCGACCGCCCCGCTGGTGGTCTCGGGTTGCATCCTGATGCGGGTCTGCCACCTGGACACCTGCCCGGTGGGCGTGGCCACCCAGAACCCGGTGCTGCGCGAGCGCTACTCCGGCAAGGCCGAGTACGTCGTGAACTTCTTCGAGTACATCGCCGAGGAGGTGCGCGAGATCCTGGCCGAGCTGGGCTTCCGCACCCTGGAGGAGGCCATCGGCCACGCCGAGGTGCTGGACTCCGCGAAGGCGGTCGAGCACTGGAAGGCCGCCGGCCTGGACATCACGCCGATCTTCCACGTCCCGGACCTGCCCGAGGGTGCTGCGCTGCGCAACACCACCGGCCAGGACCACGGCCTGGACAAGGCGCTGGACAACGAGCTGATCGCGCTGGCTCAGCCCGCGCTGGAGAACGGTGAGCCGGTCCGCGCCCAGGTCGAGGTGCGCAACGTCAACCGCACCGTCGGCACGATGCTCGGTCACGAGGTGACCAAGCGGTACCGCGGCGAGGGCCTGCCCGAGGGCACCATCGACATCACCCTGGTCGGTTCGGCCGGTCAGTCGTTCGGGGCGTTCGTGCCGAAGGGGATCACCCTGCGGCTCGAGGGCGACGCGAACGACTACGTCGGCAAGGGCCTCTCCGGTGGTCGTCTGGTGGTGAGCCCGATCCGGGCCGCGACCTTCGACGCCTCGCAGCAGATCATCGCGGGCAACACGATCGGGTACGGCGCGACCTCGGGAGAGATCTTCCTCCGCGGCCAGGCCGGCGAGCGCTTCTGCGTCCGCAACTCGGGCGGAACCGCGATCGTCGAAGGCGTGGGTGACCACGGCTGCGAGTACATGACCGGTGGCACCGTGGTCGTGCTCGGCCCGACCGGGCGCAACTTCGCGGCCGGCATGAGCGGCGGCACGGCGTACGTGCTGGACCTGGACACCGCACGCGTCAACACCGAGCTCGTGGACCTGGGACCCGTGCCGGCCGGGGAGTCGGACTTCCTGGCCGACCTCGTCCGCCAGCACCACGAGGAAACCGGGTCGAGCGTCGCCGAGGCTCTCCTGGCCGACTGGGACGCCGCCCTGGCGCGCTTCACCGAGGTGATGCCGCGCGACTACCGGACCGTGATGGAGGCCAAGGCGAAGGCCGAGGCCGACGGGCTGCCCGAGGCAGACGTCGCGAAGAAGATGATGGAGTCACTCCATGGCTGACCCCAAGGGTTTCTTGAACAACGGCCGCGAGGTCGCCGAGCGGCGTCCGATCGAGGAGCGCGTCCACGACTGGGACGAGGTCTACCCCGGTGGGCCCGGCCGTGCACTGCTGCCGATCATCCGCACCCAGGCCGCGCGCTGCATGGACTGCGGCATCCCGTTCTGCCACCAGGGCTGCCCGCTGGGCAACATCATCCCGGAGTGGAACGACCTGGTGTACCGCGACGACTGGGACGCAGCGATCGAGCGCCTGCACGCGACGAACAACTTCCCGGAGTTCACCGGGCGGTTGTGCCCGGCGCCGTGCGAGACCGCGTGCGTGCTCGGCATCAACCAGGACCCGGTGACGATCAAGAACGTCGAGGTCTCGATCATCGAGCGGGCCTTCGAGTCCCACAACGTGCGCCCGCAGCCGCCGGAGTGGCTCTCGGGCAAGACCGTGGCCGTCGTCGGCTCGGGCCCTGCCGGCCTGGCGGTCGCCCAGCAGCTGACCCGCGCCGGTCACACCGTCGCGGTCTACGAGCGTGCCGACAAGGTCGGTGGCCTGCTGCGCTACGGCATCCCCGAGTTCAAGATGGAGAAGAAGGTCCTCGACCGGCGCCTGGAGCAGATGCGTCGCGAGGGCACCGTCTTCCGCGCCGGTGTCGAGGTGGGCACCGAGCTCACCGGTGACCAGCTGCGCGACCGGTACGACGCCGTCGTGCTCGCGATCGGCTCCACCGTCGGTCGTGACCTGCCCGTGCCGGGACGTGAGCTCGGTGGCATCCACCAGGCGATGGAGTTCCTGCCGCAGGCCAACCGGGTCGCTCTCGGCGAGACCGTCGAGGGCCAGATCACGGCTGCCGGCAAGCACGTCGTCATCATCGGCGGCGGCGACACCGGGGCCGACTGCCTGGGCACCTCGATCCGCCAGGGCGCGGCCTCGATCACCCAGCTCGAGATCATGCCGCAGCCCGGCGAGGAGCGCCCGGCGAACCAGCCGTGGCCGACGTACCCGATGCTCTTCCGGGTCTCCTCGGCGCACGAGGAGGGCGGCGAGCGGGTCTACGCCGTCTCCACGCAGGAGTTCCTCGGCGACGAGGACGGCAACGTCAAGGAGCTCCGGCTCTGCGAGGTCGACGCGAAGTTCGCGCCGGTCGAGGGCACCGAGCGGGTCATCCCGGCCGAGCTGGTGCTGCTCGCGATGGGCTTCACCGGCCCCGAGCAGCCGGGCCTGGTCGAGCAGCTGGGCGTGGAGCTGGACGAGCGCGGCAACATCGTGCGCGACCAGCAGTACGCGAGCACGGTAGACGGCGTCTTCGTGGCCGGTGACGCCGGCCGCGGTCAGTCGCTGATCGTGTGGGCGATCGCCGAGGGTCGCGCCGCGGCAGCCGCGGTCGACAAGTACCTCAGCGGTTCGCCGACAACGACCCTGCCGGCACCGATCCCGCCGACCGAGCGCCCCGTCACCGCCTGACGCGGACGTCGACCCGGCGCGCGTGCGCAAGTCCTGGACGTCGACCCGGCGCTACTGCCCTGCATGATGCGTGCAGAAGCGCCGGGTCGACGTAATTCATCTGCCGTTCTGCGACGGGTCGGCGTCGGGTTGGATCGTTCAAGGTCGTGAGCGATAGGCTCGCCCCGTGCGTAGAGCAAAGATCGTCTGCACCCTGGGTCCTGCGGTCTCCACCAAGGAGAGCATCCGTGCTCTCGTCGACGCCGGGATGGACGTCGCCCGGCTCAACCTGAGCCACGGCACGCACGCCGAGCACGAGGCCGTCTACAAGATGGTCCGCGAGGCCTCGGACGAGAGCGGGCACGCGATCGGCATCTTCGCCGACCTCCAGGGTCCCAAGATCCGCCTCGGCTGGTTCCGCGACGGGGGCGTGCGCCTGCAGACCGGCCAGTCCTTCACGATCACCACCCGCGAGATCTCCGGCGACAACGAGATCGCGGGTACGACGTACGAGGGACTGCCCGGTGACGTGAACCCGGGCGACCAGATCCTCATCGACGACGGCAAGGTGCGCCTCCGGGTGACCGCGGTCGAGGGCACCGAGGTGCACACCACCGTCGTGGTGGGAGGCCGGGTCTCGGACCACAAGGGCATCAACCTGCCCGGCGTACCGGTCAGCGTGCCGGCCCTGTCGGAGAAGGACGTCGAGGACCTGCGCTGGGCGCTGCACCTGACCGTCGACTACATCGCGCTGTCCTTCGTGCGCTCGGCCAAGGACGTCGAGGACGTCCGGCAGATCATGCACGAGGAGGGCGTCATGCTCCCGGTGATCGCCAAGATCGAGAAGCCCCAGGCGATCGACAACCTCGACGAGGTCGTGAAGGCTTTCGACGGCTTCATGGTCGCCCGCGGCGACCTCGGCGTCGAGTGCCCGTTGGAGGACGTGCCGTTCCTGCAGAAGCGGGTCGTCGCCAAGGCGCGTCGCAACGCCAAGCCCGTGATCGTGGCGACCCAGATGCTGGAGTCGATGATCACCAACCCGGCACCGACCCGCGCCGAAGCCTCCGACGTCGCGAACGCGGTGCTCGACGGCGCCGATGCGGTGATGCTCTCGGGCGAGACGAGCGTGGGGGAGTACCCCATCGAGACGGTCCGCACGATGGCCCGGATCATCTCCTCCACCGAGGACCACGAGCTCAACCAGATGGCCGCGATCGACTGGCAGCCCAAGACCCGTGGCGGCGTGATCGCGAAGGCGGCAGCCGAGGTGGCCGAGCGGATCGGGGCGAAGTTCCTCGTCGCGTTCACCCAGTCCGGTGACTCCGCGCGCCGGCTGGCCCGTTACCGTGGCGCCATCCCGGTGCTCGCGTTCACGCCCGAGGCCCCGGTGCGCTCCCAGCTCTCGATGACCTGGGGCGTGGAGACGTTCAAGACCGTCTCGGTCGAGCACACCGATGAGATGGTGCGCCAGGTCGATGAGCAGCTGCTCGCTGCCGGCCGCGTCGAGGAGGGCGACCTCGTCGTCATCATCGCGGGCAGCCCGCCGGGCATCCCCGGTTCGACGAACGCGCTGCGCATCCACCGGATGGGCGACGCCATCAACGAGGTCGCACCGGCGTACCGGAGCCGCTGAGCCTCAGCCGACCTCGCGCGAACGGCGCAGGATCTCGCGCGTCGCCCCTTGGCGCGCGTCGTCGTCCGCCTCAGCGAGCGCGTCCCTGATGCCGAGGTGCACGCCGAGCGCGATCGCCCAGACGAGCGCGCAGACCCCGGAGACCCCGAGCACGACGAAGCCCGCGACGTCGAGGTCAGCCCACTCGAGCGCGCCACCGACCAGGGCGCCGGTCAGCGCGAAGACGAGGAACAGGGTGCGCTCCATGGGGCCATCCTGGCACACGCGGCGCGGTGGGTGCCGAGTGTGGGATTCGAACCCACAAGTCCTTTCGGACAACGAGGTTTGAGCTCGTCGCGTATGCCATTCCGCCAACCCGGCTGGGCAGGCAAACGCTACCGGAGCGGGGGGCGCGGCCTGTACTCGATACCCTGGTCCGCGTGACCGAGCCGCCCACCACCGCCGCCCGACGTGTCGTGATCGCCGAGGACGAGGCGTTGATCCGCCTGGACCTCGCCGAGATGCTCGCCGAGGAGGGGTACGACGTGGTGGCGGCCGTCGAGGACGGGGAGCAGGCCGTCGCCCGCACCGAGGAGCTGCGTCCCGACCTGGTGATCCTGGACGTCAAGATGCCCGTGCTCGACGGCATCGCCGCGGCCGAGCGGATCGCGAGCCAGCGCATCGCCCCGGTGGTCATGCTGACCGCCTTCAGCCAGCGCGACCTGGTCGAGCGCGCCCGCGACGCCGGCGCGATGGCCTACCTGGTCAAGCCGTTCGGAAAGTCCGACCTGGTGCCCGCCATCGAGATGGCAGTCAGCCGGTTCGCCGAGGTCCAGCAGCTCGAGGCCGAGGTCGCCGACCTCGCCGAGCGCCTCGAGACCCGCAAGGTCGTCGACCGTGCCAAGGGAGTGCTGCAGGAGCAGCTGCACCTCAGCGAGCCGGACGCCTTCCGCTGGATCCAGAAGACCGCGATGGACCTGCGCCTCTCGATGAAGCAGGTCGCCGAGGGCGTGGTCACCCACGGCCCGGACGTCATCGCACCCCAGTAGGGCCCAGCCGGCTAGCTGCTGATCTCCTCGCCGAGGTACGCCGCGCGCACCCGGTCGTCGGAGAGCAGCTCCTGGCCGCTGCCGGAGAGCACCAGCTCACCGGTCTCCAGCACGTAGCCGCGGTCGGCGAGCGCGAGCGCCTGGGCGGCGTTCTGCTCCACGATCAGCACGGTCACGCCCTCGGAGTTGATCTCCTTGACGATGTCGAAGATCTGCCGCACGATCAGCGGCGCCAGGCCCATCGACGGCTCGTCGAGCAGCAGCAGGCGCGGCTTGCCCATCAGGGCGCGGCCGATCGCCAGCATCTGCTGCTCACCACCGCTGAGCGTGCCGGCGTGCTGGCCGATCCGCTCCTGCAGGCGCGGGAAGAGCTCGAAGACGTGCTTCAGCGTGGCGGGGTCGGGGCGCTTGAAGCGGAACGCGCCCATCTCCAGGTTCTCCCGCACCGTCATCATCGGGAAGACGCGGCGGCCCTCGGGGACGTGGCAGATGCCGAGGTGGATCAGCTCGTGCGCCGGCAGGCCGTCGATCCGCTTGCCGTCGTACCGGATCTCGCCGAGCGCGGGGCGCATCATCCCCGAGACCGTCTTCTGGGTCGTGGTCTTGCCGGCGCCGTTGGCGCCGAGCAGCGCCACGACCTCACCCTCCTCGACGGTGAACGAGACGCCCTTGAGGGCCCTGATCGCCCCGTAGCGGACCTCGATGTCGTCGACCTCGAGCAGGCTCATTCGGTCCCTCCCTCGTCGGTCGTGCCCAGGTACGCCGCGATCACGGCCGGGTCCTTCTGGATCTGCTCGGGCGACCCCTCGGAGATCTTCTGGCCGAAGTTGAGCACGATCAGCCGGTGCGCGACCGACATCACGAGCTTCATGTCGTGCTCGATGAGGAGCACCGAGATGTTGTCCTCGACGTTGATCTTGCGGATCAGGTCGGCCAGCTCGCGCTTCTCGGCCGGGTTCGTGCCGGCCGCGGGCTCGTCGAGCAGGATCACCCCGGGGTCGGTCCCGAGTGCCCGGGCGATCTCCAGGCGACGCTGCTCGCCGTAGGCCAGCGAGCCGGCCAGGTCGTTGGCGCGCTTGGTGAGGCCGACGAACTTGAGCAGCTCGTAGGCGCGCTCGGTGGAGTCGCGCTCCTCCTTGCGCTGCCACGGCATCCCGAGCATGGCCGAGATCGGCCCCGAGGTCTGCCGCGTCTCGACGCCCACCTTGACGTTCTCGAGTGCCGTGAGCGCCGGGAACAGCCGGATGTTCTGGAACGTGCGAGCCACGCCGAGGTGGTTGATCTCGTGGGTCTTGCGGCTGGTCCGCTCCCGCTTGAACGGGCCGAAAGCCCGGTCGAGGAGCACCGACGTCGGCTGGTCACCCGCGCGAGCGGCCAGCATGATCGATCCCTCCTGCGGGGTGTAGACCCCGGTGAGCGAGTTGAACAGCGAGGTCTTGCCGGCGCCGTTGGGCCCGATCACGGCGAGGATCTCGCCGCGGTTCATGTGCAGCGACACGTCGGAGAGCGACGTGACGCCGCCGAACCTCAGGGTCAGGTTCCTGACGTCGTAGACGATGTCGGCCGGTGGTGATCCGGGGGACACGTCGCGTTCGGAGGTCGTGGTCATCTCGCTCACATCCCCTCTCCAGCCGGTACGACACGAGGTTCTGCGGTACTGACCCCCTCGAGGCCGGACAGCTCGGCTGCCCTGCGCTTTGCCGGGAGCAGACCCGCGGGACGGAAGATCATCATCAGCAGGATGACCACACCGATCCACATCTGGCGGTCCTCGGCAGGCACCTGGGCCTTGAGGAACTCCGGCAACCAGGTCAGCACCGCGGCTCCGGCGATGGCTCCGGACATCGAGCCCATGCCGCCGAAGACGACGTAGGCGACGACGAGGATCGAGTTGTTGAGCACGAAGTTGTCCGGGTTGATGTAGCCGATCTGGCTGGCGAAGAACACGCCGGCCAGGCCCGAGGTCGACGCGCCGATCGCGAACGCGAGCAGCTTGACCCGCACCGTGTTCACGCCGGTCGCCTGAGCCGCCACCTCGTCCTCGCGGACCGCGGCCCACGCACGTCCCAGCCGGGAGTGCTCGAGGCGCCGGAAGAGCATCACCACGACCAGGACGAAGACCAGCAGCAGGTACCAGTACTGCAGCGGGTCCTGGCCCCACTTGAGGTCGAAGCCCCAGATGTGGATCCTCGGCTGCGGGATGCCGAACGCACCCTGGGCGCCGTTGGTCACCGACTTGGCGTTGATCGCCGCGATCCGGATGATCTCACCGAAGCCGAGCGTGACGATGGCCAGGTAGTCGCCGCGCAGCCGCAGCGTCGGGAATCCCAGCGCGACTCCGGCGACGAGACAGACCGCGATCGCGAAGGGGATCGCCAGGAGTGGCGAGAGCTGCAACCAGTCGGGCGGCTTGATCGGCAGGGTGCCGGTCAGGTACGCCGTGGTGTAGGAGCCGATCGCGTAGAAGGCGATGAACCCGAGGTCGAGCAGGCCGGCCCAGCCGACCACGACGTTCAGGCCCACCGCGAGGAGCACGTAGGTGCCGATCTCGGTGACGAGCACGGTCTGCCAGAAGCCGGTCGCGGTCGGCGGGTAGAACAACGCGGCCGCGAGGACGACGAACAGCATCGCCTGGGTGAAGGCGACCGACTGCCCGGGCGAGCTCAGCCCTGCCGGGATCGAAAGACCCTCCGAGGCGGACCGGGAGCGGGCGACCATCCAGCCCGCGCCGAACAGCACCGCGAAGGCGCCGCAGAGCGTCCACGCCCCGGTACCCGTGTTCTGCCACGCCTGGTTGGCACCGTCGAAGCCCTTGTCGGCTGCGATCCGGCTGAAGTTGTGCATCGAGAGCAGGCTGATCAGCAGCGAGCCGGCACTGACGGCCGCGGCGGTCCAGCCCAGCACCCGGTTCTGCAGCCACGTCGCTGCCGCAGCTGTCGCCACCGAGGCGATGACCAGCACCCAGACGAGCCAGCTCAGGTACGCCGAGGTCAGGCCGTTGATCGGCTCCCCGCTGAACAGGTCGCTCATGCCGAACAGGTTGGTGTTGCGATCGGTGGGTGAGAACCAGGTGGCCCACAGCGTGCCGAGCAGCGCGGCGACCGTGCCGATCACGAACAGCGGGAAGCCGGGCTTCCAGCCGAAGACGCGGTCCAGGAAGGCACCGGTGGCGGCGTCGGGGTTCGAGGTGCGCGCGATCGTGATCGCGGCCGCGGCGATCGCGGCGTACCCGAGCAGTGCGACCAGTGCGCCGGTCGAGTGGTCCGGGGAGCCGAGGAAGCTGCGGACCTGTTCGTGCGCCACGAAGCCCCAGATGCCCGCGACGACGCTGACCGCGACGGTCGCCCACGAGAGTGCGCTGCTCTGCCGGATGATCGCGGCCAGCCCGAGGGCGACCGCGACGATCAGCAGGATCCAGTACATCCCGGGGATCGCCGAACCGAAGTACAGCCGGGCCACCGAGCCGAGTCCGGAGGTGTCCCGGGCGCCGCGCGCCAGCGTGCTGAGCTTGCCGTCGGCGAGGTTGCCGTTGTCGCTCCAGTTCAGCAGCCCGTACGCCGCGACGACCGAGGCAGCGCCGGCCGCGAGGGGACGCATCCCAGCGCGGGTCAGGTACGGAACCACGCGCGGCCAGAACGTCATCGCGAGGTAGAGCACGACGCCGATGCCCAGGAAGACGAAGACCCGCGGGTGGAGGAGCGCCGCCTTGAAGGCGAAGCCGAAGTCGGCCTGGTTGCCCTCCTGGTCCCCGACCATCAGGGCGAGGACGAGCCCGATCGCCAGGCAGGCGGCCAGCCTCTTGAGGTTGTCCTTCATCTCGATGCTCATGCCGCCCTCCCGAGCCGCTCACCGAGGATGCCGGTCGGGCGGAACATCAGGACCAGCACCAGCACCACGAAGGCGACGACGTCGCTCCACTGGGTGCCGATCCAGGTGTGCCCGGTGCCCCACGGCGCGGTCGGCACGAGTGCCTCCACGACGCCGAGCAGCAGACCACCCAGCATGGCGCCACGGATGTTGCCGATACCGCCGAGCACCGCGGCGGCGAACGCCTTGACGCCGGGGATGAAGCCCATCGTGTTGTAGACGGTGAACGCGCTGCCGAACAGGAAGCCGGCCGCGCCGCCCAGGGCCCCGCCGATGATGAACGTGCGCGAGATCGTCTTGTTGATGTCGATGCCCATGAGCGCCGCTGTGGGCGCGTCCTCGGCGACGCCGCGGATGCTGCGTCCGAGCTTGGTCTTGGTGACCAGGAGGTCGAGGAAGACCATCATCGCCAGGGCCGAGAAGATCATGATCGCCTGGAGCACCGAGATGTGCACGCCGTTGACGTCGAAGAGGTGCTTGTTGGCGTTGTAGTACGTCGGAAAGTTGTTGTTGCTGAAGCGGTTGAAGAGCTTGCCCGCCAGCTGGCTGAGGAAGAACGACATGCCGATCGCGCTGATCAGGAACGCGAGCTTCGGTGCCCCGCGTTCTCGCAGTGGTCGGTAGGCGACGCGTTCGAGCGCCCAGGCAACGATGGCGCCCACCAGGGCGCCGGAGGTCAGGCCCAGGAGCAGGACTGCCGTGACGCCGTACCAGGGGAGGTGGTGCACGCCGCGGCCGACGACTGCCTGGACGATGATCAGGCTGCCGAAGGCGCCTGACATGAACACCTCGCTGTGCGCGAAGTTGATCAGCTGCAGCACGCCGTACACCAAGGTGTACCCGAGCGCGATCAGTGCGTAGATCGAGCCGCGGGTCAGGCCCGCGATCAGGAAGTTCAGGAAGTCGGTCATCGAGCGGGTCCCCTCGTCGGTTGCGGCGTTGGCATCGTGTGCCGGGCTACAACCCGCGACGAGGGGCCCTGCATCAAGGTGATGACGCAGAGCCCCTCGCCGTCAGGTCAGGCGGTTGATTGCTGGTTCGTCACTTCGCCTGGGTGATGTCACCGAGGGACTTGATGTCACCGTTCTGGTCGATGAAGAGGTTGACCGTACCCTTGCCGGCCGGCAGGTCGCCGTCGGCACCGAAGCTGATCTGACCCGTGATGCCGGTGTAGTCGGTCTTGTTGACCGCGTCGTTCACCGCGGCCCGCGTGACCGAGCCGGCCGCCTTGGCGGTCTTGATGGCCTGGATCAGGATGTTCGTCGCGTCGTAGGCCTCCGGGGAGTACGTCGACGGCGGCGTGTTGAACTTCGTCTGGTACGCCGAGGCGAAGTCCTTGGCGGACGGAGCCACGGTGGCGTCCTGGCAGCCGCAGGTGAAGTACCAGCCGTAGCCGGCCTTGCCCGCGCCCGAGGTGAAGACCGAGGACTTCACACCGTTGCCGGAGATGCGGATGCCCTTGTAACCGGCTGCGTCGAGCGCCTTGGCGAACAGAGCCGCCTGGGCGTCGTAGCCGCCGTACCAGACAGCCTGGGCGCCGGAGTTGACGACCTGCTGCGAGATCGGGCCGTAGTCCGTCGTCTTGGCGTCGACACCCTGGGTGACCACGGTGACGCCGTCCTTCTTCAGCTGCTTCGAGACGCTGCTCGAGACGCCGGCGCCGTACGCGCTGAGGTCGTTGATCACGAAGACCTTCTTGGCGTGCTTGGCGATCCAGTCAGCACCGGCCGGGCCTTCGGCGTTGTCGTTCGGGAAGATCCGGTGCCAGGTCTTGAAGCCCAGCGTCTGGATGTCACCAGCGGACGCCGACGGGTTGACGATCGAGATGCCTGCGGCGCCGAACTTCGCGGCGACGGCCTTGGTGGCACCGGAGAACGAGGGCCCGATGACACCCATCACGGTGTCGTCCTGGACGATCTGCGCGGCTGCGGCCGGAGCCTTGGCCGGGTCACCCTGGTCGTCGGACTTGATGAGCTTGACCTTGAAGCCGAGGCTCGAGTCCGCGTTGGCCTGCTCGACCGCGAGTTGGACACCGTTGTACTCGTTGATGCCGAGCTGCTGGTTGTCGCCGGAGAGCGGGCCCTCGAAAGCGATGGTGTAGCTCGTGCTGTTGTTGTTGCCCGAGCCGTCGTTGAGTCCGCCGTTGCCGGACTTGTTGCTGGAGCCGCAGGCCGTGAGCGCAAGGGCACCCACCACGCCGAGGACGGCTACCTTCGCCAATGGACGAGACCGCATCAATTCCTCCATGTTCCGGGCTACCGCCGATCGGCCCAGGGCCGGCCGTGGAACCTCCCAACCGAAATCCGGGATCGGACTCGGTGCGTGGAACGTTCGTCCCGGCACGCGGATGTGTCAAGGAGAAACGCGGATGTGTTTCCGAGTCGAGACCATTCGCCCCATTGTTCCGAACCTCACCGGAACCACGTCACGACCTCCACGAGCACCGGAGCGAAGACCAGCGCGGGCAGCATGTCGCCCACCTTCAGCTGCTTGATCTCGAGCAGTCTCAGGCCCACGCCGACCAGGATCAGGCCCCCGGTCGCGGTGAGCGCGTCGAGGTGCGCGGCGGGCAGGAAGTCGCCCAGCACGACGCCCAGCGCCGTCAGCGATCCCTGCACCGCCACGAGGGTCACCACGCTGGCCGCGACGCCCCAGCCGAAGGAGGCGGCGAAGGCGATCGAGGCGAAGCCGTCGAGGGCCGACTTGAGCAGCAGCTGGTCGGCACCCTGGCCCAGCCCCTCCTTGATCGAGCCGAGGATCGTCAGCGGGCCGACGCAGAAGACCAGTGAGGCGGTCATGAAGCCCTGGACGAACCGGTCACGCGCTTCGTGTCCCTCTCCGCTGACGCGGCTCAGGCGCCGCTGCAGCGCGTCACCGATGCCCTCGAGGCGGTCCTCGAGGCGCACCAGCGACCCCGTGATCGAGCCGAGCAGCAAGGCACCCAGCACGATCAGCATCGGCGCCGAGCCGCCGACCGCGTCCGAGAGGCTGCTCGAGCCCACCTTCCAGGCGGAGGAGGCGGCGATCAGCAGGGTCACCAGACCAAGGCCGTCGGTGACCACGCTGCGGGTGCGCAGGGGCAGCCGATGGCCCACCAGGACGCCGATCGTGCTGCCTGCCAGGACGGTCGCGGCGTTCACCGCCGTACCTGTTCCGATGAGCAAAGTCGACCCCTAGAGTGCTGGAGAGCAGA
>JBJMIO010000039.1:0-12024 GCA_045806765.1 Marmoricola sp.
AAGTACGGGGACTCGGCGCAGTCCGAAACGATCCGCAAGATGATCGTCGCGATGAGCCGCGACATCCGGGTCCTGGTCATCAAGCTCGCCGACCGGCTGCACAACATGCGCACGCTGCGCTACGTGAAGGCCGAGACCCAGGACCGCAAGTCCAAGGAGACGCTGGAGATCTTCGCCCCGCTCGCCCACCGACTCGGTATGAACACGATCAAGTGGGAGCTCGAGGACCTGGCGTTCGCCACGTTGCACCCGAAGATCTACGACGAGATCGTCCGGATGGTCGCCGAGCGCTCGCCGTCGCGCGACCAGTTCATGCGCCAGGTCATCGGCGTGGTCGAGGCAGACCTGAAGGCGGCCAAGATCAAGGCGAAGGTCACCGGTCGACCCAAGCACTACTACTCGATCTACCAGAAGATGATCCACGGCGGCCGCGAGTTCTCCGACATCTACGACCTCGTCGGCATCCGCATCCTCGTCGACAGCGACCCCGAGTGCTACGGCGTCCTCGGCGTCCTGCACAACCGCTGGAACCCGATCCCGGGCCGGTTCAAGGACTTCGTGGCGATGCCGAAGTTCAACATGTACCAGTCCCTGCACACCACGGTCATCGGCCCCTCGGGCAAGGCCGTCGAGATGCAGATCCGGACCTTCGCGATGCACCGTCGCGCGGAGTACGGCGTCGCGGCGCACTGGAAGTA
This sequence comes from Marmoricola sp., assembly GCA_045806765.1. GTDB lineage: Bacteria > Actinomycetota > Actinomycetes > Propionibacteriales > Nocardioidaceae > Marmoricola. Next base: position 699 of record JBJMIO010000039.1, read on the forward strand.
CAAGGAGGACACCCGCAACGGGGTGGACACCGACAAGTCGCTGGCCGAGACCGGTCAGAGCGACATGCCGTGGGTGCGCCAGCTGCTCGACTGGCAGAACGAGGTCGAGGACCCGGGCGAGTTCCTGGAGTCGCTGCGCTTCGAGATCAACGCGGCCGAGGTCTACGTCTTCACCCCGCGCGGCGACGTGATCGGCCTGCCCACCGGGTCGACGGCGATCGACTTCGCCTACGCGATCCACACCGAGGTCGGGCACCACACCATCGGCGCCCGCGTGAACGGGCGCCTGGTGCCGCTGGAGTCGAAGCTCGAGCACGGAGACGTCGTCGAGGTCTTCACCTCCAAGTCACCGAACGCCGGACCGAGCCGCGACTGGCTCGGCTTCGTGAAGTCGCCGCGGGCGCGCAGCAAGATCCGGCACTGGTTCACCAAGGAGCGCCGCGAGGAGGCCATCGAGCAGGGCAAGGACCAGATCGCCCGGCTGATGCGCAAGGAGGGCGTCTCCCTCAAGCGCGTGATGACCCACGACTCGCTGACCCAGGTCGCCAACGACTTCCGGCTCGCCGACGTCTCGGCGCTGTACGCCGCGGTCGGCGAGGGCAACCTGGGCGCCCAGTCGGTGGTCCGCAAGGTCATCGAGATCAACGGTGGCGCCGAGGGCGCTGCGGAGGACCTCGCCGAGACCGTCACGATCACCCGGCCGCGTCGCTCGGCCAAGGCGCAGGGCGATTCCGGCATCATCGTGATGGGCCTGGACGGCACCGACGTGCTGGTCAAGCTGGCCAAGTGCTGCACCCCGGTCCCCGGCGACGAGATCCTCGGCTTCGTGACCCGCGGCTCAGGTGTCTCGGTGCACCGCAAGGACTGCACCAACGCTGCCGACCTCCTCGGTCAGCCCGAGCGGCTCGTGGAGGTCGAGTGGGCGCCGACCTCCACCTCGACGTTCCTGGTGCAGATCATGGTGGAGGCCCTCGACCGGGCCCGGCTGCTCTCCGACATCACCCTGGTCCTCTCCGACCAGCACGTGAACATCCTCTCGGCCTCCCTGAACACCACCCGCGACCGAGTCGCGAAGAGCAAGTTCACCTTCGAGATGGGCGACCCCAAGCACCTCGGAGCCATCCTCAAGGCCGTGCGCAGCATCGACGGCGTGTTCGACGCCTACCGCGTCACCCACTGACGACCCGCCCGCCCCGCCGGTCCCAGGCATGCCGAGCCGCCCGCGCCGCCGGTCCGAGGCACGCCGAGCCGCCCGCGCCGCCGGTCCCAGGCACGCCGAGCCGCCCGCGCCGCCGGTTCCAGGCACGCCGAGCCGCCCGGTACGCCGCCGCCAGCACCCGGAGGTGCGTCGCCGCTCGCGGCGTTCCGGGCGCCTCGGCGCTTTCCAGCCCGGCATCCCAGGCGGCTCGCGGGTGGTGGTGGTGGTGGTGGCGTGATGTCAGGAGAAGTCGGAAGCGGTCTGCTGGACCATCGCGAGCATCGCCTGGCGGGAGGCCAGGTTGTCCTCGAGGTCCTTGATCTTCCGGGCGTCGCCGCCGGCGCGGGCCTTCTCCAGGTCGGACTCGATCTTGGCGATCGCGTCCTGGAGCTGGCCGAGCATGCCGTCGGCGCGGGCGGACTTCTCGGGGTCCGACTTCTTCCACTGGTCGTCCTCGAGCGAGCGGATCTCCTGCTCGACCTTGCGGATGCGTGCCTCGAGCGGCTTGATCTGGTCGCGGGGGACCTTCCCGGCGGCGTCCCAGCGCTCGGAGAGGTCGCGGAATGCCTTCTTGGCCGCAGCGAGATCGGTGACCGGCAGGAGCGCCTCGGCCTCCACCAGGATCGCCTTCTTCACCTCAGCGTTGGCCGCGAACTCCTGGTCGAGCTCGGCGTTGGCCGCATCACGGGCGCCGAAGAACTGGTCCTGGGCTCCGCGGAACCGCTTCCAGAGCTGGTCGTCGATGTCCTTGGGGGCCGGCCCGGCGGCCTTCCACTCCGACATCAGCGAGCGGTAGCGCCCGGCGGTGGCGCCCCAGTCGGTCGAGTCGGCCAGCGCCTCGGCCTCCTTGACCAGACGCTCCTTGACGACGCGCGCGCCCTCGCGCTGCTCGGTCATCACCGCGAAGTGGGCCTTGCGCGCGCGGGTGTACGTCGTGCGCGCACCCGAGAACCGGTGCCAGAGCTCGTCGTCGGCCGCCTTCTCCAGGCGGGGGAGCTCCTTCCACTCCGCGAGCAGGTCGCGCAGCCGGTTCGCGCCGTTGCGCCAGTCGGTGCCCGCGGCGATCTTCTCGGCCTCCGCGACGATCGCGGCCTTGCGGGTGCGCGACTCCTCGACCCGCTGGGCGCGCTCCTCGCGGCGCTGCTCGCGCTGGAGCCCGATCACCGGCTTCAGCGCGTTGAGACGAGCCACCAGCGCCGTGATGTCACCGACGGCGTGCGGGATCGCGAGCTGCTCGCTGAGCTTGCCGATCGAGGACGTCGCCTCGTCCGGCGACATCGCTCCGCTGCGGACGCGCTGCTCGAGCAGCTGGACCTCGAACGCCAGACCCTCGAAACGCCTGGTGTAGAAGGCCAGGGCCTCCTCGGGCGTGCCCTCCGGGTACTGGCCGACGACGTGCTCCTCGGTCCCGATGCGGACGTAGACCGTCCCGTCCGCGTCGACGCGTCCGAATCCGTCGCCTTCGTTGCCGTGCGCGGTCACTGTGACCCCTTCGTCTCGCCTGGCTTGTCGTGGCACTGCGCTCGCGAGCGCCCGCTGCGGCTTCATCGTAGCGATGCGAGGTCCCGGTGTCCGGGCCAGTAGGCTGGGGCCCGTTCGTGCCCACCGGAACCAGGAGAACCGCCAGTGCTGATCGCAGGCTTCCCGGCCGGGCCGTGGGGTACCAACTGCTACGTCGTGGCGACCGGACCAGGCACCGAGTGCATCGTCATCGACCCCGGCAAGGACGCTGCTCCGGGTGTCGACGCGGTGATCCGCGAGCACCGCCTCAAGCCGGTCTCGGTCCTGGTCACCCACGGGCACGTGGACCACATGTGGTGCGTGGCTCCAGTGGCGGGCGCGTACGACGCGACGGCGTACATCCACCCGCAGGACCGCCACCTGCTCGCCGACCCGATGCAGGGGATGTCGGCGGAGACGACCGCGATGCTGCTCGGCGGGAAGTACGAGTTCGCCGAGCCCGACCGCGTCGAGGAGCTCGATGACGGCCAGACCCTCGAGCTGGCAGGTCTCCAGATCTCCGTCGACCACACTCCGGGTCACACCGCGGGCTCGGTCGTCTTCCGCTCGCCGTACGCCCAGGACGACATCGCCGAGGTGATGTTCTCCGGGGACCTCCTCTTCGCCGGCTCGATCGGGCGCACGGACCTGCCGGGCGGCGACCACCCGACGATGCTGCGCAGCCTGCGCGAGAAGGTGCTGCCGCTCGCGGACAACATCGTGGTGCTGCCGGGGCACGGCGAGCAGACCTCGATCGGGCGGGAGCGGGTCACCAACCCGTTCCTGCTCGACCTCGTCGAGGACCTCGACGTCGACCAGGTCACCCGGGGCTTGTGATGGCCGACCGGCTCTCCGCGCCCAAGGGCGTCCCGGAGTACCTGCCCCCGGACTCCGCCGCCTTCCTCGCGGTGCACGAGGCGCTCGCCGCGCCGGCCGTCGCCGCGGGCTACGGCTACATCGAGCTCCCCGTCTTCGAGGACACCAGCCTGTACGTGCGCGGCGTGGGGGAGTCCACCGACGTGGTCAGCAAGGAGATGTACACCTTCACCGACCGCGGCGACCGCTCGCTAACGCTGCGCCCCGAGGGCACCGCCGGGGTGATGCGCTCGGTCATCGAGCACGGCCTGGACCGCGGCCAGCTGCCGGTCAAGCTCTGGTACCGGGGTCAGTTCTTCCGCGCCGAGCGCCCGCAGCACGGGCGCTACCGCCAGCTCCAGCAGCTCGGCATCGAGGCCATCGGGTCGGATGATCCGGCCCTGGACGCCGAGGTCATCACGATCGCCGACGACGGCTACCGCTCGCTCGGCCTGACCGGCTACCGCCTCGAGCTCACCTCGCTCGGGTGCGCCGAGGACCGCGGCCCCTACCGCGAGCTGCTGGTCGCCTTCCTCGAGGGCCTCGACCTCGACGACGCCACTCGCGAGCGCGCGCAGGTCAACCCGTTGCGGGTCCTGGACGACAAGCGCCCGGAGGTCCAGGCGCAGCTCACCGAGGCTCCGCTGATGCTCGACCACCTATGCGAGGCCTGTGCTGAGCACTTCGCCCAGGTGACCGCGCTGCTGCAGGCCAACGGCGTTGCGTACGTCGTGAACAAGCGGATGGTGCGCGGCCTGGACTACTACACCCGCACCACCTTCGAGTTCGTGCACGACGGTCTCGGCGCCCAGTCGGGGATCGGTGGCGGCGGCCGCTACGACGGCCTGATGGCGCAGCTCGGCGGCCAGGAGCTCTCCGGCATCGGTTTTGGCCTCGGCATCGACCGCACCTACCTTGCCTGCCGCGCCGAGGGTCTGGAGCCCGGTCCCGCGCGCGCCCTCGACGTGTACGTCGTCCCGCTCGGCGAGGCGCGTACCCGCGCCGCCCAGCTGGTCACCGAGCTGCGGCGAGCCGGCGTGCGCACCGACATGGCGTTCGGCTCGCGCGGCCTGAAGGGCGCGATGAAGGGCGCTGACCGCTCGGGCGCGCCGTACACGATCGTGATCGGCGAGCGCGACCTCGAGCAGGGCGTGTGCCAGATCAAATCCATGGACACCGGCGACCAGCGCGCGGTACCCCTGAACGACGTCGCCGCGTACCTCCTGCACGCGGTCACGACCAGCTCGACCAGCTCGACCAGCTCGACCAGCTCGACCAGCTCGACCAACGATGAGGAGCAACTCCCGTGATCCGCACCTTCGACGCCGGCGCCCTGCGCGCCGAGCACGTCGGCCAGACCGTCACCCTCGCCGGCTGGGTCGCCCGCCGGCGCGACCACGGTGGTGTGGCGTTCCTGGATCTGCGCGAGGCCAGCGGGGTGGTTCAGGTGGTCATCCGCGACGAGGAGGTCGCCGGACACCTGCGCAACGAGTACTGCCTCAAGATCACCGGCGAGGTCGTGGCCCGCAAGGAGGGCGCTCAGAACCCGAACCTGCCGACCGGTGAGATCGAGGTCGTGGCGAGCGACGTCGAGGTGCTCAGCGAGTCCGCGCCGTTGCCGTTCCCGATCGACGAGGCGGCGTCGTCCAAGGGCGGCGAGGTCGGCGAGGAGGCGCGCCTGCGCTACCGCTACCTCGACCTGCGCCGGGCCGGTCCGGCCGCGGCCATGCGCCTGCGCAGCCAGGTGAACAAGGCTGCGCGCGACGTGCTCGCCGGGCGCGACTTCGTGGAGATCGAGACCCCGACGCTGACCCGCTCGACGCCCGAGGGCGCGCGCGACTTCCTGGTGCCCGCACGTCTGCAGCCGGGCAGCTGGTACGCCCTGCCGCAGAGCCCCCAGCTGTTCAAGCAGCTGCTGATGGTCGCCGGCATGGAGCGCTACTACCAGATCGCGCGGTGCTACCGCGACGAGGACTTCCGTGCCGACCGGCAGCCCGAGTTCACCCAGCTCGACATCGAGATGAGCTTCGTCGACCAGGACGACGTCCTGGAGCTGATGGAGGAGGTGCTCGCCGCGATGTGGGCGCTGATCGGTCACGAGATCCCGCGCCCGGTCCCGCGGATGACGTACGCCGAGGCGATGGCGCGGTTCGGCTCCGACAAGCCGGACCTGCGGATGGGCCTCGAGCTGGTCGACTGCACCGAGTACTTCCAGGACACCACCTTCCGGGTCTTCCAGGCGCCGTACGTCGGCGCCGTGGTGATGCCCGGTGGCGCCAGCCAGCCGCGCAAGCAGCTCGATGCCTGGCAGGAGTTCGCCAAGCAACGAGGTGCCAAGGGCCTGGCCTACGTCCTGCTCAACGAGGACGGCACCCTCGGCGGCCCGGTCGCGAAGAACCTCAGCGAGTCCGAGCAGGCCGGACTGGCTGCGCACGTCGGCGCGGGCACGGGGGACTGCGTGTTCTTCGCCGCCGGCCCGGCGAAGTCGAGCCGCGCCCTCCTGGGCGCCGCCCGCCTCGAGATCGGACGGCGCGGCAACATGCTCGACGACTCGGTCTTCGCCTTCACCTGGGTCGTGGACGCGCCGCTGTTCGAGCCGAGCTCGGAGGCGGTCGCCAGCGGTGACGTCGCCGTCGGCGCCGGCGCCTGGACCGCGGTGCACCACGCCTTCACCAGCCCGAAGCCGGAGTACCTCGACACCTTCGACACCGACCCCGGCAGCGCGCTCGCCTACGCCTACGACATCGTCTGCAACGGCAACGAGCTCGGCGGCGGGTCGATCCGTATCCACCGCAGCGACGTGCAGAAGCGCGTCTTCGCGGTGATGGGCCTCTCCGAGGAGGAGGCGCAGGAGAAGTTCGGGTTCCTGCTCGACGCCTTCGCTTTCGGCGCGCCCCCGCACGGAGGCATCGCGGTGGGCATGGACCGCATCTGCGCGCTGCTCGCCGGCACCGACTCGATCCGCGACGTGATCGCCTTCCCGAAGAGCGGTGGCGGCTTCGACCCGCTCACCGCCGCACCCGCGCCGATCACTGCCGAGCAGCGCAAGGAAGCGGGCATCGACGGGCCCGTGACGAAAGATCTCTCCTCAAACCGGCGAACGCCGGGAGGACTCCCGGAGTGAGGTAGGGAGACGGTCGTGTTCATATCGTTACCGACAGGTGATCGATAGGGAGGTCTGCGTCACATAGAGTCGCGTCCGGCGCAGCCTTCCGACGATCTCGTGGGGCGGCGCGGAAACTGCCCGACCGACCCGTCGATGAGGTGCTGATGTCCCTGCCTGAGTCCCAGCTCGAGGTTGAGCCGATCGCCGCGGAGGCTGCTCTCAACACGTCGGGGGTCACGGCCGTGGAGGGGCAGTCGCCCACCCAGCTGGCGTTGGCGCGGTTCCGCAGGGACAAGCTCACGATGACGTCGTTCATCATCGTGGTCTTCTACGTCATCGCGGCCATCCTGGCCCCGATCCTGGTCAAGCTGAAGGTGATCCACCCGAACAAGCTCGACCAGACGCTGCTCAACGTCGACCTCGGCGGCATCCCGAACGGCCACTTCGGCGGGTCCAGCTGGCACCACGTCCTCGGTGTCGAGCCGCGCACCGGCACCGACATGCTCGCCCGGCTCTGGTACGGGCTGAGCTTCTCGCTCGAGATCGCCCTCACCGCCACCGTCATCGCCGTCGTCCTCGGCGTGGTGCTCGGCATCATCTCCGGATTCAGCGGTGGTTGGATCGACGCGATCATCGGCCGGATCATCGACCTGACGCTCTCGTTCCCCCAGACCCTGATGCTGCTGGCGCTCTCGGCGACCGGCGTGGCGTTCTTCGCCGAGCACCTGCCCGGCAACACCGTCGACCCGCTGCCCAACGCGGTCTACGAGGTCCTCGTCCTCGGCATCTTCGGCTGGCCCTCGGTGGCCCGCCTCATCCGTGGCCAGGTGCTCTCGATCCGCGAGCGCGAGTTCGTCGACGCCGCGGTCCTGCTCGGCGCCTCGAAGTCGCGGCTCTACTTCAAGGAGATCCTGCCGAACCTGTGGGCGCCGGTGCTGGTGCAGTTCACGCTGATCATGCCGGCCTACGTCTCGGCCGAGGCGGCGCTGGGCTTCCTCGGTGTCGGCATCAAGCCGCCGACCCCGACGATCGGCAACATCCTGCAGGACTCGGTGAACTTCTCGGGCTCCGACTTCTCCTACTTCTTCTACCCGGCGCTCCTCCTCGCGATCATCGTCGTCAGCTTCAACCTGCTCGGCGATGGCATGCGGGACGCGCTCGACCCGAAGAGCGACCGATGAGGACGCTCCCCACCCCACGACTTCGGCAGCACCGAGCTGCCGATGGTGCCGCCGACTCGGCGCGACACGAGAACAAGGAGAGGTAATGGCCAGCTATCGAAGGAAGGCCCTCGCCGTTGCAGCCGCAGCGTCGATGTCCCTCGCTGTTGCTGCTTGCGGCAGTAGCGGAGGCAACGGCGCATCGTCCGGCGGCAAGGGCGGAGGAACTCTGACCTACTACATCCGTTCGGCCTACGAGCACACGGACCCGCAGCGAAGCTACCTCGGCGTCGAGATGACGAACTTCAGCCGGACCGTGTACCGCGGCCTCGTCGCGTTCCCGATCTCCGACGACCCCCAGGTCTCGACCACGCCCGTCGCTGACCTGGCGACGGACACCGGCAAGTCCGAGAACGACGCCAAGACCTGGTCGTTCACGCTGAAGGACGGCGTGAAGTGGGAGGACGGCAAGCCCGTCACCTGCGCCGACCTGTCGTACGGCGCGTCGCGCACGTTCGCGACCGACGTCATCACCGGTGGCCCGAACTACATCCTGACCTACCTCGACATCCCCACCGAGCTGGACAAGGACGGCAACACCGTCTCGAAGTACAAGGGCCCGTACTCCGGCGTCGGCCAGGACCTGTTCGACAAGGCCGTGGTCTGCAACGGGAACACGATCACCTACCACTTCAAGAAGTCCTGGCCGGACTTCCCGCTGGCGATCGCGTCGCTCCACATGATGGACCCGTACCGCAAGGACAAGGACCAGGGCGACAAGTCGAACTACCAGATCTTCTCCGACGGTCCCTACAAGCTTGTGGGCGGCCAGTGGGACAAGGAGACCGGTGGCACGATGGTGCGCAACACCAACTACGACTCCTCGACCGACTCGGGTGACATCCGCAAGGCCCTCCCGAGCAAGATCGTGTTCAAGGTGGGTGACACCTCCGAGGTCATCACCGACAAGATCACGGCGCAGAGCGGCGGCGACGCCGGTGCTGTGACGCAGCAGTCGATCCCGTCCTCGAAGTTCGCCGGTGTGGCGAGCCTCGGCAGCCGGACCGTCAGCGTCGAGTCGCCGTACGTCGACTACCTGGTGCTCAACTTCAAGCGGATGACGAACCTCAAGGTCCGTCAGGCCCTGGCGATGTCGCTGGACGACACCGGCTGGGTGACCGCAGGTGGTGGTCCCAAGGCCTACAAGCCGGCGACCGACATCGTCAACCCGGCGGTGAAGGGCTACCAGTCCGACCTGTTCCCGGGTGGTGCTGGTGACACGGCGCAGGCCAAGGCCCTGCTCCAGTCGGCCGGCGTGAGCCTGCCGTACCCGATCACCTACACCTACCCGAGCACGCCGACTGCCGACGCGCAGGCCCGTGCCATCCAGGCAGGTTGGGAGAAGGCCGGGTTCAAGGTCACCCTCGACGGTGTCGCGAACCAGGACGTCTACTACACCAACATCCAGCAGCCCGACCAGAAGGCCGACGTCATCTGGGCCGGCTGGGGTGCTGACTGGCCGTCCGCCATCACGGTGACCGCTCCGCTCTTCGACAGCCGGCCGAACCTGAGCCCGAAGTCGAACGGTCAGGACTACGGCGCGTACAAGTCTGACGCGTTCAACGCCCTGATCGACAAGGCGCAGGGGACTGCGAGCCTGGACGAGCAGACCACGTTCCTGCAGCAGGCGGACAAGCAGCTGGCCGCGGATGTCGCGTACATCCCGGTCGACATCCCGATCTTCTACATGATCCACGGATCGAAGGTCATGAATTACACCAACTCGGCGGCATCGAACGGTTACCCGGACCTGGGCCCGATCGACGTCTCCAGCAGCGTGCAGTGATCCGGGGCCTCTGACCGGAATGCTTCAAAGCCGGGGTGGGGCGGGTACGCCCGCTCCACCCCGGTGCACTGCCCCACCAACCCCGAGAGCGGCCGGCGCCCTGCCCGGCCCGTGAGGTGTCCTGAGTATGTTCGCGTACGTCGTCCGACGGTTGATCGTCGCTGTGATCATGCTGGTGGCGATGAGCTTCGTCACCTACGTCATGTTCTTCGCATCGCCGATCGACCCGGGTCGGTTCGCCTGCGGCAAGAGCTGCCCGCCGGCGCTGATCAAGCAGACCGACAAGCAGCTCGGCTTCGACAAGCCGTGGCCCGAGCAGTGGAAGGACTTCGCTGTCGGCGTCGTCAAGGGACGCACGTACCCCGACGACAAGGAGCTGCGCAAGACCGCTCCGGAGCTGATCGCCAAGTGCCCGGCCCCGTGCCTGGGCTACTCGAAGGTGAACTCCAAGACGGTCACCGCCGAGCTCAAGGACAAGATCCCCGTCTCCGCCTCCATCGCGTTCCTGGCCTTCTTGCTCTGGATCGTCGGCGGCGTTCTGCTGGGGGCGCTGGCAGCACTGATGAAGGGCTCGATCGTCGACCGCGGACTGGTCGGCATGACGCTCGTCTTCTACGCCTTCCCCACGTTCTGGATAGGTCTGTTCCTGATCGAGTTCCCCGCCATCAAGTGGCAGTGGGTCGCCGTACCGAGCTACACCCCGATCGCCCAGGGCGGCGTCGGCATGTGGCTCTCCAACCTGTTCCTCCCCGCCCTCACGCTCGCGCTGTTCTACATGGCCGGCTACGTCCGGATCACCCGCGCGTTCGTGCTGGAGTCGATGAGCGAGGACTACCTGCGCACGGCGACGGCCAAGGGCCTGCCGCGCGGCAAGATCCTGTTCAAGCACACGATGCGCGCGGCCCTGACGCCGATCGTGACCATGGCCGGCCTCGACCTCGCCAGCGTCCTGGGTGGCGCGGTGATCACCGAGACGGTCTTCAACTACAACGGTCTGGGAAAGCTGGCTGTGGACTCCATCGCGACCTTCGACCTGCCGACGGTGGTGGGGCTGGTGCTGCTGCTGGCCGCGTTCGTCATCGTCGCCAACATCGTCGTCGACGTCCTGTACGCATTCATCGACCCGCGCGTGCGGCTGGGTTGAGGGGGACTCGGAGATGACGGAGAGCTTCCTCTCGGTGCGCGACCTCGTCGTGCACTTCCCGACCAACGACGGCATCGTCAAGGCGACCGAGGGTCTGTCCTACGACGTCGAGCGCGGCAAGACGCTCGGCATCGTGGGCGAGTCCGGATCCGGCAAGTCGGTCTCGAGCTCGGCGATCCTGGGCCTGCACCGGGGCACGAATGCCCAGGTCAGCGGCCAGATCCTGCTCGACGGAGACGACCTGCTCCAGCTCAACGACGAGCAGATGCGCAAGCGCCGCGGCCGCGACGTGGCGATGATCTTCCAGGACCCGCTCTCGGCGATGCACCCGTACTACACGGTCGGCAACCAGATCGCCGAGGCCTACCTGGTGCACAACGACGTCTCGCGGAAGGCGGCGCGGGCGAAGACCATCGAGATGCTGGACCGCGTCGGCATCCCGCAGCCGGACCGGCGCGTGGACAACTACCCGCACCAGTTCTCCGGCGGCATGCGCCAGCGCGCGATGATCGCGATG
>JBJMIO010000040.1:0-26689 GCA_045806765.1 Marmoricola sp.
CAGGCCCTCGGTGACGAGCAGCTCGGTGATCTTGACGTTCTTGGTGGTGCCGTCGCGCTTCATCCAGGCGACGTTCTGGCCCTTCTTGAGGTTGCCCTCGTGGACGCGCAGCAGCGCGAGGCGGCCGAGGAACGGGCTGGAGTCGAGGTTGGTGACGTGCGCCTGCAGCGGTGCGCCCTCGGTGTACGTCGGCGCCGGGATCGTCTCGAGGATCGTGCGGAACAGCGGCTCGAGGTTGTCGCCCTCGGGCATCTGCCCGTTCTCCGGTGCCGTCAGCGAGGCGATGCCCGCGCGGCCCGAGGCGTAGACGACGGGGAAGTCGAGCGCGTCCTGGCTGTGGGACTCGTCGAGCAGGTCCATGAACAGCTCGTAGGTCTCCTCGACCACCTCGGCGATCCGGGCGTCGCCGCGGTCGGTCTTGTTGACCACCAGGATCACCGGCATGTCGGCGTTCAGCGCCTTGCGCAGCACGAACCGGGTCTGCGGCAGCGGTCCCTCGGAGGCGTCGACGAGCAGCACGATGCCGTCGACCATCGAGAGGCCCCGCTCGACCTCGCCACCGAAGTCGGCGTGGCCCGGGGTGTCGATGATGTTGATCGTCATCGGCTTGCCCTCGGCGGCCGGGCCGGCGTAGTGCACTGCGGTGTTCTTCGCGAGGATGGTGATGCCCTTCTCGCGCTCGAGCTCGCCCGAGTCCATCGCCCGCTCGGCGACGCCCTCGGCCTGGTGCGCGGTGAAGGCGCCGGCCTGCAGGAGCATGGCGTCGACCAGGGTGGTCTTGCCGTGGTCGACGTGCGCGACGATCGCGACGTTGCGCAGGTCGGTACGGGTGGTGGTAGCCATGAGCTGGTGGAGCCTTCCGGGCAGGGGTGAGACAGGTCTCGTTTGACAGTGGAGTGCGCCGAATGGCGACCCCGAAGTCTATCGTGAGTCACGTGTCCGCCCTGCCACCGCCAATTGGCCAGCCAACGTTCAAGGTGCTCTTCGTGTGCATCGGGAACGTGTGCCGGTCACCGGTGGGCGAACGCCTGCTCGCGATGAGACTGCCGACCGACCGTTTCGAGGTCTCCAGCGCGGGCGTGGGCGCGATGGTCGGCTACGCGATGAGCCGGTACTCGGCCGCTGAGCTGGAGGGCTACGGCGGCGACCCGACCGGATTCGCCGCCCGCCAGCTGACTCCGGCGATGATCGAGCAGGCCGACGTGCTCCTCACCGCGACGCGCGACCTTCGCTCGCAGGTGCTCGCCGAGTCGCCGGGCGCGCTGCGGCGCACGTTCACGATCCTGGAGTTCGCCGCGCTGGCCGAGATGAGTGACGCCACGTCGCCGGTCGAGATCGTGAAGTGGGCCGGCGCGCACCGCTCGGCGGCGGCCGGGGTCGAGCAGGACGTGCCCGACCCGTTCCGCAACGGCGCGGAGGTGCACGCCGCGGCGGCCGCCGCGATCAACGAGGCGGTCGCGCGCATCGCCAAGGCTCTCGACACATGATCCTGGCTCCGTGCGCGGGGAGGCTCGCGGCGTGATCCGGGACCGCCTCGTGGTGCTCGCCGCCGGGGCGGTCGCGAGCGTCGTGCTGGTGGTGCCGCTGGTCGGCATCACGCCGCTCGGGCAGGGCGAGCGCGGGCCTCAGCGCGCAGCTCCGGCGGCTCTCTCGACGACCGCGAAGCCGCTGGCGGGGCTGCGGATCGCGCTCGACCCGGGCCACCAGCTGGGCAACCACAACTTCCCGCGCCAGGTCGACCGCCAGGTGCAGGCCGGCGGTTTCACCAAGCCCTGCAACACCACCGGCACCGCGACCAACGGCGGTTACCCGGAGGCGACCCTGAACTTCCGGGTCGCGAACCTCGTCAAGGCGCGCCTCGAGGCCCTGGGTGCTCGCGTGTTCCTGACCCGCACCCGCAACAGCGAGTCGCTGTGGGGTCCGTGCGTCAACGTGCGCGGCGAGTTCGGCAAGAAGGTCGGGGCCGTGCTCGAGGTGAGCCTGCACGGCGACGGCGCTCCGGCGCGCGACCACGGCTTCCACGTGATCGCCCCGACGCGGCGGTCACCGTGGACCACCGACATCGCGACCGCCTCGCTCCGCCTGGCGGAGGCGTTGCGCTCCGGCCTCGACGCGCGCCACGTCCCGCGCTCGACGTACGTCGGAGGCGGCACGGCGCTGAACATCCGCTCCGACCTCGGCACCCTGAACATGTCCGACGTGCCGGTCGCGATGATCGAGGTCGGCAACATGCGCAACCGCTCCGACGCCCGTCGGATGACCACCGTCGAGGGTCGCCGGACCTACGCCTCCGCCGTCGTCCTGGGGATCCGCACCTACCTGCGCCGGTGAGCTCGTGCTCAGCCGAAGATGGGCCCGCGGTGGAGCAGGTGCTGGGCGGCCTGGGCGACCGGGCGCAGCGTGAGCTCGTCGACGTTGACGTGGCGCGGGAGGGATGCGACCCAGCGGATCGCCTCGGCGACGTCCTCGGCGACCAGCGGGGAGTCGACGTCGGCGTACACGGCGTCGGCGCGTGCCTGGTCGCCGAACCGGACGAGCGAGAACTCATCCGTGCGCACCATGCCGGGTGCGATCTCGGTCACGCGGATCGGCTCGCCGTTCAGCTCCAGGCGCATCGTCTGCGAGAGCGCGTGCAGCCCGTGCTTGGCTGCGGTGTACCCGCCGCCACCTGCGTAGACCGTCTGACCGGCGGTCGAACCGACGTTCACGATCAGCGCCTCGCTGGCTGCGCGCAGAGCCGGCAGCAGGGCCTGGGTGACCCGGGCGACGCCGAGCACGTTGACCTCGAACATCCGCTCCCAGTCACCGAGGTCCGCGGCAGCGACCTGGTCGGCACCGAAGGCGCCGCCGGCGTTGTTGACCAGGACCCCGACGCGCTCGCCGGCCGCCTCGGCCAGCGCGGCCACCGAGTCGTCGTCGGTCACGTCGCAGGTCACCGCGGTCCCGCCGATCTCGGCGGCCAGGGCCTCGATCCGCTCGGTACGCCGGGCCGCGCACACCACGTGGAACCCGGCGCCGGCCAGCGCTCGTGCCGTCGCCGCGCCGATGCCGCTGCTCGCTCCGGTGACGACGGCTCTGCGGTCCTGGGTCACGTGTCCTCCTGCGATCCTCCTCCGAGCGCCCCCACCGGGCTCCTCGGGCGGGTGCAATCCTGGCACGGGGGTAGGAGTCGGGCGGGAATGAGCCACAATGGCCGGTGGTTGTGACCGGGAGGAGGTGACGTGCGTGGACGGTCTGGTCTACGAGGTGGACGTGTCGGAGCCGCGTGCGGGCGACGCTGAGCCGCTTCGGCGACTGGCGATGATCAGCCTGCACACCTCGCCGCTCGACCAGCCGGGGACCGGTGATGCCGGCGGCATGAACGTCTACGTCACCGAGGTGGCCCGCCGCCTCGCCCAGCGCGGCATCGAGGTCGACATCTTCACCCGGGCGACCACCTCGCGGCTCCCGGCGGTCGTGCCGCTCGAGCCCGGGGTCAACGTGCGTCACATCGTCGCCGGCCCCTTCGAGGGCCTGGCCAAGGACGAGCTCCCCGGCCAGCTGTGCGTCTTCGCGCGCGAGGTGCTGCGGGCCGAGGCCCAGTTCGACCTGGGCCACTACGACGTCGTGCACAGCCACTACTGGCTCTCCGGTCAGGTGGGCGCGCTGGCCCGCGACCGCTGGGGCGTGCCGCTGGTGCACACGATGCACACGATGGCCAAGGTGAAGAACGAGCTGCTGGCCGAGGGCGACACACCCGAGCCGCAGGCCCGGGTGATCGGTGAGGAGCAGGTGGTCGCGGCCGCAGACATGCTGATCGCCAACACGGTCGACGAGGCCAAGGACCTGATCAACTGCTACGACGCCGACCCGTCGCGCGTCGAGGTGGTGCACCCCGGCGTCGACCTGGATGCTTTCCGGCCGACCTCGATGACCGCAGCGCGGGCCCGTCTCGGCCTGCGTCACGACGCGGAGGTGCTCGTCTTCGTCGGCCGGATCCAGCCGCTCAAGGCACCCGACGTGCTGCTGCGCGCCGCGGCCGAGCTGCTCCGCACGGACCCCGGGCTGCGCGACCGCCTGGTCGTCGCGGTGGTCGGTGGCCCCTCCGGCACCGGGCTGGAGCACCCCTCGGCGCTGGCCGACCTGGCCGGCTCCCTGGGCATCGCGGACGTCGTCCGCTTCGTGCCGCCGGTACGTCGTGACGAGCTGGTCGACTGGTACGCCGCGGCGACGCTGGTCTGCGTGCCGTCCTACAACGAGAGCTTCGGGCTGGTGGCTGTCGAGGCGCAGGCCGTCGGCACTCCGGTGGTGGCCGCCGCGGTCGGCGGGCTGACCACCGCGGTGGTCGACGGCCGATCCGGCTTCCTGGTGCAGGGTCACGACCCGGCCGACTACGCGCGCGTCTTCGCCGACGTGATCGCCTCCCCGCAGCTGCGCGCCGCGCTCTCGGTCGGTGCGGTCGCGCAGGCAGCCGACTTCAGCTGGGAGCGCACCGCGGACGCCACCCTCGGGGTCTACCGCCGCGCCCAAGCCTCGCTGGCGACCGAGGCCCTGAGATGAGCGGTGCCGCCGAGGTCCTGCGGGGTGTCCTGCAGGAGGGCGAGCTGGACTGGCAGGAGCTCGTCGAGGGGACCTTCGACGTGGTCCTCCCGGGCGAGCGCAAGCTGAAGACCCCGGTGCGGATCGAGGTCGGACCGCACGCCCTGAGCGTGCACGCGTTCGTGTGCCGCAAGCCCGACGAGAACCACGAGGGCGTCTACCGGTGGATGCTCGAGCGGAACATGAAGATGTTCTCGATGGCCTTCGCCCTGGACGCGGTGGGCGACATCTTCCTCGATGCGCGACTGCCGCTCTCGGTGGTCACCGCGGAGGAGGTCGACCGGCTGCTCGGATCGGTGCTCACCTACGCCGACGAGTCGTTCAACGTCCTGCTCGAGCTCGGTTTCGCGACCTCCATCCGCAAGGAGTGGGAGTGGCGCATCGCCAACGGCGAGTCGACGGCGAACCTCGAGGCGTTCCGCGGCTGGCTCGAGGTCGAACCCGCCAAGGACTAGAGGCGCCGGCACTGTCCGGATCTCAACGCACGACGGCCGAAAAGCGCTCGTGCACCGGCGCCCGGCTCGCCTAGGTTCGCAGGGTGACGACCCTGCCCCGCGCTGCTGAGCCCGCGACGAACGCCGAGCCGCAGCCGTGGCAGCCGATCGCCGCGATCGCGGTCACGCTGGTGCTGTGGGCCTCGGCCTTCGTGGCGATCCGGCACCTGGGCCGCGACGTCACGCCGGGAGCGCTCTCGCTCGGCCGGTTGCTGGTCGCCGCGGTCGCGCTCTCGCTGCTGCTCGTGCGCGCTCCGCGGCACCGCTTCACCCGCACCGAGGTGGCGCTGCTGCTCGGGTGCGGCATCGCGTGGTTCGGCATCTACAACCTCGCGCTGAACGCCAGCGAGCGCCGCATCGACGCGGGGACGGCCTCGATGGTCGTCCAGGTCGGCCCGATCCTGATCGCGCTGCTGGCAGCGCTCTTCCTCGGCGAGCGGCTCACCGGCTGGTTGCTCGCCGGGATGGCGGTGGCCTTCGGCGGCGTCGTGGTGATCGGCAGCGCGATGCGCGGCAACGGCGGCTCGGACCTCGACGGCGTCCTGCTCGCGCTGCTGGCCGCGGCGACGTACGCGATCGGTGTGGTGTGCCAGAAGGTGCTGCTGCGCCGGCTCTCCGGCCTGGAGGTCACCTGCTACGCGTGCTGGATCGGGGTCGTGGTGTGCCTGCCGTGGACCGGGGACCTGCGGCACGTGATCGCGCACGGCGACACCGCGACGCTCGGCTGGATCGTCTACCTCGGCCTCTTCCCGACCGCGATCGCCTTCAGCACCTGGGCGTTCGCGCTGCGCCACACCGATGCCGGCAAGCAGTCGCTGACGACGTTCCTGGTCCCGGGGCTCGCCGCGGTGATGGCCTGGCTGCTGCTCGACGAGGTACCGCCCGCGCTGGCGTTCCTCGGCGGTGCGCTCTGCATCCTCGGCGTGCTGCTGACCCGGCGCAAGCCGAAAGGTCAGACTGCCTGAGGCCCTTGGTCCCGCACGTCGCGATCCCGTGTCGCCGCACCGCCGCCCTCGGGCACAGTGGACCCCCGAGCACGACCAGCAGCCACGGAGGGCGGACGCGTGCAGACATCGATGCAGTTCACGATCGGTACGGCGCTCAGCCGGGCGCACGACGAGGGCCACGGGGTCGAGGTGCTCGTCGAGGGCCACTGGCTGACGGGTCGCATCGTCGGCTCGGACAGCATGGGCGTGGTGCTCGAGGACGGCCCGGACCACTGCGTCGTCCGGCTGGAGCGGATCACCGCGGTGCGGGTACGCCGCGGTGACGACCTCGCGGCGTCCGGTGCCGAGCAGGACGCCCGGCCGATGCCGGGCCCGCGTCACACCACGCTGGTCGCCGACGTCGCGTAGGTGGCGAGGGCCTGTCCCATCACCTCGGCGCACCCGAGGTCGAGCTTCAGGGTGGCCAGCGGATCACCGCGGGTCTCGCCGCGGTTCACGATGACGATCGGGATGCCGCGCTGGTGCGCGTGCTTGACGAAGCGCCGCCCGCTGAAGACGTGCAGCGAGGAACCGAGCACGACCAGCGCCTCGGCGTCCTCGACCAGCTGCGCACACGTGGCCACCCGCGCGGGCGGGACGTTCTCGCCGAAGAAGACGACGTCCGGCTTGAGGTCGCCGCCACAGGTCGTGCACGACGGGACGGTGAACCCCGCGGTCGCCTCGAGCGCGACGTCGCCGTCGGGGAGGACCTCGAGCCCCTCGTCGGCGAAACCCGGGTTCAGCACCGCCATCCGCTCCTGGAGCGAGGCGCGGTCGCCGAGCTCCCCGCAACCCAGGCAGACCACCCGATCCAGGCGGCCGTGCAGGTCGACCACCTCCGCACTGCCGGCCGCGGTGTGCAGGCCGTCGACGTTCTGGGTGATGATCGCGCGCACGCGACCCAGGCGCTCGAGCTCGGCGAGCGCGGCGTGGGTCGGGTTCGGCCGGGCGGTGCCCATCGCGCTCCAGCCGACGTACGCGCGCGCCCAGTAGCGGCGTCGCGCCTCGGGCCCGGAGCGGAACTCGCTCCCGGTCATCGGGGTGCGCACCGGCGCGCCCGGACCGCGGTAGTCCGGGATGCCGGAGTCCGTCGAGACGCCGGCGCCGGTCAGGACGAGCCAGCGGCGGTCACCGAGGACCTCGTCGATCAGCACGGTTCCAGTATCGCGCTGCGGGCAAGGAAGGTTCCGGCGCGCCTCAGAGGTCGAGCTTGTAACCGAGTCCGCGGACGGTGGTGAGGTACTTCGGCTCCGCCGGGCTCGGCTCGATCTTCGCGCGCAACCGCTTGACGTGGACGTCGAGCGTCTTGGTGTCGCCGACGTAGTCGGATCCCCACACGCGATCGATGAGCTGACCGCGGGTGAGCACGCGGCCCGGGTTGCGCAGGAACATCTCGAGGAGCTCGAACTCCTTGAGCGGCAGCCGGACGTCCTCACCGTCGATGGTGACGACGTGGCGCTCGGTGTCCATCCGGACCGGTCCCGCCTCCAGGGTCTGCGGTGCCAGGTCGCCGGTGTCGGTGCCGCGGCGCAGGACGGCGCGGATCCGGGCGACCAGCTCGCGCGGGGAGTACGGCTTGGTGACGTAGTCGTCGGCCCCGAGCTCGAGGCCGACCACCTTGTCGACCTCGTCGTCCTTCGCGCTGACCATGATCACCGGGACGTTCGAGGTCTGCCGGATCTGGCGGCACACCTCGGTGCCGGGGATGCCGGGGAGCATCAGGTCGAGCAGCACGATGTCCGCGCCGGCCCGGTCGAACTCGGCCAGGGCGGTCGGGCCGTCAGCCGCGATCGCGACCTCGAAGCCCTCCTTGCGGAGCATGTACGCGAGCGCGTCGCTGTAGCTCTCCTCGTCCTCGACCACCAGGACACGGGTCATGATGTTGCCTCCGCTGTGTGTGTCTCGAAGCTGCTCATGGATGACTTGCGCGGCAGCGTGAGCGTGAACGTCGAGCCCTGGCCCTCCACCGACCAGACCCGGACGTCGCCCCCGTGGGACGCCGCGACGTGCTTGACGATGGACAGGCCGAGGCCGGTGCCGCCCGTGGAGCGGTGGCGGGCCGGGTCGACGCGGTAGAAGCGCTCGAAGATCCGGTCGATCTCCGAGGCCGGGATGCCGATGCCCTGGTCGCTGACCGTCAGGTCGACGGTGGTGTCGCCGGGCTTGGCCGAGACCACGACGGCCGATCCCTCGGGGGAGTAGGCCACCGCGTTGGCGACCAGGTTCCCGATCGCGACCGCGACCTGCTCCCGGTTGCCGAGCAGGGTCAGTCCACGCTCGCCGTTCTGCACCAGGGAGATGCCCTTGGCGCCGGCGTCGGTGGAGTTCTCGTCGATCGCGCGGCTGATGATCGTGTCGACCTCGACGGCGACGGGCTCGTCGAGCGGGTCGTCGCCCTGAAGGCGGGAGAGCTCGATGATCTGCTGGACCAGGCGCGCGAGGCGCTCGCTCTCGGTGTGCATCCGGCCGGCGAACCGCTGCACCGCCTCCGGGTCGTCGGCGGCGTCGATCACGGCGTCGGAGAGCAGCCGGATCGCACCGACGGGAGTCTTGAGCTCGTGGCTGACGTTGGCCACGAAGTCGCGCCGGATCGACTCCACGCGGCGCTCGCGGGTCCGGTCCTCGACGAGCGCGAGGACCAGGGTCGAGCTCAGCGGTGCGACGCGCGCGGTCACGTGGCGCGGGGGGACACCCGGCGCGCGCTGCATGACGACCTCGGTCTCGCGGATCTGGCCGTCGCGGCGTACCTGCTGGACGAGCTCCTCGAGCTCGCGCACCGCGATCCGGCGGTCACGGACCAGTCCCATCGCGATCGCCGGCGCCGAGGCCTTGAGCACCTCGTCGCTCGCGTCGACGACCAGGGCGCTGCTGCGCAGCACCGAGAGCACCGCTGCGACGCCGGGCGGAAGGGCGGAGGTGGTGGTCACCCCGGGGCGCGTCTGGGACTCGCTGATGCGCCACGCAAGCACGATGCCGGCGCCGAAAACCGCCCCCAGGAGGGCGTACAGCAGCGCTTGGGTCGTCGGACTCACAGATCGATCGTACGCAGGGTTTCACCTGGTGTTCGGCCGTCGGAGGCCGCTTTCAAGGACTGTTCGCCCCCCGTTCACGAATCATCCCCTGCTGTTCACCCAACCGATTTAACCTCTATGTCATGCGCGATGCCTACGCCGACCAGCTCGACTCGATCCGCGACGACCTGCTGACCATGACCCGACTCGTCGGGAACGCGGTCTCGCACGCGACCACCGCCCTCCTCGACGGGGACGCGACGATCGCTGAGCAGGTGATCTCCGACGACTCCGCGATCGACACCTTGCGCGTGCAGATCGAGGACCGCAGCTTCGAGCTGCTCTCGCTCCAGAACCCCGTCGCCGGCGACCTGCGCATGCTCGTCGCCTCGCTGCGGATGGTCAGCGAGTTCGAGCGGATGGGTGACCTGGCGGTGCACGTCGCGAAGATCGCCCGGCTGCGCATCCCCGAGATCGCCGTGCCCGACGAGGTCATCCCGACCATCGCCCGGATGGCAGCGGTCGCCGAGGTGATGATCGCGAAGGTCGGCCACGTCATCGCCGACTCCGACATCGCCGCGGCCGAGGAGCTCGAGGAGGTCGACGAGGAGATGGACAAGCTGCGCCGCAGCTCCTTCCGCGAGCTGCTGGGCTCGGACTGGAAGCACGGCGTCGAGCCCGCCGTCGACATCGCCCTGCTCGGCCGCTACTACGAGCGCATCGCCGACCACGCGGTCTCGATCGCGCGCCGGGTGGTCTTCCTGGTCACCGGTGAGCAGCCGACGTACATCGACTGAGGAGGAGAACCGAGCTTGCTCGTGTTCTCCGACGACCGAGCGTGTCGAAGCTCGGTGACGGGCCCGCCGACCTGGACTACTTCCCCTGGTTGGCGACCGCCGCCGCAGCAGCCGCAGCGGCCTCGGGGTCGAGGTAGCGCCCACCGGCGACCGTCGGCAACAGGTCGGCGTCGAGCTCGTAGACCAGGGGCATCCCGGTGGGGATGTTCAGGCCGGCGATGTCCTCGTCGCTGATCTGGTCGAGGTGCTTGACGATCGCGCGCAGGCTGTTGCCGTGCGCGGCGACGAGCACCGTGCGACCGGCCTGCAGGTCGGGCACCACCGACTCCTCCCAGTAGGGGAGCAGGCGCGCGATGACGTCCTTGAGGCACTCGGTGCGCGGCATGTCCTCACCGAGGTCGGCGTAGCGCGGGTCGTTGACCTGCGAGTACTCGTCGGCGTCGTCGATCGGCGGCGGCGGTACGTCGAACGAGCGGCGCCAGAGCATGAACTGCTCCTCGCCGTACTCCTCGAGCGTCTGCTTCTTGTCCTTGCCCTGGAGCGCGCCGTAGTGCCGCTCGTTGAGCCGCCAGGAGCGCCGGACCGGGATCCAGTGCCGGTCGGCTGCGTCGAGGGCCAGGGCGGCGGTGGTGATCGCGCGCCGCTGCAGCGAGGTGTGCAGCACGTCGGGCAGCAGGCCGGCCTCGACGAGCTGCTCGCCACCGCGGACGGCCTCGGCCCGGCCCTTCTCGGTCAGGGCCACGTCGACCCAGCCGGTGAAGAGGTTCTTGGCGTTCCACTCGCTCTCGCCGTGGCGGAGCAGGACCAGGGTCGCCATCACTGAGCGGTAGGCGTGCCGGTCGCCGTGGCGTCGGCAGCGGCGTGGTGCTTCTTCTTGCCAGTGCCCGTCGGGGAGCCCGTCGGCGCGGCCGGGGCCGGCGCCGGGACGTCGGCGTACTGGGCCGAGGTGTCGTAGACGGGGACCTGCATGGTCACCGTGCTGCCGGAGGCGAAGGCGAAGGTGAGGTCGAGGTACTTGCCCGGCGCGATCGCGTCCGGCGAGCCGGTCAGCGAGAGCTTGGCCGGGGGAACCGTGTCGCCGGCCTCGCCCAGGTTGTTGTAGCCGTAGGGCGCCACCTTCAGGGACTCCCCGCCGCCCATCTGCGCGGTCACGCCGTCACCGGTCACGCCGGTGAGCACGGCCTGGTCACCGGTCTGGTTGACCAGGGTGCCGGCGAAGGTGCCCGTGCCGGGAGCGCTGCTGACGACCACCGCGTTGAGGATGTAGACGTCGCCCGACCGGTAGTTCGTACCGGCTGCCGCCTGGTAGATCTGGTCGGTCTGGGCGCTGAAGCCGCAGGCGGCCAGGGTCGGTGCCAGCAGCAGGGCGGCGATCGCGGTACGGCGCTGGAGCAGGGACTTCACGAGAACTCGTGTCCTCTCGGGAGGCGTGCGAAAACTGGGGATCTTGCGCGCTGCAGCCTACCGCCTCACTGACGCAGCCCGACCGTGAGCCCGGCCACCACGAGACCGGCCACCGCTGCGGCCGTCAGCACGATCGTGACCAGGAGCAGGCGCGGTGCGCCGATGCGCAGCGCGACCCGCAGCGGCAGCGTGCGCGCACCCGCCTTGTTGTCGTCCACGAGGTCGCCCAGCGAGGTCACGAAGTGCAGGCAGAAGCCGAGCGCTCCGGCCGCCGCGGTGACGGCCCACGTCGGTGCCTGGTCGCTGCCGGTGCCGGCCCAGGTCCCGTAGGAGAGGTACGCCGGCATCAGCGCGAAGGTCAGTGTCCAGCCGAGGAACGACCATGCCGTGCGGTGCAGCCAGCGGTTGTGGATCCAGCCGATCGGCAACGTGATCAGCAGCGCCGCGCCGCTCTCCACGCCGTTGTAGACCGAGAGCGGGACGGCGAGCAGGACCAGCACCATCATCCAGTAGCTCGCGCCGCCCGCAGAGACCCGCCCGCCGGCCAGCGGCTTGCGCTGCGTCTGCGCCCGGTAGTCGTGCTTCTGGTCGCACAGGTCGTTGCTGAGGCCGAGCGAGAGCTGGACCACCAGCACCGCCGTGGCGGCCAGCGCGACCTCACGCGCAGGGCGTCCATCAGCTGCTGCGAGTGCCCCGATGACCACGGCGGCGGCCACGGCCTGCTTGGGGTGGGTGCAACGCACGGCGTCGAGCAGCCGCTGTCCCCGGGCTCTGGGTCGGACCGCATCGATCATGAAACGCAAACTAGCGGAAATCGACCACGCGGCGAGGCGCGCCCGGAGAACTCCTCAACCTCGGCCCGGATCCCAGGACGCATATGGCAGGCGTTTGTGTCAAGCCCCCATTAGCGGCCTGACCTGCGCAAACGTGAAATCGACGCGCTCCGACGCGTGTTAGACTGGTCACCTTGAAAGGGGTTAACTGCATATGACTTTCACCGTCGGCGAAACGGTTGTTTATCCGAATCACGGGGCCGCCATCATCGAGGACATCGAGATGCGCACCATCAAGGGCGAGGCGAAGGAGTACCTGGTACTCCGCATCGTGGCCCAGCAGGATCTCGTGGTACGAGTCCCCGCCTGCAACCTCGACCTGGTCGGGGTTCGCGACGTGGTCGACAAGGAAGGGCTGGACCGGGTCTTCGACGTGCTGCGGGCGATCGTTCCCGACGAGCCGACCAACTGGTCGCGTCGCTACAAGGCCAACCTGGAGAAGCTGCACTCCGGTGACGTCATGAAGGTCTCCGAGGTCGTCCGCGACCTCTGGCGCCGCGAGCGCGACCGTGGTCTGTCGGCCGGCGAGAAGCGGATGCTGGCCAAGGCGCGCCAGATCCTCGTCTCCGAGCTGGCCCTGGCCGAGCACACCAACGAGGACAAGGCTGAGGCCATCCTCGACGAGGTCCTCGCCAGCTGAGCACCCAGCGCTGAACAGCGTGAGAACGCCCCCGGTCCTGGTGACCGGGGGCGTTCTGCTTTCCTGGGGACGTGGAGTACGACGAGGTCCGGGCTCTCGGCTGGGTGCCGCTGGAGGGACGCGGCTCGCTGCCGTTCGCGCTCGTGCACGGGGAGTCGCTGGTCGCGGCCGCCTCGTGGGCGGTCGGTGAAGCGGGCGTGCAGCTCTTCGACGCCTCGGTGACCTTCGACCAGGTCCGGGAGTCGGGGCGACCGCTGCTCGTGCACGACCCGCTGTGCCCGCTGACGCCGGCCGGCTTCCTGGCCGAGGCGGTCCAGCGGTGCATCGCCGAGGACCGGGTGGTGGTCGGCTACCGGCCCGTCACCGACACCGTCAAGCACCGCGACGGCGAGCTGCTCGGCGCCACCGTCGACCGGATCGGGCTGCGGTCGATCGCCTCGCCCGTCGTCCTGCCGGCGCGCGTCGTCTCCGCCCGGGAGTCGCTGGACGCCGCCGACCTTCCGGCACTGGTCGCCGACCTCGCCGCGGACCAGGAGCCGGTCTGGCTCGAGGCGCCGCCGGTGGGGCGCCGGATCGGGAGCGCGGCGGACATCGTCGCGCTCGAGGCGCTCAGCCGCTCGCTGGCCGACCCGCCACGATGAGCTCCTCGGCGAGCGCGAGGTCCTCGGCGAAGGTGACCTTCAGGTTGCCCGCCTCGCCGTCGACGGCGTGCACCCGGACCTCGGAGTAGCGCTCGAGGCACGCCGCCGTGTCGGTTCCCGTGAACCCCTCGGCGGCTGCCGCGTCGTACGCCTCCAGGAGCGCACGCGCTGCGAACGCCTGCGGTGTCTGCACGGCGACCAGTCCCAGCGGCGCGCGGGAGCCGTCGAGGTGCGCGAGGCCGGGCGCGGGCACGGCCGGTACGGCGGCGCCGTGCGCGGCCGCGGTCGCGATCACCGCAGCGAACAGGCCCTCGCTCGCGAGCGGACGCGCGCCGTCGTGGATCGCGACGACGTCGATCTCGCCGGCACCGATGTCAGCGCGCAGCGCGTCCAGCGCCCGCGCCTCGGAGTCATGGCGTTCGGCGCCTCCCTCGACGACCCACACGTCGTGGTTCCCGATCACCGGCCTCAGTGCCGCCGCGACGTCCGCGTGGTCCTCGGGCCGCACCACGACCACGACCCGGACGGCGCTGTCGACCGCGAGCGCGGTGCGCACGCCGTGCGCGAGGACCGCGACCCCGTCGAGGGGGAGCAGGACCTTGTTGCGCCTCGCTCCGACGCGGCGCCCGGAGCCGGCGGCGAGGAGGACGATCGCGGCGCGAGCGCTCACAGGTGCGGGCGGATCAGCCTGACCAGGACACCCGAGACGAGCTCGTCGCGCTCCAGCGGCAGCATGTGCCCGGCATCGGGTACGACGGTCAGGATCGCGCCCTCGACGCTCTCGGCGATCCGGCGGGCGTGCTCGGGCGGAGTCAGCACGTCACGGGTACCGACCAGGACATGGGTCGAGATGCCATCGTACACCTTGAGTGCCGCAGTGCGCTCGTGGTGCATGCAGTCCTCGTAGAACCCGACCATCGTCGAGGCGGGGGAGTTGATGATGCCCTCGACCGTCAGCGCGGTGTCGACCAGGCGCAGCGGCCGGCCGAACAGGAAGTTGCGCACGATGCGGCGCTCGATGATCGGTGCGCGACGGCGGGCGCGCTTGGTCAGCGTGCGGGAGCGGAACGCGAGCATCCGCGGGATCTGCGCGCGCAGGAACGGGCCCATCTCAGGAAGGCCCAGGGTGACCGTGTCCAGGCGGCCCGAGGAGGTCGCGACGAAGGCGGCGCCGACGACGCGGTCGAAGATCTCGGGACGCTGCTCGGCCAGCGCCATCATGGTCATGCCGCCGATGGAGTGCCCGGCGAGGACGAGCTTGCCCTGCGGTGCGTACTGCTCGATCACGTCGGCCATGTCGCGGGCCAGGTTCGTGATCGTCGAGTCCGCCTTGGGTGCCGGGTCGGACTGGCCGTGGCCCCGGTGGTCCCACGTGACGATCCGGATGCGGTGGCCGAACTCGCGCTGCAGGTCGCGGACCTGGTAGTTCCAGTCGGCCTGGTTCAGCGTCCAGCAGTGCGAGAGGACGGCGGTGACCGGCGCGTCCTCGGGTCCGTAGGTGCGCACGTCCAGGCGCAGCCCGTCGAAGGTCCTCATGGATCGAGTCTGCTCCTTCCAGCGCTCTCCTGGGGCGTTCTGTGAAGTATCCGACACACGGTGTCTCAGGTAAATATCGTCCTCAGCGGGTCAGGAGCGCGGTCGCCACCGCGGCCAGCCCCTCGCCGCGTCCGGTCAGGCCGAGGCCGTCGGTGGTGGTGGCCGAGAGCGTGACCACGATCCCGTGGAGGTCGGCCAGGCGCTCCTCGGCCTCGGCGCGGCGGGTGCCCAGGCGCGGTCGGTTGCCGATCAGCTGGACCGCCACGTTGGACACCTGCCAGCCGGCGTCGCGCACCCGGGCCAACGTCTCGGTGAGCAGGGTGTCCCCGGCCGCGCCGGCCCACTGAGGCTCGGAGGTCCCGAAGTTGCTGCCGAGGTCGCCCAGGCCCGCCGCCGAGAGCAGCGCGTCGCAGGCCGCGTGCAGCACGACGTCGCCGTCCGAGTGCCCCTCGGGACCCGATGTCTCCTCGGGCCAGTGCAGCCCGGCGATCCGCATCGGCCGCCCCTCGACGAGACGGTGCACGTCGGTACCGGTGCCGGTTCGCAGTTCCACGTGCCCGATCATGCACGTTCCTTGGACGAATAGGCCACGATGGGGCCATGATCCGCACCTCCCGTGCGCTGGCGCTGGCCGGCGTCCTGACCGGGTTGTCCGGACTGGCGACGGCCCAGGCGACGGTGTGGATCCTGCGGGCGCCGAACGGTCCGGTCGATGCGGTCGCCGCTGCGGTGCGCGACTACACCCCGGGTGGGATGGCCCACCACCTGATCAAGCTCGTCCGGCACCTCGACAAGCCGCTGCTGCTCATCGGGACGAGCGTGATCCTGCTGGCGATCTGCGCGTGGGCCGGGACGCAGTCGCAACGGCGTCCGCTGGTGCCGGACGTCGTGTACTTCGTGCTCGGTGTGATCGGCCTGCTCGCCGTGCTCCGGCTGCCCAACTCCGGGACCGCCTCGGCGTTCGCGATCATCGTCGGTCTGGTCACCTGGATCGTCGTGCACCGGCTGCTGACGGCACCGCTGGTCACCACCGGCGGCGAGCTAGACCAGGCCGCCCGTCGCAGCTTCCTGCAGCGGGCCGCGTGGGGCAGCCTGGCGGTCGGTGCCACGGTCGTGGTCGGCTGGATCAGCGACGGCAGCAAGCGCGCGGCCGAGCAGTCGCGAGACCTGGTCCGCCTCGACGGCGTGAGCGGGGGCAAGGTCCCCGCGGGAGCGGACCTCGGCGTCGACGGCATCGCCGCGTGGCGCACGCCGAACAAGAAGTTCTACCGGATCGACACCGCCTTCCGGGTGCCCTACATCAAGGCCGGCGACTGGAAGCTGCGCATCCACGGCATGGTCGACCGCGAACTCACCCTGACCTACCAGGACCTGGTCGACCGGCAGTTCACCGAGGCCTGGATCACCCTGTGCTGCGTGTCCAACGAGGTCGGCGACAAGCTGATCTCCAACGCGTTCTGGTCCGGGGTCAAGATCAGCGACATCCTGGCCGAGGCCGGGGTGCACCCCGATGCCGACGCGGTGCTGCAGACCTCCGACGACGGCTGGACCTGTGGCACCCCGCTGAGCGCGCTCACCGATGACCGCAACGCGATGCTCGCGCTGGCCATGAACGGCGACAAGCTGCCCTTCGAGCACGGCTTCCCGGTGCGCATGGTCGTGCCCGGCCTCTTCGGCTACGTCTCGGCGACCAAGTGGGTCGTGGACCTGAACGTCACCCGGTTCGACAAGTTCGACGCCTACTGGACCGAGCGCGGGTGGTCGGAGAAGGGGCCGGTGGTGACCGAGTCGCGGATCGACGTACCGCGCGACGGCGGGCACTCGAGGACCGGGACGATCAAGGTCGGCGGCAGCGCATGGGCGCAGCACACCGGCATCGAGCACGTGGAGTACCAGCTCGACGGCGGCAGCTGGCAGCAGGCCACGCTGGGCAAGGTCCCGGACCTCGACACGTGGGTGCAGTGGTCCGGCGAGGTCGACGTCGCCCACGGCAAGCACACGCTCGTGGTCCGGGCCACCGACCGGTCGGGGTACACCCAGACCTCGGTGCGGACCGACGTGATCCCCAGCGGTGCCACCGGCTGGCACACCATCCACTTCGAGGCAGGCTGAGCCGTCGGGCTCCGGCTGGCCCTACGCTGGCGAGCGTGACCACCGACTTCGCGGACCGACCCGGCGCAGCACTCGTCATCGGCGGCAGCGGGGGCCTGGGCCGCGCGATCGTGCGGATGCTCGGCGAGCGCGGCAGTGCCGTCGTCGCGACCTACCGCTCCGGACGTGAGCAGGCCGAGCTCGCCGTCTCCGAGGCACTCGCGTACGGCGTGCGCGGGGACGCCCGCGCGCTCGACACCTCGGACACCGACGCGTGCCGTGCACTGGTCGCCGACGTCGTCGCGCGGTACGGCGGGCTGCACACGCTGGTCTACGCAGCTGGTCCGCACGTGCCGATGAAGCACCTCAGCACGGTCGGGCCTGACGAGCTCGCCACCCAGCTCGACGTCGACACCGGCGCGTTCTTCCGGGTCGTCTCGGCATGCCTGCCGGCACTGCGCGAGGCCTCGGGCGGCATCGTCGCGGTCACCACCGCGGCCACCAGCCGCTTCCCCGTGCGGGACGGCCTGTCCTCGGCGCCGAAGGCCGCGGTCGAGGCCCTGGTGCGCGGGCTCGCGGCCGAGGAGGGGCGCTTCGGTGTGCGCGTCAACGCGGTTGGTCCCGGCATGCTCACCGACGGCATGGCCGACCGGCTGATCAGCAGCGGTGAGCTCGACGAGCGCGCGCTCGAGATCACCCGCGCCAACATCCCGCTGCGTCGCTTCGGCCAGGCCGTCGACATCGCGGAGGCGGTCTGCTTCCTGGCGAGCGACCGGGCCGGCTTCATCTCCGGTCAGAAGCTGGACGTGGACGGCGGGTACGGGGTGTAGGTCCCGCGAGCCCTCACCGAATTTCGACACGCTTGGTCGCCGAGCTCGTCCCTCGCTTCGGCGCTCGCTCCTCAACCACCATCGAACGGGTCCGCTGGCGCGTCCCCGATCACCAGTTGCGGACGCCGGCGGGCCGTTTCGGCAAGGGGTGCTTCGCATCGCGCACCACGTAGGCCATCCCGTCCGAGCCGCGCAGCCAGGCCTGCTCGAGCTGGGTGCGGTCGTAGACGTGGCGCACCGAGGCGTCGGTCGGGGCAGCAGGGTCGTTGATCACCGGGTCACCGGTCGCGGTGAAGCCGGCGAGCACGACCAGGTGGCCCGCGGTCGCTGCGATGGGGGCGCCGCTGAGCTGGCCGCGCGCGAACCGGATCGAGATCACCAGCGGGATGCCGGCGCGCACGAAGCGCTCGGCCATCCGCAGGTTCGCCAGCCGGGTCACGAAGGCCGAGCCGGTCCGCGTGGCGGCGTACGCGGTGTTGAACGGCCAGTTGCCGGTGCCGTCGTAGGCGTAGTCGTAGGTCAGCCGCGCGACGTGGTCGACCCAGCGGTCGGCGTAGGAGCGCGGCACCCAGGTGTAGGTCGCCGCTGCGGGCAGCCGGCCGTAGTAGCCGAGCACCATCGAGAGCGAGGTCGGCGAGCACCACGCCTCGCCGCCACCGCCGTAGGCGCGCGCCTGGCCGCGGTGGATCATCTGGGAGTAGCGCGGCACCGCGAGGTTGACGGCGTTGTGCTGCAGCGGCAGCGATGTCGCGGACACGGTCGTGGCGGGCGTCGAGGTGACGGCACCGAGGGCCGTCAGGCGCGGCGCGGTCGAGGTGCGCATCAGCCGGACCGTGACCCGGTACGCCGCCAGCGGCCGGCCGGTGGCGACGAGGGTGTCGGTAGCCACCCTCGCCACCTCGTCCTGCTGCGAGCCCGCGCTCGAGCGCTCGAAACCGGCGTCCCGGGTGCTCCACCGGCCGAGGTCCTCCAGACCGCTGACCTTCCCGGCGGTGTCGCGGACCTGGACGAGCACCTGGATCCAGGAGCCCGCCGGGGTCGTCGCGGTCCAGGACGGGACCAGCTGGGTGAACGAGCGCAACGGCGTGATCCAGCCGGACGTGCCGGCCGACCAGTGGTAGCTCCTGCCCGCCCAGGTGCGGGCTGACGGGCGCTCGGCGAGGTGCAGCGAAGCCGGGTCCAGGCTCGCGTACTGGCTCGGTGGCGCGGTCGCGGCCGCGAGCCGCGCCTGGTCCGTGCCGTGCCGGTCCTCGAGCACGACGCCGGCGGCCGCGACCAGGGCCAGCGTGGTCGCAGCGATGATCGGTCGGGCGAGGCGCATCGGTCCACCGTAACCCCAGGAGTCACTCCAGTGCTCAATTTTCACTGGGCGTTCGCGCCACTAGACTTCCCCGGTGACTCTCAGGCTCTACGACACTGCTACCGGCGAGGTCCGTGACTTCGTGCCCCTGGAAGAGGGCAGGGCCGGGATCTACGTGTGCGGCCTGACGGTCCAGAGCGAGCCCCACGTGGGCCACGTGCGCTCGGCGGTGAACTTCGACGTGCTGCGCCGGTGGCTCTCGGCGACGGGCTCGGAGGTCACGTTCATCCGCAACATCACCGACATCGACGACAAGATCCTCACGAAGTCCGCCGACCAGGGCCGCCCCTGGTACAACCTCGCCTACGACATGAAGCGCGAGCTCGACCGGGCCTACGACGACCTCAACGTGCTGCCGCCGACCTACGAGCCGGCCGCGACCGGGCACGTGCCGGAGATGATCGAGCTGATCGAGCTGCTCATCGCCAAGGGCCACGCCTACCCGGCGGCCGACGACTCCGGCGACGTCTACTTCGACGTCCGCTCCTGGCCGGCGTACGGCGAGCTGACCCACCAGGGCATCGACGACATGGAGGCCGCCACCGACGCCGATCCGCGCGGCAAGCGCGACCCCCGCGACTTCGCGCTGTGGAAGGGCTGGAAGGAAGCCTCCGAGCCGCGTACGGCGTCCTGGCCGGCGCCGTGGGGACGCGGTCGTCCGGGCTGGCACATCGAGTGCTCGGCGATGGCGGGCAAGTACCTCGGCGACGCCTTCGACATCCACGGCGGCGGCGTCGACCTGCGCTTCCCGCACCACGAGAACGAGCAGGCGCAGTCGCGCGCGGCTGGCGGTGCGTTCGCGTCGTACTGGCTGCACAACGCCTGGATCACCACCTCCGGGGAGAAGATGAGCAAGTCGCTCGGCAACTCCCTGCTGGTGCCCGAGGTGCTCAAGCGGGTCCGCGGCATCGAGCTGCGCTACTACATGGTCGCGGCCCACTACCGCTCGCACGTGGAGTTCTCCTTCGAGGCGCTCGAGGAGGCCGCCGTCGCGTTCCGACGGATCGAGAGCTTCCTCGACCGGGCCGGCGAGCTGCTCGGGGAGGTGCCGCCGCCGGGTGTGTGGTGCGCGGAGTTCACCGAGGCGATGGACGACGACCTCGGTACGCCGGCCGCAGTCGCGGCGATCCACAACGTGGTCCGCGAGGGCAACAAGCTGCTCGCCGACGGGCCGTCCGACGCACTGCGCGGCAACGTCGCCTCGGTCCGCGCGATGCTCTCGGTTTTGGGTCTGGACCCGGCTGATCCACACTGGACCCAAGGTCCGGCGTCCGACGCGGACGACCTCAAGCCGGTGGTGGACGTGCTGATCGCCGGGCTTCTCGAGCAGCGCGAGGCTGCTCGGGCCGCCAAGGACTTCGCCAGCGCCGACGCGATCCGTGACCGGATCGCGGCCGCCGGCGTCGAGATCGAGGACACCCCGCAGGGTGCTCGGTGGAAGCTGACAGGAAAGAACTGATGCCAGGGAACAGCGCTCGTCGCGGTGCGATCAAGAAGACCGGCAAGGGCAACCCCACTGCCGGTTCGGGTGGTCGCGTCCGTCGCGGGCTCGAGGGCAAGGGACCGACGCCGAAGGCCAAGGACCGCCCCAACCACAAGGTCTACAAGGCCACCCAGAAGGCCGAGCGGGTCGAGTCCCGCAGGCCGAAGCGGAAGCCGAAGCCGGGCGAGGCCGAGTGGATCGCCGGGCGCAACTCGGTGGTCGAGGCCCTGCGTGCACGCATGCCGATCACTGCGATCTACGTCGCCGAGGGCGCCGAGCGCGACGCCCGGCTGCGCGAGGCGTTCGGACTGTCCTCCGACCAGGGCATCTCCTTGATGGAGGTGCCGCGCCCCGAGCTCGACCGGATGACCGGGGGAGCCGTCCACCAGGGTCTGGCCGCCCGGGTGCCGGCGTACGAGTACGCGCACGCCGACGACCTCCTCGAGCTGGCCGCGCAGAGCGGTGAGCCGCCCCTGATCGTCGCGCTCGACTCGGTCACCGACCCGCGCAACCTGGGCGCGGTCGTGCGCTCGGCAGCGGGCTTCGGAGCCCACGGCGTCCTGATCCCCGAGCGCCGTGCCGCAGGCATGACGCCCTCCGCGTGGAAGACCTCCGCCGGTGCCGCAGCTCGGGTGCCGGTCGCCCAGACGGTGAACCTGACCCGGCAGCTCAAGGCCTACCAGGCGGCGGGCTGCATGGTCGTCGGTCTCGCGGCCGACGGCGAGGTCTCGCTGCCCGACCTCGACCTCGCGGACGGTCCCCTGGTCGTCGTGGTCGGCTCGGAGGGCAACGGGCTCTCGCGGCTGGTCGCAGAGACGTGCGACCAGCTGGTCTCGATCCCGATGAGTTCCACGCTGGAGTCGCTCAACGCTGGTGTCGCGGCGTCCATCACGCTGTACGCGATCGCGCAGGCCCGCCAGGGCTGAGTCCGCCGTGCGCCGGAGGGCGAGCCGCTCACCGAGCGCCCCCTAGGCTGGACGGATGCCTCGCTTGCTGGCCGTGTTCGCCGCGTGGGTGCTGGTCGCGCTGCCGCTGTGGTTCGGACTGTTCCTGAGCTCGCACGGCTCGCTGGTGATCGCGAGCCACGACGCCGAGGTCACCCCGACCCTCGACCACTACGCACGCATCACGATGGGCCCCTACCTGCCCGACCTGCGGCAGCGCACCCGGAGCCGGATCGGGGTCCGGGTGGACCTCGGCAAGACCCGCGCCACCAGTGACCGCGAGCTGATCGCGCGCTACAGCCTGATCGCCAGCCACCCCACGGCCGAGCTCGACAAGGTCGGCGCCGAGGTGCGCGAGCTGGCCCTGACCGCGGCGTTCCGGGCGGGCGTGCTGGCCCTGGTCCCGATCGGCGCCTTCTACCTCCTCGGCGCGCGGCGCCGCGAGGAGCTCTTCGCCCACCGGCCGGGCCGCCGCACCGTCGCGGTCGTGGTCACCGCAGCGGGACTGCTCGCCCTGGCCGTCGTCGCGCCGTGGCAACCCGACTCCGAGCGGGTCCAGCAGACCGACTGGATCCCCCTGCAGCAGGCGCTTCCCGAGGTCACCGTCCCGGCCGAGCTCGACGGGGTCCAGGTGCAGGGAGGTCTGCTCACCCAGGGGACCCGGCGGTTGATCGCGAGCGCCTTCCAGGGCTTCGACGAGAGCAAGGCGTTCTACTCCCGTGTCGCCGGCGCGGCCCCGGCGGCTGCGGCGCAGGTGCGCAAGGCGACCGCCGGCCAGACGGTGGCGCTGCTGATCAGCGACCGGCACGACAACATCGGGATGGACGACGTCGCCCGCGCGATCGGGGACGGGGTCGGCGCGACCGCGGTGATCGACGCGGGTGACGACACCTCCACCGGCGAGCCGTGGGAGCAGTTCAGCCTCGACTCGCTCGACGACGCGTTCTCCGACTACGAGCACCGGCTCACCGTCGCCGGCAACCACGACAACGGAAGCTTCGCGAGCAGGTTCCTCGCCCAGCACGGCTGGACCCACCTGGACGGCACCGAGGCAACGGCCTTCGGGGTCCGGTTCTTCGGCGTCGACGACCCGCGATCGAGCGGCCTGGGGATCTGGAAGGACGAGAAGGGCCTGACCTTCGACCAGGTGCGCACCCGTGTCGGCGACGAGCTGTGCGCCCGCCAGGACCGCGGCGAGCGGATCTCCACGCTGGTGGTCCACGACGCGCAGCTGGGCACGACGGCGCTCGAGCGCGGCTGCGTGGACCTGGTCGTCGCCGGGCACGTCCACATCCAGCTCGGCCCGGACCGGGTGGTCGGCACGAACGGCCGCGTCGGCTACACCTATACCAACGGCAC
Source organism: Marmoricola sp. (assembly GCA_045806765.1). GTDB lineage: Bacteria > Actinomycetota > Actinomycetes > Propionibacteriales > Nocardioidaceae > Marmoricola. The sequence continues at coordinate 22,988 of JBJMIO010000040.1, forward strand.
GACCGGCGGAGCGGCGTACGCGGTGGCGGTGGGCAGCCGGCTGCGGCGCGAGGCAGAGATGACGGTGCTGACCTTCGAGGACGGACGGCCCGTCGGTATCCAGCCGATCCGGATCAACACCCGCGGGACCTTCCTGGTCGACCCGTACCTCCCGCTCGACCTCGGCGGATCCTGAGGCGACACGGAAGTCTGGTGGAGCGCCAGAAACGATCTACTCGACCGATCTGAGAGACTTGGTCCATGCGCGTCACCGCCAAGTCCGACTACGCCCTGCGTGCCCTCGTGGAGATCGCCCGCCGCAGCGACGGGTCACCGGTCAGCGCCGAGGAGCTCGGCCGGCTCCAGGACATCCCGCACGGCTTCCTCCAGGCGATCCTCGCCGACCTTCGCCGGGCAGGTCTGGTGATCGCCCAGCGCGGCCAGTCCGGCGGCTGGCGGATGAACCGCGACAGCGCCCAGATCTCGGTGGCCGACGTGATCCGTGCGGTCGACGGCCCGCTCGTCTCGGTCTACGGCCTGCGCCCGGAGGCGGTCAGCTACAACGAGTCCGCGCAGGGTCTCCAGCACGTCTGGATCGCCGGGCGCTCGGCGTTGCGCGACGTCTTCGAGAACGTCTCGGTGGCCCAGCTCGCCGACGGCAAGCTGCCCAAGGCCGTGACCAGCCGTACGGCCGACGACGACGCCTGGGCCTCGCACTGAGCGAGTCGTCCTGAGCCCGTCGTCCTGAGCCCGTCGTCCTGAGCCCGCGGCTCAGGCCACCGTCCAGACCTCTGCCTTCGGCGCGACGCCCTCGCCGAGGGTGAGCACCAGCTCGCCCCGGGCGAGTCCCGGGATCTCGGGCAGCGCGGAACCGTCGCGGGAGAGCAGGACGAGCAGCGTCCCGTCGGGGTGCTCGCGCACGTAGCCGACCTGCTCGGCCCCGACGTGCACCCAGCGCAGGCTTCCGTGGCGCAGCGCGACGTGGGCGCGCCGGAGGGCGGCGAGCTCGGCGTACACGGTGCGGGTGCGCGTGCGGAACGCGACCGGCTCGGCCCACGGCATCGTGCGCCGGGAGTCCTCGCCGTCCACGCCCTCCAGGCCGATCTCGTCGCCGGCGAAGACCATCGGCACCCCGGGCAGGGTGAACTGCAGGACGGCCGCGAGGTGCTGCAGCGCCGCGGAGCCTGTGGTGGTCCGGATCCGGGGTGAGTCGTGGGAGCCGAGGATGTTCCAGCTGTTCGCGGTCGCCCGCCACCCGAAGCTGGCGCCGAAGGTGCGCATCGCGGCGACCATCGCGGTGCCGTCGCGACGCGGGACGCCGACCGGGAGCCCGAAGCTCGGCACCGGGTGGCGCGGGTCGCGCAGCCACTCCCAGACCGGGAACGAGAAGCCGTAGTAGTTCATCGTCCCGTGCCAGCCGTCGCCGTCGAGGTCCCCGGTGGCGTCGTGGCCGTGCTCGGCGAGCACCAGGGCGTCAGGGCGGACCTCGCAGGCGGCCGCGCGGATCTCCCTGGCGACCCGGTGCGCGATGTAGACCTCGCGGTGCCGTCCGGTCATGTTCGCGACGTCGATGCGCCAGCCGTCGATGCCGAACTCGAGCCAGCGCGTGACCACCCCGCGGAACCGGGTGCCGAGCTCGCGCGAGGTGTGGTCGAGCTTCGGCAGCGTGCCGTGGCCCTTCCAGTCCTCGTAGCCGCCCTGCGCGTCGAAGTAGTAGAAGGCGCGCTCCTTGCTGCTCTTGCGCGCCTTCGCAGCCCGGAACCACTCGTGGGTGTCGCCGGTGTGGTTGCTGGTCAGGTCCCCCAGGACGCGCAGGCCGCGCTCGTGGGCCGCCTCGATCAGGCGCCGGTAGGCCTCGTCGCCGCCGAGCAGCGGGTCGACGGAGTCGAAGGTGCTCGCGTTGTAGCGGTGGTTGCTCTCGGCCGGGAAGACCGGGGTGAGGTAGATCGTGTCGGCGCCGAGGGCGACCACGTGGTCGAGGTGCTCCATGATGCCGTCCAGGTCGCCGCCGTAGAACTGCAGCGGGGTGTGCGGCCCCTGGTGGACCGGCGGGTCGTCCCACTGTGCCGGCACCGCCCAGTCGGGGATCTCGTGCAGGTCGGCCTGCGCCGAGCGCGCGAACCGGTCGGGGAAGATCTGGTAGACGACCGCGTCGCGACCCCACACCGGCGGAGCGTCGTACGGCGTGAGGGTGAAGTCGTGAGCATCGGCGACGTCGTGGTCGACCAGGCCCGTGGCGTTGAGCCAGCGGAACGAGTCGCCCTCCACGACCATGAAGCGGTAGCGCTGCACCGGGTTGCGCACCGGCACCTCAGCGGTCCACCAGACGGTGCCGTCCTCCTCGGGCTGCGCTGTGCAGGCGGCGAAGAAGGGCTCGCCGTCCTGCACGGTCCGCAGCCAGACGGCGTCCGGCAGGCGCTGCGTGCTCGAGCGCACGCGCACGTCTACACGGCTCCCCAGGGGTGCGCTCTCCGCCGCGGTGTAGAGCACCGAGCCGTCGTGGTGCGGTTCGTGCAGCAGGTCCACGCCGACATCCTCCCTGATCGTGCGAAGTCCGACACCAAGAAGACGAACTTGCCTCGGTACGATGACGCCGCCGGCCCGAGAGGTCGGCACGCCGATGTAGCTCAGTTGGTAGAGCGCCTCTCTTGTAAAGAGGATGTCGCGGGTTCGACTCCTGTCACCGGCTCACAGGAACCGCACAGGTGGCGCACCCGCACCGCTCAGGCTCGGCGCGCAGGCTGACCAGCATGACCGCCATCGCCGCGACCCCTCGGGCGCGACCAGTCCCACCCGCCCGGGCGCGGTGGGACGCCGGGGTCCGGCTCGTCGCCGGACTGCTGCTGTGGGGCGCACTGCTGCTCGTCACGTTCTGGTGGGTCACCGGCGGCGGCATCAAGGACCTCGGCGGGCTGGCGAGCGGGCTGACCTCGGCCGGCCGGCTCACCGGCCTCGCCTCCTCCGTCCTGTTGCTCGGGCAGGTGCTGCTGATGGCGCGGGTGCCGGCGCTGGAGGCGGCGTACGGCCAGGACCGGTTGGCGCACCTGCACCGCCTGCTCGGCTTCACCTCGTTCAACCTGATGCTCGCCCACGTCGGCCTGATCACGTGGGGGTACGCCGCGGGCGACCTCGGCGCCGTCCCGGGCACATTCTGGAACCTGACGGTCGGCTACCCGGGCATGCTCCTCGCGCTGGCCGGGAGCCTCTGCCTGGTCATGGTGGTCGTCACCAGCATCCGCGCGGCCCGACGCCGGCTGCGCTACGAGTCCTGGCACCTGCTGCACCTCTACGCCTACCTCGGCGTCGGGCTCGCGCTGCCGCACCAGCTCTGGACCGGGCAGGAGCTCACCTCCTCGACCGGCCGCACGGTGTTCTGGTGGACCGCCTGGGCGGCAGCGGCCGCCGCCCTGCTCCTCTGGCGGGTCGCCCGCCCGGTCGTGCGCAACCTGCGCCACGACCTGCGGGTGGTCACCGTGCTGCCGGAGGGCCCCGGCGTCGTGTCGGTCTACCTCAGCGGCCGCCGCCTCGACCGGCTGCGCGCCGAGCCCGGGCAGTTCTTCCTCTGGCGGTTCCTCGGGCGTCCCGGCTGGTCCCGCGCCAACCCGTACTCCCTCTCCGCCGCACCCGACGGCCGCAGCCTCCGCATCACCGTGCAGGCCGTCGGCGACGGCAGCGCCTCGCTCGGCACCCTGCGGCCCGGGACGCGGGTTCTGGTCGAGGGGC
>JBJMIO010000041.1:0-14542 GCA_045806765.1 Marmoricola sp.
ATCCTCGTCTGCGCTACTCACCCTAACCGGTGTGGAGCACTGGCAGATTGCCCGAGCGGCCAATGGGAGCGGACTGTAAATCCGTCGGCTTATGCCTTCGATGGTTCGAATCCATCATCTGCCACTGGAGACATCCAGGCGCCGGACCCCCACCAGCTGGTGGGGGTCTCGTGCATTCGGAGGTGACCGTCCCTCTCAGGTCCCCTGGACCGCTGCGGCGACCGCGCCGGGCACGTCGGGGTGGAAGACCGAGGGGATGATGAAGCTGGGGTTGAGCTCGTCGGGCAGGACGACGCCGGCGATCGCGCGCGCGGCGGCGAGCAGCTTCTCGACGGTGACCTCGGTGGCCCGTGCGTCCAGGAGGCCACGGAAGACGCCGGGGAAGGCGAGCACGTTGTTGATCTGGTTCGGGTAGTCCGAGCGGCCGCTGGCCACGACCTCGGCGTACCTCGCGGCCTCGATCGGGTCGACCTCCGGATCGGGGTTGGCGAGCGCGAACACGATCGAGCGCGGCGCCATCTCGGTGATCCAGGTGGGCTCGAGGATGCCCGGGGCGCTGACCCCGATGAAGACGTCGGCCCCGCCCAGCGCCGTGCGCAGGTCGCCGGTGACCCCGCGCGGGTTGGTCACCTCGGCCAGCGTCTGCTGGCTGGGCGAGAGTCCCTCCAGGCCCGGGACCAGGCAGCCGGCGCGGTCGTAGACGACCACGTCGGTCATGCCGGCGGCGAGCAGCAGCGTCACGATCGCGGTCCCGGCCGCTCCGGCACCGGAGACGACCGTGCGCACCTCGGTGAAGTCCTTGCCGACCACGCGCAGCGCGTTGAGCAGCGCGGCCAGCACGACGATCGCGGTGCCGTGCTGGTCGTCGTGGAAGACCGGGATGTCCAGGCTGGCGCGCAGGCGCTGCTCGATCTCGAAGCAGCGCGGTGCGGCGATGTCCTCCAGGTTGATGCCACCGAAGCCCGGGGCGATCATCTCCACGGCCTTCACGATCTCGTCGGTGTCCTGGGTGGCCAGGCAGATCGGCCAGGCGTCGATGTTGGCGAACCGCTTGAACAGCGCGGCCTTGCCCTCCATTACCGGCAGCGCCGCCCCGGGCCCGATGTTGCCCAGCCCGAGCACGGCGGAGCCGTCGGTCACCACCGCCACGGTGTTGCCCTTGATCGTCAGGCGGGAGACGTCGTCGGGGTTCTCCGCGATCGCCATGCTGACCCGGCCCACTCCCGGTGTGTAGGCCATCGAGAGGTCGTCCCGGGTGCGCAGCGGCACCTTCGAGGAGACCTCGATCTTCCCGCCGAGGTGCAGCAGGAACGTCCGGTCGCTGACCTTGTGCACCTCCACCCCGTCCAGTGCGGCGACGGCCTGCTGGAGCTCGACCGCGTGCGTTCCGTCGGCCGCGGAGCAGGTGACGTCGAGACGGAGCCGGGTCGGGCTCGACTCGACCACGTCGATCGCGGTGACGACTCCTCCCGCCTCGGCGATCGCGGTCGCAGCGGCGCCGACGACGCCGTGGTCCGGCGGCGTGTGCAGACGCATGGTGATGGAGTACGACGAGGTGGTGGCGTTCTTCGGCACCTCGCCAGGATCGCCCCTCGACCGGGTTACGCGCGAGTCAACCTCGGGTCCGCCTCATCAGCGGGCGTGCGGCATCCCGTGCCGGGTCACCTGATCCGCTCGTTGTCGGGGTCGACCAGTGCCCGCAGCGAGACGGTGACGCCGACCCGCTGCCCACCGACGTCGACGGCGTAGGAACCCGACCGGATCCAGGCCGCGTCGACGGAGCCGCCGTCGGGATCCCAGAGCACCGCCAGCCCGACGGCCGCGCCCACGGTGGCACCCCACGCGGCCGAGGTGACCTGGCCGGCCGGTTCGCCGTCGCGCAGCACCAGCTCGCCGCCCCAGAGCATCACGTCGGGATCTGCCGCGGCGAACGAGACGATCCGGCGCCACGCACCGACCGCCTTCGCGCTGAGCACCGCGTCGCGGCCGAGGAAGTCGATCCCGGTCCCGAGCTTGCAGGCGAAGGTCAGGCCTGCCTCGACCGGGTTGTACGCCGGGTTCACCTCGCGCGGGAAGGCGCGGTAGCCCTTCTCCAGGCGCAGCGAATCGATCGCGGAGTAGCCGGCGTCGCGGGCACCGCCGGCCGAGATCGCGTCGTAGACGGCGAGCGCGTGCTCGACGGGCACCATCAGCTCCCAGCCGAGCTCGCCGACGTAGGTGATCCGGGTGGCGCGCAGGCGCACACCCGCGAGCGTGAGCTCCTGGCTGGTCGCGAAGCCGAAGGCCGCCTCGCTCAGGTCGGCGGCGGTGAGCCCGGCGAGCAGGGCGCGCGACCGCGGCCCCATCACCCCGATGACCGCGAAGTCCTCGGTGACGTCCGTCGCGGTTGCGCCGTCGAGGTGGCGGCGGAGGTGGTCGAGGTCGCGCACCGTCGTCGCCGAGGAGGAGACGACCAGGAAGGAATCGTCGCCGGTGCGGGTGACGGTCAGGTCCGCCTCGTAGCCGCCGTGCTCGGCGAGCCACGGCGTGTACACCGCGCGCCCGACCGGGACCTCGACGTCGGCGCCGCAGATCCACTGCAGCGAGGCGACGGCTCCCTGGCCGGAGACGACGTACTTGCTGAACGACGTCTGGTCGAAGACCGCGACGTCGTTGCGGCAGGCGAGCTGCTCCTGCTCGCAGAGCGCCAGCCAGTCGGGCTTGTCCCAGGTGTAGGTCAGCGTGCGCGGTCCGGCAGGGTCGAAGTAGAGGGGTCGCTCCCAGCCCATCTTCGCCCCGAACACCGCGCCCTTCTCCGCGAGCCGTTCGTGCAGCGGCGAGACCCGTTGCGCCCGCCCGGTGATCAGCTCGAGGTTGGGCCAGGGAATCGCGTAGTGGTTGCCCAGGGTCTCCGCGACCCGCGAGCGCAGCCACGCGTTGTCGTTGTGGAAGGGTGCGAATCGGCGTACGTCGACGCCGACCAGGTCGTCCTGCGGCGACCCTGCCACGATCCACTCCGCCAGGGCGCGACCCGCGCCGCCGGCCGAGGCGATGCCGACTGAGTTGAAGCCGCAGCCGAGGAAGAAGCCGTCCAGCTCGGGGGCCTCGCCGAGCAGGAACTGGTTGTCGGGCGTGAACGACTCGGGCCCGTTGTAGAACTTGCGGATCCCGGTCTGCGCCAGGCTCGGGATCCTGAGCAGCGCCTGGTCCATCAGGATCGAGAAGTGGTCCCAGTCCTCCTCCAGGAGCTGGAACTCGAACGGGTAGGGGAGATCGTCGGGGGCGCGCCACGGCTTCGCGTTCGGCTCGAAGCCACCGACGACCAGTCCGCCGACCTCCTCCTTGAAGTAGGTCCAGCCGTCCTGGTCGCGCATGATCGGCAGGTCCGGGTGGGTGCCCTCGACCTGTTCGGTCACGACGTAGAAGTGCTCGGCCGAGTGCAGCGGGACCGTCACGCCGACCAGGCCGCCGAGCGCCTTGGCCCACTGGCCGGCGCAGTTGACCACGACCTCGCACCCGACGTCACCGCGATCGGTCCTCACCCCACTCACCCGAGGACCGCGCCCTCCGGTCGTGGTCGCGAAGCCGGTGACGCGCACCTTCTCGAGGATGCGCGCACCGCCCTGCCGGGCACCGCGGGCGAGCGACTGGGTGAGGTCGGCCGGGTTGACCTTGCCGTCGCCGGGGAGCCACAGCGCGCCGAGCAGGTCATCGACCTGCATCGGCGGCCAGAGCTCCTGGGCGCGCGCCGGGTCGATGAGCTCGGCCTCCAGCCCGTACGCCGCTCCGTTGGCCGCGGTCCGCGCGAGCTGCACCATCCGCTCGGGCGTCCGGGCCAGCACCAGCCCGCCGACGTTGCGGTAGCCGGTCGCCAACCCGGTCTCGGCCTCGAGCTCGGCGTAGAGCTGTGCGGAGTACTGCACCAGCCGGGTGCCGCTCTCGCTGGCGCGCAACGGGCCCACCAGACCCGCGGCGTGCCAGGTGGTGCCGGAGGAGAGCCGGCCCTGCTCCAGCAGCAGCACGTCGGTCCAGCCGAGCCGGGTCAGGTGGTAGGCGACGCTCGTGCCGACCACGCCGCCGCCGATGATCACGACGCGGGAGCGATCGGGCAGGTCAGCCATCCGCCACCTCCGTCAGGAGGCGTGCGAAGTCGGCGGACCCGAAAGTGGTCCGGGCCTTCTCGAAGCGCTCGGTGCCCCAGTCCCAGAAGTCGAAGTCCAGCGGGCTGGTGGCCGCCTGGATGAAGCCCCACAGCGACCAGCCGTAGCAGCTGCACAGTGCCTGGAGACGCACCCGGGCCAGGTCGGCCGGCGTCGGGACGCCGAAGTAGGCCGCGGTCCAGGCCTCGACCAGGTCGGGGGAGAACCCGCACTCGGTCGCGGTGTTGCCGAGCTCGAAGCAGGGGTCGTTGTTGCCCGAGTACTCGTAGTCGATCAACCACACCCGTTCGCCGTCGTCGATGAAGTTCGCGGCCAGCAGGTCGTTGTTGCAGGGCACGGTCGGCCGCGGGTGGACGGCCAGCGCGCGGCGTACGTCGTCCCAGGCAGCAGCGTGGTCCTCGTAGGCCGCCGGGAGCCGGAAGCCGCGGTCCTTGATCGTGCGCAGGTAGCCGGCCTGCCGGGCGAACATGTCGAAGTCGCCGGCGAACCGCGGTCCGGCGTGCAGCCGGCGTACGGCGTCCGCGGCACGGTCGAGCACCGCGGCTTCCTCGAAGTCGGCGTCGACCAGGGCGTGCCCGGCCAGGAAGCCGATGGCCAGCATCCGCAGGTCCGGCCGGTACTCCACGACCGGTGCCCCGACGCCGGCGCGCGCAGCCGCGTCGGTGTTGTGGTGCTCGGCGCCCCGATCGATGTCGAGCAGGCCCGGATCGTTTTCGGAGCAGCGGACGACGAGGTCGAGCTCGGGCTCACGATCGTCAACGGTTCGTACCCGTACGTTGACGTTCGTGAGCCCGCCCGGGAGCTCGGAGACCGACCACGACCGGCCCGCCAGGCAGCGCAGCTTCGGCAGCTGCGTGGCGAGCCGGTCGAGACCGTCAGGGACGGCCAAGATCAGACGGCGGCTGGCTCGGCCGGAGGCTCGTCGACCGTGCGGACCGGTCCGGTGAACCAGTGCTTCACCGAGACCTCCCAGTAGATCAGGAGGAGCACCAGGGCCACAGGGACGACGATGATGGCGTAGTTGACGTACTTCATCGCGAAGCCGTCGTTCCACGGAACTCCGACGTAGGCCGTGGGCAGGATCCCGACGATGCTCATGATCACGATCTCGATCACGGCGACGGGATTCATCCAGCGGTACTTGCTCCCGTTGTTCCACCGGCCGACTTCGAAGTTCTCACCGTGACGCCAGCGCAGGTAGATCGGGATCGCGAAGGCCAGGTACAGGCCGATGACGCCGATCGACACGACCGCGAAGAACGCGACCGGGACGGGCGCCCCGTTGATGTCGACCGTGATCAGGGCCGGCAGGGTGATGATCAGCGCGACCACGGCGGAGGCGATCACTCCGTAGACCGGAACGCGCTGGGCGTTGAGCTGCGACCAGTACTTGTGTCCGGGGACCACCCGGTCACGGCTGAACGCGAACAGCATCCGGCTGGTGCTCGTCATGCACGCGCAGGTGCAGAAGAACTGACCAGCCATCGAGATGAAGATGATGATGCCGGCGACGTGAGAGGTGAGTGCGGCGCTGAAGATCGTCAGAACCCCGCCGCCGGCTGCTGTCTCGTCCGGGACGGACTGGACGGCGAAGAGGAACGTCAGCAGCAGGATCCAGCCGCCGATCGCGGAGTAGAGGATCGACTGCCAGATGCCTCGCGCAGCGGAGTCCGCTGCGTCCTTGGTCTCCTCGGAGAGGTGGACCGAGGCGTCGTACCCGGTGATCGTGTACTGCGTCAGGATGCCTGAGAGCGGCAGGATGTAGAGGATGAAGCCAAGTCCCTTGTGACCGCCGAAGAATCCGGTGTTGTTGACCGTGGTCCCGAAGACGTCCTTGAACGAGGCGTGGTCCGCGCCGTCCTTGAGGAAGAACCACAGGATCGCGACGACGACGAGCGATCCGATCACGTGCCACCACACTGAGACGTTGTTGATCACGGCGAGCAGGTGGCTCGAGAAGATGTTCACCAGCGCCGCTAGCGCCAGGATGATCACGAACTCGATGAATACCCGGGTCAGCGAGTAGTTGCCTTGCCACGACTTGCTGTACGCACCCACGAAGGCGTCGAAGAACGTCGCGCACCCGTACGCGACCGAGGCGTCGATCGCGAGCAGCCCGATCAGGTTCAGCCAGCCGGTGAAGAAGCCGGCCTTCGGTCCGCCGAGCTTGGAGGCCCACCAGTAGATGCCCCCGGAGGTCGGGTAGGCCGAGACCAGCTCGGACATCGTGAGGCCGATGATGAGGATGAAGACCGACAGGATCGGCCAGCCCCAGGCGATCGCGGCCGGCCCTCCGTTGTTCCAGCCGAGTCCGAAGCTGGTGAAGCAGCCCGCGAGGATCGAGATGATCGAGAACGAGATGGCGAAGTTGGAGAACCCCGACCAGCTGCGCGACAGGTCCTGCTTGTAGCCGAGCTTGGCGAGATGCTGCTCGTCCGCGCTCAAGGCCTCGTGGGCTTCCGGCATGGTCCACCTCTCGGTTCGTGCGACTTGAAACGGAACCTAGACCCGCTGACGGCGACCTGTAAACAGCCCCACGTAAAATTGGTATGAACTCCGACCATTATGATTCCGTCACTCGTTGACACCACCGACCCGGGAATCGAGACTGACCAGCATGGCCGCATCGCCGCACGCACTCCGCCTCCAGCAGGCAGTTCTGCGTCCGGTCCGCGGGCACCACGCCTTCGAGGCGTGCGTGGAGCAGCTGGCGACCGCCATCCGGCTCGGCGTCTACCAGCGCGGGTCGCAGCTGCCGGCCGAGCGGGAGCTCGCCGAGCAGCTCGGGGTCTCGCGGGCGACCCTGCGCGAGGCGATCGCCGCACTGCGGGCAGCCGGCCTGGTGGAGACGACGCGCGGCCGGGGCGGCGGCACGATCGTGCAGAAGCGCCCCGCCCGCACGGCCTCGGTGGCACGTCGTGCGATCCGCGGGCGACAGGCCGACCTGCTCGACGCACTCGACTTCCGCTCGGTCGTCGAGCCCGGTGCGGCCGCCCTGGCGGCGAGCCGCGAGCTGGACGAGGCCACCCGCACGGTCCTGGCCGAGAGCCTCGAGGCGGTCTCGACCGCGCCGTCGGGGGAGGACCACCGGCAGTGCGACTCGCGCCTCCACCTCGCCATCGCCGCGGCCAGCGGATCGACACGGTTGATGGCTGCGGTCACCCAGGCGCAGGCGGACCTCGACGAGCTGCTGCACGCGATCCCGGTGCTGCGTCCGAACATCACCCACTCGACGGCGCAGCACAAGTCGATCGTGCGGGCCATCCTGAACGGTCGTCCGACGACGGCCGCCCGGGTGATGACCGAGCACTGCGAGGACACGGCCGCGCTGCTGCGCGGCCTGCTGGGTTGAGCCGACTGCTGAGACGACTGCTGAGACGACTGCTGGGCTGAGACGAGAGGGAGAGCATGCGCAACGCTGCGTTGAGGAACGAGAGGCACCTGAGCCTCGACGACCTGCGGTCGTCGATCGAGGCGGGCGAGATCGACACGGTCGTCGTCGCCTTCACCGACATGCAGGGACGTCTCCAGGGCAAGCGCCTGCACGGGCGGTACTTCCTCGACATCGTCGTCGAGCACGGCACCGAGGGGTGCAACTACCTGCTCGGCGTCGACATCGACATGAACACCGTCGCCGGCTACGCGATCACCTCCTGGGAGCGCGGGTACGGCGACATGGAGTTCGTCCTCGACCTCGACACGCTGCGCCTGCTCACCCACCTGCCCGCCACCGCGATGGTGCAGTGCGACCTGGTCTGGCCCGACCACCGCCCGGTCGTCCAGTCGCCGCGCACGATCCTGAAGCAGCAGATGGACAAGGCGGCGGCCCTCGGCTTCACCGCCTTCGCCGGCACCGAGCTGGAGTTCATCCTCTTCGAGGACTCCTACGAGGAGGCGCTGGACGCCGGCTACCAGCAGCTGACCCCGGCCAACCAGTACAACGTCGACTACTCGATCCTCGGGAGCACCCGCGTCGAGCCGCTGATCCGCGACATCCGCAACACCATGTACGACGCGGGGATGAACGTCGAGGGCTCCAAGGGCGAGTGCAACTTCGGCCAGCACGAGATCGGCTTCCTCTACGACGACGTCCTGGTCACCGCGGACAACCACGCGGTCTACAAGACTGCCGCGAAGGAGATCGCCGCGCAGCACGGCCAGTCGCTGACCTTCATGGCGAAGTTCAACGAGCGCGAGGGCAACTCCTGCCACATCCACCTGTCCCTGCGCGGCGAAGACGGGTCGATCGTGTTCTGGGACGAGGCGAGCGGCACGCGCACCGCGCTCTACGACCACTTCGTGGCCGGCGTCCTGGCGACCATGCCCGACCTGACCCTGCTCTACGCGCCGAACATCAACTCCTACAAGCGCTTCGCCGACGGCTCGTTCGCACCGACCACGATCGCCTGGGGTGAGGACAACCGCACCTGCGCGGTCCGTCTGGTCGGCAGGGGAGCCGGTGCCCGGATGGAGAACCGGGTGCCCGGCGGCGACGTGAACCCCTACCTCGCCCTGGCCGCGATGCTCGCCGGCGGCCTGCACGGCATCGAGGCCGAGCTGCCGCTGGGCCCTGCCCTGGTCGGCAACGCCTACACCTCCGGCCTGCCCAAGGTGCCGGGTTCCCTGCGCGACGCCCGGGAGGCGTTCGCCTCCTCCGCGGTAGCCCGCGCCGCCTTCGGCGACGAGGTCGTCGAGCACTACACGAACATGGCCGACGTCGAGCTCCAGTCCTTCGGCGCCGCCGTCACCGACTGGGAGCTCAAGCGAAGCTTCGAACGCATGTGAGAAGGCCAGTCAGAGACAGCGAGAGGACGCAATGAGCAGCAGCTTCACCGTCATCAACCCCTCCACCGGCCAGGCCGTCACCGACGTGCCCCTGGCCAGCGTCGAGGAGGCCGATGCCGCCATCGAGCGCGCGGTCGCGGCGTTCCCCGCGTGGCGCGACCTCGCGCCGGGCGAGCGCGCCCGGCTGCTGCGTGCGTTCGCCGCGATCGTGGACGCCCACCTCGAGGAGCTCGCCCAGCTCGAGGTGCTCAACTCCGGCCACACCATCGGCAACGCGCGCTGGGAGGCGGGCAACGTCCGCGACGTCCTGAACTACTACTCCGCAGCGCCGGAGCGGATGTTCGGCCGCCAGATCCCCGTGCCCGGAGGGGTCGACCTCACCTTCCACGAGCCGCTCGGCGTCGTGGGCGTCATCGTGCCCTGGAACTTCCCGATGCCGATCGCCGGCTGGGGATTCGGGCCGGCCCTCGCAGCCGGCAACTGCGTGGTGCTCAAGCCGGCCGAGCTGACCCCCTTGACCGCGATCCGCCTCGGTGAGCTCGCGATCCAGGCAGGCATCCCCGAGGGCGTCCTGACCGTCATCCCGGGCAAGGGGTCGGTCGTGGGCGAGCGATTCGTGACGCACCCCGACGTCCGCAAGGTCTGCTTCACCGGCTCGACGGCCGTGGGCCAGGGGATCATGCGCGGCTGCGCCGACCAGGTGAAGCGGGTGACCCTCGAGCTCGGCGGCAAGAGCGCCAACATCGTCTTCGCCGACGCCGACATCGCCAAGGCGGCGGCCACCGCGCCGTACGCCGTCTTCGACAACGCGGGCCAGGACTGCTGCGCCCGCTCGCGCATCCTCGTGCAGCGCTCGGCCTACGAGGAGTTCCTCGGGCGGCTCGAGACGGCGGTCGGTGCGATGAAGGTGATCGACCCGACCCGGGACGACAGCGAGATGGGGCCGATGGTCTCGGCCAAGCAGAAGGAGACCGTCCTGGGCTACCTCGACGGCGTCGAGGCGGCGTTCACGGGCCCGGTCCCCGACGGCGCAGATCTCGGGGGCGGCTTCTGGCTGCCGCCGACCGTGGTCCTGGCCGAGGACACCCGTGCCCCGATCTGGCGCGAGGAGATCTTCGGACCCGTGGTCGCCGTGATGCCCTTCGAGGACGAGGAGGAGGCGATCCGGCTGGCCAACGACACCGAGTACGGCCTCTCCGGCTCGATCTTCACCCGCGACGTCGGGCGGGCGCTGCGCGTGGCCCGGGGCGTCGAGGCCGGCAACCTGTCGGTCAACTCGCACTCCTCGGTCCGCTACTGGACCCCGTTCGGCGGCTACAAGAAGTCCGGTCTCGGCCGGGAGCTCGGACCGGACGCGCCCAACGCGTTCACCGAGGAGAAGAACGTCTTCATCGCTCAGGACTGACACCACCACCACCGTTACCACCACCACGAGAAGGACACACGACATGACAGGACCACGGCTCGAAGGACGCACCGCCGTGATCACCGGGGGCTGCTCGGGGATCGGCTTGGCGACCGTGAAGCGCTTCCTGGAGGAGGGCGCGAACGTCGTCATCGGCGACCTCGACGACACGAAGGGTGCGGCCCTCGCGGACGAGCTGGGCCTGACCTACGTCCACGTCGACGTGACCAGCAAGGACGAGGTCGACGCGCTGTTCAAGACCGCCAAGGACACCTACGGCTCGGTCGACATCGCGTTCAACAACGCCGGGATCTCACCGCCCGAGGACGACTCGATCCTCGACACCGACCTCGACGCCTGGCGCAAGGTCCAGGAGGTCAACCTGACCAGCGTGTACCTGTGCTGCAAGGCGGCACTGCCCTACATGCTCGAGCAGGGCAAGGGCTCGATCATCAACACTGCCTCCTTCGTCGCGGTGATGGGTGCGGCCACCTCGCAGATCTCCTACTCGGCCTCGAAGGGCGGCGTGCTCTCGATGTCGCGCGAGCTCGGCGTCCAGTTCGCGCGGCAGGGGGTGCGGGTCAACGCGCTGTGCCCCGGACCCGTCAACACCCCGTTGCTCCAGGAGCTGTTCGCCAAGGACGAGGAGCGCGCCGCACGCCGGCTCGTGCACGTCCCGATGGGCCGCTTCGGCGAGCCCGAGGAGATGGCCGACGCGGTGCTGTTCCTGGCCTCGGACGAGTCCTCGTTCATGACCGCGAACACGTTCCTGGTCGACGGCGGCATCTCGGGCGCCTACGTCACCCCGCTCTGATCATGGTCCGGCCGCTGATCGGGCTCAGCTCCTACCGCGAGCAGGCGCGCTGGGGTGCCTGGGACATGTCCGCCGACCTGTTGCCCACGGCGTACGCGCGCGCCGTGGAGGAGGCCGGCGGCGTCCCCGTCCTGCTCCCGCCCTCCCTTCCGTACGCCGAGGCAGCCGCCACCGTCGTGGGTCGCCTCGACGGCCTGATCATCAGCGGCGGTGCCGACGTGCAACCGGAGCTGTACGGGCAGGAGCCGCACGCGGCGACGGTGAAGTGGCGCGAGGACCGCGACGCCTGGGAGCTTGCGCTGCTCGACGCCGTCGCCGAGCGCGAGACGGCCGTCCTCGGGGTCTGCCGCGGGATGCAGGTGATGGCCGTGCACGCCGGAGGCAGCCTGGAGCAGCACGTCCCGGACGTGGTCGGGCACGAGCACCACAACCCGGGGGCGGACGCATTCGGGGACACCGCTGTGAGGCTGGCTCCGGGATCCCGGCTCGCCGGGGTCTTCGATCCCGAGCCTGCGGTGCGCTGCCACCACCACCAGTCGGTGCAGACCCACCCTGGATTCGAGGCCGTGGCCTGGGCACAGGACGGTCTCCTGGAGGCGATCGAGGAGCCAGGTCCCCGATTCCGGGTCGCGGTGCAGTGGCACCCGGAGATGGCGGCCGACGCGGGGTTGTTCAAGGCGCTGGTCGAGGCCGCTCTCAGGTAGCTCTCAGTCAGGTTGGCGTCAGGAACCGGCCCCTAGCCTCTTCCATCATGAAGAATCGCGCGTTCCGTGCCCCCAAGGTCCCCGAGATCTTCCTGCTCTTCTGGGTCGTCAAGCTGCTGACCACAGGCATCGGCGAGTCGGGCGCGGACTTCCTGGGCACGGTCAGCATCCCGCTGGCGGCCCTGGTCGGGATCGGCGGTTTCTTCCTCGCCCTCTGGGTGCAGCTGCGCGCCTCGACCTACCACCCGGTCCGCTACTGGATCACCGTGCTGATGGTCGCGCTGTTCGGCACGATGATCGCCGACGGTCCGCACGTCGCGCTGGGCACGCCGTACTACGTCGACTCGATCATCTACTTCTGCCTCCTGTCCGGTCTGCTGACCTGGTGGAAGCGCAGCGAGGGCACGCTGTCGGTGCACTCGATCACCAGTGCGCGGCGCGAGCGCTTCTACTGGGGCACGGTGCTGCTGACCTTCGGCCTGGGCACCGCGGTCGGCGACACGACCGCGATCAACATCGGCCTCGGCTTCGCCTGGTCGATCGCGCTGTTCGGCGTGCTGATCCTGGTCCCGCTGGTGCTCTGGCGCCGCGGGCTCGACGCGACCATCGCCTTCTGGGCCTCCTACGTGCTGACCCGCCCGCTGGGCGCCTCGGTCGCCGACTGGCTCGGCAAGTCGCACCACAACGGCGGCGTCGGCTGGGGTGACGGCACCGTGACCGGCCTGGGGCTGCTGCTCTTCATCGGGTTCGTGACCTACCTGACGATCACGCACAGCGACGAGGAGGGTGCGCACGCCGTCCGTGAGCTCGAGCACGAGCTCGAGGCCGAGCTGGAGCACGAGCTCGACGCGGAGCCCGACGCGGTCTGATCCGGGTGTCCCCCGGCTCGGTACCGCGCCCCGCTCAGGACGTCGTCACGGAGTAGCAGGTCACGACGTGGTCGCCGTGCGCCCACGCCCAGGTCCCCACGGCGTAGGCGCGCTTCCCGGGACAGGTCGTCGCTGCGGCCGCGTTGACCTGTGCTTGTGTCGGGTGCGAGGCACTGGCCATCACGAACGCCTGGTCCGCGCGGGCGACGTGCGGGCGTGAGCACACGGTCCAGTACCCGTCGGTCGTGGTGGCCAGGCACCGGCGGATGTTGTCGGTGATGGTGCGGGTGCCCAGCATCGGCCAGCCCACGTTCGGCAGGGGTGCGAGCCCGGCGACCCCGGCAGGTGTGGTGGCCTGGAGCACCACGTCGCAGCGCAGCCAGCGCGCGCCGTGCTTGCGGTCCTTCAGGCTGGGGCCGAAGTAGGCCCAGTCGTAGGCCGTGAGCGCCCGGTTCGCGTGACCGCCGCCGATCGCCTTCCAGAACCGCGGGTAGCAGAGGTTCGCCGCGACCCGGCCGAGCTTGGCCTGGTTGATGTGCACGTAGTTGAACGTCTTGGGGACAGCGACGACGGCGAAGGTCCGCAGCCGGTGCGGCTGGGAGCACGCAACCGGAGCGTGGTTGTCGGTGAAGCTGAACGTCTGCGCGGCCGTGGTCGTCCGGCACTGCCCGACGCGGGGCTTGGGTGCCAACCGGGCTGCGGATGCTCCGCCCTGGCTCGCGTCGGCCGGGCTGCCGATCAGGGCGAGACCGGTGCAGGCGAGCACAGCCGCGACGAGCGCCGCGAGGGTGGACAGGGTGCGGGACATCGCGACCTCCGAGAGTGATGGGTTCGCGTGACCGTACCGGAACGCGTCAGTCCGGCACAGCGTTTCGGCTCAGCGGATCGTGCCGACCCCGGGGATCAGCGGCAGGTCGAGCGCGGTGACCCAGCCGGGAGGCAGGTCGTTGACCGCGGGCACGGCGTTGAGCGCGCGCATCCCGGTCGCCAGGCAGCCGGCCACGGCGGGTGCGCGGCCGGAGCCGTCGGTGAACCGGAAGGCGGTCTCCTGGCTGATCGACGGCGAGCCGTCGATGTCGACGCGGTAGACGTCGTCGCCCGACCCGGTCGGCCACTCCGGCGCGGCGTCCAGGCCGATCCGGTTGACGTGCTCGAGGGTGATCACCTCGCGGCCCTGGTAGACGCCGTTGATGGTGAAGCGGATCGCGGCCACGTTGCCGGCCGGGATGACGCCCTTGGCGCTCTTCCGGTCCGTCGGGGTCACCCACTTCTCCCAGGTGGTGGTGATGTCGTCGAGCTCGATGCCGGCGGCGTGGGCGATCATCGGCACCGTCGCGCCCCACGCCATGACCAGGATGTCCGGGATCTCGAGCAGGGGGGAGAACTCCGGCGGCCGGCCGATCCCCATCTCGTCCTCGTAGTCGCCCTCGTAGTCGGTGTAGTCGAGCAGCTCGGAGGCGCGCACCGACTTCACCTCGCCGCACAGGCCCATCAGGGTCAGCGGGAACAGGTCGTTGGCGAAGCCCGGGTCGATGCCGGTGGTGAAGCAGGAGGCGTTCCCGGCCGCGCACGCCTCGGTGATCGGGTCGATCCAGTTCGGCGGGTTCTGCTTCATGCCCGGCCAGACCCACGGCGTCATCGCGGTCGAGCACACGTCGATGCCCGCGCGGAGGAAGGACGACATCACGCGGATGTTCTCCTCGGCGTACTGGGCCGTGGGGCCGTAGTGCACCAGTGCGTCGGGCTTCAGCGCGATCAGCGCGTCGATGTCGTCGGTGGCCGGTACGCCGCCGAACTCCTTGCCGACCTTGGCGGGGTTGTGCACC
>JBJMIO010000042.1:0-5232 GCA_045806765.1 Marmoricola sp.
AGCTGCTCAACAAGTACGTCGGCGAGACCGAGCGGCACATCCGCCTGGTCTTCCAGCGCGCCCGGGAGAAGGCCAGCGAGGGCACCCCGGTCATCGTGTTCTTCGACGAGATGGACTCGCTCTTCCGCACCCGCGGCTCCGGCGTCTCCTCGGACGTGGAGAACACGATCGTGCCCCAGCTGCTCAGCGAGATCGACGGGGTCGAGCTGCTCGAGAACGTGCTGGTCATCGGCGCCTCCAACCGGGAGGACATGATCGACCCCGCGATCCTGCGCCCGGGCCGCCTGGACGTGAAGATCAAGATCGAGCGGCCGGACGCCGAGTCCGCGCGCGACATCTTCTCCAAGTACCTCGTCGCCGACCTGCCGCTGCACGCCGACGACCTCGCCGAGTTCGGAGGTGACCGGGCGGCCACGGTGGCCGGGATGATCACCGCGACCGTCGAGCGGATGTACACCGAGACCGACGAGAACAGGTTCCTCGAGGTCACCTACGCCAACGGTGACAAGGAGGTCCTGTACTTCAAGGACTTCAACTCCGGCGCCATGATCCAGAACATCGTCGACCGGGCGAAGAAGATGGCGATCAAGGACCTCCTCGACAACGACCAGAAGGGCCTGCGCGTCCAGCACATGCTGCAGGCCTGCGTGGATGAGTTCAAGGAGAACGAGGACCTGCCCAACACCACCAACCCGGACGACTGGGCGCGGATCTCAGGCAAGAAGGGCGAGCGGATCGTGTTCATCCGCACGCTGATCACCGGCAAGCAGGGCACCGAGCCCGGCCGGTCCATCGACACGGTCGCGAACACGGGTCAGTACCTCTAGACGAAGGTCCTCCAGCCCGCCGGTAGAGTCCGCCTCCATGTGGTCCTACCTGCCCCAGCTCGACGGCCTGCGTGCCATCGCCGTCTACCTGGTGCTCGTCTACCACGCCACCCACGTCGCTCACGGGCCGTCGTACGCTGCCGGCGGCTTCGTCGGGGTGGACCTGTTCTTCGTGCTCTCCGGCTTCCTGGTCTCCAACGTGATCCTCAGCGAGATCGACGCCCGCGGCACCTTCAGCCTGGGCGGCTTCTACGCCCGCCGGGTGCGCCGGTTGCTGCCCGCCGCAGTGCTGGTGGTCGTGGCGACGATGGTGGCCTTCGTCGTCGTCTCCGACGTCGTCCGCCGCATCGAGATGGTCGGCGACGCCCGCTCGGCACTGCTCTACTACGCCAACTGGCACTTCCTGGGCCAGTCGACCGACTACTTCTCCCAGGACCTCGCGCCGAGCCCGTTCCTGCACTTCTGGTCCCTGGCGATCGAGGAGCAGTACTACGTCTTCTTCCCGGTCCTGGTCGCGCTCCTGCTGCGCCTGCGCAAGCGCTTCGCGGCCCGCCTGGCGCTGGTCTGCTCCGTGCTGTTCGTGGCCTCGGTGGCCTCGCAGCTCTACTGGTCGGCGAAGGAGCCCAACCACGCCTACTACGGCACCGACGCCCGGCTCTACCAGCTCCTGGCCGGAGTCCTGCTGGCGCTCGCGCTGCGCCGGGGCGTCAAGGCCTTCGAGGGCCGCGGCGGTGCGCTGCTGATGCTGCTGGGCATCGGGGGCCTGCTCCTGGTCGCCTCCGGCCTGGTGGACTTCACCCCGACCTGGCGGGGTTTTGGAGCCACGGTCGCGTCGGTCGCGCTGATCGGCAGCCTGACCGTGCTGCCGAAGGCCTGGCTCGGACGGATCCTGTCCAGGCCGGTCCCGGTCTACCTCGGCAAGATCTCCTACGGCACCTACCTGTGGCACTGGCCCGTCATCCTGGTGCTTCGCCAGCTGCTGACGGTCGGTCCCAACGCGATCGCCGTCCTCGCCTTCGCACTCAGCAGCGGCCTGGCGGCACTGAGCTACCAGATCTTCGAGATGCCGATCCGGACCAACAAGCGCCTGGTGAAGATCACCTGGCCGGTCGTCGCCGCGGGGCTGACCACCTCGGCACTGGTGGCAGCCTTCGTGGTCAGCCCGGTGCTGGAGACCAACCGCCGACCGGCCCTGGCGGCGTACGGCCTGGGGTCGGGGTCCGGAGCGGCGGTGGCAGCACGCACCAAGGTGCCCGGCGACGGCCCGGTCCCGAAGGGGGTGGACTTCCGCAAGGCGGTCAAGGACCGCGGCCACTCGGCGAAGTGCAGCGCGGCCGACCTCGACCCGTGCATGGTGGTCAAGGACAACGGACCGCTGGTCCTGCTCGTCGGTGACTCCTTCGCCAACATGCTCGGACCGATGTTCGCCAAGCTGGCCACCGAGCACCACTTCTCCCTGGCCGAGAACGTCGTCGAGGGGTGCCCGTGGCCCGACGACCTGGCCGACTTCAGCCAGAACGCGGGCCTGCGCGCGGAGTGCGCCCAGGACCGCACGGGCTTCTACGCCGCGGCGGCCAGGCAGCTCAAGCCCGCGCTGGTGGTCCTGGTGATGAAGCCGCGCGACCCGAAGCCGGGCTGGGCCAAGCTGATGCGCTCGCGCTCGGGCGCGCTGAAGGGCGACACCCTGAGCCAGCTGATGTACACCACGATGTCGGACACGGTGAAGAAGATCCGCTCCGGTGGCGCCCAGGTCCTGATGATCCAGTCGGTGATGGACGCCAACCCGGACCGGCCGCTGGACTGCCTGGCCCAGGCGACGCGGCTGAGCCAGTGCGCGGTGGCCTACCCGCTCGTCGCGCCCCCCAGCGACGGCTACATGCAGGCGCTGGCCGCCTCGATCGACGGTGTGTTCACGACCGGCATCAACCCGGTCGTCTGCCCGACCCCGCCGGTGTGCGTGCCCTACCGCAACGGCCAGATCGTGTTCCGCGACCGGCACCACATCATGACCACGTTCGCCATCGCGGAGCGGAACAAGATCTGGGACCTGTTCGCGAAGTCCGGGGCTACTGCAGCACTGCGGTGACCCACGGCATCAGTCCGCTGACGTCCTAGTTCGGCTCCATGAACTGGTAGAGGCCCTGGCCGAGCCGGTCCTCCTGCAGCACGTAGCTGTTCGGGTTCGGTGCCCTGGTCTCGGGCTGGACCCAGACCTGGTTGAAGTCGGCCATGAACGGCGCGTAGTTGGAGTAGCCGTTGAGCAGCTGCATGTTCTCGTCCGAGCGCATGCCCAGGTCGGAGAAGTTGAAGGAGCCCTGGTAGACCTGGTACGTGGTCGGAGTGGTCCCGACGTGGCCGCCGATCACGATGTACTTCTGGTGCAGGTACCACACCGGACGGTGCAGGTCGTCGACCTGGATCGTCTGGCGCATCGGGATCCGTCCACGGCCCTTGGGGGAGTAGAGGATCGCCTTGTTCCGGTTGCCCATGATCGCGTAGATGATCCGCACGTCGCAGCCCTCGTTCCAGAGCTTGCGAACCTGCTTGGCCATCCAGTCACCGCGGCGGTCGCGCCAGGTGTACATCGAGATGCGGATCTTGGTGCGGCCGCCCTTGATCGAGGTGCCGGTGCACTGGACCTGGCGCAGGCCCTGCCACACGAAGTCGTAGACCGCCTCGGGCGCCGCCATCGGGGTGAAGAAGTAGGTCGTCGTCGGGAACTTCAGGGCCAGCTCACGGGGCTTGGCCGGGACGTCGTGCTTCATCGAGATGAAGACCCGGTTGACGCTGTCGTAGACCGCCTGGTTGTTGGTATCGGTGTAGAGCTGGTTCCACTGGCCCTTGGCCGCGAAGTCGGTGAAGTTGCCCGAGCCCGACATCGTGATGAACCGGGTGTTGTAGGCCTGGCTGAACAGGAAGACCTTGGCGTGCATCGTGCCGCCGGTGCCGCGGCAGGAACGGACGCAGCGGTAGACCCAGCTGCCGCGGGTCGCATCCTTCTTCCACCGGTCACCCCCCAGAGCCTTCTTCAGGCCGGGGTAGCTGATGGTGTAGTCGTTGTTGCCCGAGGCCAGGATCACCTGGACGCTGACGCCGCGCTTCTTCGCCGCGACCAGCGCGCGCAGGTAGTCGGTGCTGCTGAAGGACCAGGTGATGATGCGGATCTGGCCACCGCGCGGGACGCTGTTGATGGTCCGGATGATGTGGGTCTTGATCCGGTTGATGTTGCCGCGCTGGAAGGCGTGGGAGAACTTCGCGCCCTGCGGCGGGTTGTAGTGGTCCGGCGTCGGGCCGAGGACGACGCGCACCCGCAGGTACGTCGAGGCGGTGCCGGTGGCGTCGGTGATCGAGTAGTGCACCGCGTAGTAGCCGGCCGGGACGCCTGACGGGACGCCGATCTTGAGCTGACCGGTGCCGGCCACGACCGAGACGGGCCAACCGGCCGGGCCGCTGGCGGTCATGGCGGTCAGTGCCGAGCGCCGGCACGGGGTGACGCCGGAGCAGGTGTCGTTGCCGAGCACGGTGACGTAGCGGAAGCGGAACGCCTCGATGGTGGTCGAGTCCGCGTTCGCGACCAGGGTCGTCGGTCCGACGGCCGGCTTGCTGACCGGGTCCGGGCTCGGGGTCGGGGTCGGGTCGGTGCTCGCCGTGGACCCGGAGACCGGCTGGTCCACCGCCCCGGCGGCGTTCCCGAGACCGGTGAGCACCAGGCACGCCATCAGCAAGGAGATCGTCGAGGCGGTGAGAGCGGCCCGACGGGCGGTGCGCGAGCGCGGCAAGAGGTGCTCCAGTTCTGCGGGTAGAGGTCCGAGTGCCGACGAAAATAACACGGTTGTGCACCGAGGACCGGTCGGCGGCGTCGTGGCGGTGCCTCCCGCGTAGTCTCGGGAGCATGAGCGTGCGCCGGGTCATGGGGACCGAGACCGAGTTCGGGATCTCGGTCGTGGGACAGCCGCACGCGAACCCGATGGTGGCCAGCACGCGGCTGGTGAACGCCTACGCGACCGCCGAGCTGCACGTGCGCCGGGCCCGCTGGGACTTCGAGGAGGAGTCCCCGCTGCGCGACGCCCGCGGCTTCGACCTGGCACGCGAGGCCGCCGATCCGAGCCAGCTCACGGATGAGGACCTGGGCCTGGCCAACGTCATCCTGACCAACGGCGCGCGCTTCTACGTCGACCACGCGCACCCGGAGTACTCCTCGCCCGAGGTGACCACCCCGCTCGATGCGGTGCTGTGGGACAAGGCGGGGGAGCAGGTCGCGCTGGACGCCTGCCGATTCGCCTCGGTGGCCGGGGAGCCGGACATCGTGCTCTACAAGAACAACACCGACAACAAGGGCGCCTCCTACGGTGCGCACGAGAACTACCTGATGAGCCGGAGCACGCCGTTCGGCGACATCGTGCGG
>JBJMIO010000043.1:0-11400 GCA_045806765.1 Marmoricola sp.
CCGATCGCCGTCGCGCGCGCCGGTGTCGAGGAAGCCCGTCGCACCCTGCACGACGTCGTCATCATCGACACCGCCGGTCGCCTCGGCATCGACGAGGAGCTGATGGCCCAGGCCGCCGGCATCCGCGACGCGGTCAACCCCGACGAGGTCCTCTTCGTCGTCGACGCGATGATCGGCCAGGACGCGGTCAACACCGCCCAGGCCTTCCTCGACGGCGTCGGGTACGACGGCGTGGTGCTCACCAAGCTCGACGGTGATGCCCGCGGTGGAGCCGCGCTCTCGATCGCGAAGATGACCGGCAAGCCGGTGATGTTCGCCTCGAACGGTGAGAAGCTCACCGACTTCGACCTCTTCCACCCCGACCGGATGGCCGGTCGCATCCTCGACATGGGTGACCTGCTCACCCTGATCGAGCAGGCGGAGAAGACCTTCGACGCCGAGCAGGCCGCCAGGGCGGCCGAGAAGCTCCAGACCGGTGAGTTCACCCTCGACGACTTCCTCGAGCAGATGCAGCAGGTCCGCAAGATGGGCTCGCTGACCAAGATGCTCGGGATGCTGCCGGGGATGGGCCAGTTCCGCGACCAGCTCGAGAACTTCGACGAGCGCGAGATCGACCGGATCCAGGCGATCATCCAGTCGATGACGCCCGCCGAGCGCGCGAACCCGAAGATGATCGACGGCTCGCGCCGCTCCCGGATCGCCAAGGGCGCCGGCCGCACCGTCGCGGACGTCAACTCCCTGGTCGACCGGTTCTTCGAGGCCCGCAAGATGATGCAGCAGATGGCGCGTGGCGGCGGGATGCCCGGCATGCCCGGCGCTCCGGGGATGGCTCTGGGCAAGCGCGCCAAGGCCCGTCAGGCGCCGCAGTCGAAGAAGAGCAAGGGCGCGCGGCGCAGCGGCAACCCGGCCAAGGCGGCTCAGCAGGCGGCCCAGGAGGCGGCCCAGGAGCAGGCGGCCGCAGGCTCGGCGCTGGGGCTCGGCAACGCCCCCGACCTCTCGGCCTTCGACCCGAACGACCTGCCCGACCTCTCCCAGTACCTCAAGTAACGTCGGGTGGGCCCGTTCCGCACGCCGGGTGGGCCCGTTCGACCACAAACCGCGCGATAGGTTCGCGGCGTGCCAGCGATGCGATTCTCGGGACCCGTCCTGCCGGACGGTGAGCCGGCCGACCTGTACGTCGTGGACGGCCGCGTGACCTACGAGGCCGTCGCAGGCGCGGCGACCGCGGCTCGTGGCTGGATCGTCCCGGGCCTGGTCGACGCGCACTGCCACATCGGTCTCGACGACCACGGCGAGACCGACCTGGCCACCGCCGAGGCCCAGGCGATCGCCGATCGCGACGGCGGCGCGCTGCTGATCCGCGACTGCGGTTCGGCGATGGACACCCGCTGGGTCCAGGAGCGCGAGGACCTGCCGCGGCTGATCCGCGCCGGGCGGCACATCGCGCGCTCGCGCCGCTACATCCGCGGCTACGCCGACGAGGTCGAGCCCGAAGGTCTGGTCGCCAGCGTGGTCCGCGAGGCCGGCCGCGGCGACGGCTGGGTCAAGCTGGTCGGCGACTGGATCTCCCGCGACGAGGGCGACCTGACCCCGTCGTTCCCCGCCGCCGACTTCGCCGCTGCGGTGAGCGCCGCGCACGAGCACGGTGCGAAGGTCACCGCTCACTGCTTCGGCTACGACGTGCTCCCGGGCCTGATCGAGGCCGGCATCGACTGCATCGAGCACGGCACCGGCCTGACTCCTGCGCTGATCGACGCGATGGTCGCCCGCGGCACCGCGCTCGTCCCGACCGTGATGCAGGTCGACAAGTTCCCCGAGCACGCCGCCGGCGGCCGCGAGAAGTTCCCGGCGTACGCCGAGACGATGACCGAGCTCTACGCCCGGCGCCGCGCGACCGTGATGGCCGCCTACGAGGCCGGCGTCCCGCTGTACGCCGGGTCGGACGGCGGGGGAGTCGCCAAGCACGGCAACCTGGTCGGCGAGGTGGTCGGGATGGCCTCCCTCGGGATGCCGGCCGAGTACGCGCTCGGGGCTGCGTCCTGGCGTGCACGGGAGTGGCTGGGCTGGAACCCGACGCTGGTCGAGGGTGCCCCGGCAGACTTCGTGGTCTACCCGCGTGATCCGCTCGCCGACCTCTCCGTGCTCGCCGAGCCGAGCGCGATCGTGCTGCGCGGACATCTGGTCGGTGCTCGCGCCTAGCCTCGGGGCCGTGGAGCGCAACGACGTCGATCCCGCGGTCGTCGCCCGCCTGGGCGCCATCTGCCTGCGCCTGCCCGAGGTGACCGAGCAGGAGGCCTGGGCAGGGGTCCGCTGGCGGGTGCGCGGGCGCACGTTCGCCCACGTGCTCCCGATCATCGACGGCCGGCCACCGAGCTATGCGCAGGCCGCCGGGACCGACGGGCCAGTGGTCACGCTCACCTTCCAGGTCACCGAGGTCGAGCGCGACCTGTTCACCCGGCTGGGCCCGCCGTACTGGGCGATCCGCTGGGGTCGGGACGTCGGTGGCCTGCTGCTCACCGAGGACCCGGACTGGGCCGAGATCGCCGAGCTGGTCACCGACAGCTACTGCCTGCTGGCCCCGCAGAAGCTGGCGTCGCGGGTCGTCCGTCCGGGCTGAGCCGGCGAATTTCGCGCGGAGCGGGCGTTCTGGCAGAATGACGGGCTGAGTCTCGCCCGTCCCGGACCCTCTAATCTCGGTGCGGTCGAGCCCTCCGAGCGGTTCCACCCGGTCCCCACCTGGTCAGGGACGCTCATCCACTTTCAAGATCCAAGGAGACACCACACACGTGGCCGTCAAGATTCGCCTGAAGCGCATGGGCAAGATCCGCCAGCCGTACTACCGCGTCGTCGTCGTCGACTCCCGCAAGAAGCGGGACGGCAAGGTGATCGAGGAGATCGGCAAGTACCACCCCAAGCAGGAGCCCTCGTTCATCGAGGTCACCTCCGAGCGTGCCCAGTACTGGCTGGGCGTCGGCGCGCAGCCGAGCGAGGCCGTCGAGGCCATCCTCAAGATCACCGGTGACTGGCAGAAGTTCAAGGGCCTTCCGGGCGCCGAGGGCACCCTGCGGGTCGCTGAGCCGAAGCGCGACAAGACCGAGATCTTCAACGAGGCTCTCAAGGACGCGGCCAACGAGCCGAAGCGCGAGGCGGTGACCAAGAAGGCTGCTGCCAAGAAGGAGGAGCCGAAGGTCGAGGAGACCCCCGCCGAGGAGGCTCCCGCCGCCGAGGCTGCTGCCGAGCCCGTTGCTGAGCCCGCTGCTGAGGCGCCTGCTGAGGCTGCCGCTGAGCCCGCCGCCGACGAGGCACCCGCCGAGGCTGCTGCTGAGGCGCCGGCCGAGGCTGCCGCCACCGAGGGCGAGGCCTGAGCCCCGTGCTCGCCGAAGCGCTGGAGCACCTGGTCCGCGGCGTCGTCGACAACCCCGACGAGGTCTCGGTCCGGGACAAGCAGCTGCGCCGGGGCTCGATCCTCGAGGTCCGCGTGCACCCGTCCGACCTGGGCAAGGTGATCGGCCGCAACGGTCGCACCGCGACTGCGTTCCGCACCGTCGTCTCGGCCCTCGCGGGTCGCGGCGGCGCGCGAGTCGATTTCGTGGATGTCGACCGCAGGCGCTGAGGTCGTCGTCGGGCGGATCGGCAAGCCGCACGGCATCAAGGGCGAGGTCTCCGTGGAGCCTCGCACCGACGAGCCCGAGCGGCGCTTCGCCGTCGGAGCCCGTCTGAAGAGCACCAACGAGCGGCCCGGTGCCGCCGGTCCCGGCCACCTCACGGTGGCGGGGAGCCGGTGGCACTCGGGCCGCTTGCTCGTCCGCTTCGAGGAGATCGCCGATCGCGACCGCGCAGAGCAGGCGCGCGGCACGATGCTCTCGGTCGACATCGACCCCGACGAGCTGCCTGCGGACCCCGAGGAGTTCTACGACCACCAGCTCGTCGGCCTGGAGGTCGTGACCACCGACGGCCGGCCGGTCGGCACGCTCAAGGAGGTCGTGCACGGCACCGCGCAGGACCTCCTGGTCATCACCACGGAGACCGGCGAGGTCCTGGTGCCCTTCGTCGCCGCGCTCGTGCCGCAGGTGGACGTCCCCGGCCGCCGTATATCCGTGGAGGACCTGCCCGGCCTGCTCAGCGACACGGAGGACTGAGGTGCGCATCGACGTCGTCTCGATCTTTCCCGACTACCTCGCGCCGCTCGAGCTCTCCCTGCCCGGCAAGGCGCGTGCCAGCGGTCTGCTCGACATCGCCGTGCACGACCTGCGGGCCTGGACGACCGACCGTCACCGCACCGTGGACGACACGCCGTACGGCGGGGGCGCCGGGATGGTGATGAAGCCCGAGCCGTGGGGCGAGGCGCTGGACGCGGTCACCACCGCCGGTGCCGTCGTGATCGTCCCGACGCCCTCGGGCACCCCCTTCACCCAGGCACTGGCCGGTGAGCTCTCGACCGCCGAGCACCTGGTCTTCGCGTGCGGGCGCTACGAGGGCATCGACCAGCGCGTGCTCGACGAGGCAGCCGAGCGCTGGGAGGTCCGCGAGATCTCGCTGGGTGACTACGTCCTGAACGGTGGCGAGGCGGCGGCACTGGCGATGATCGAGGCGATCGTCCGGCTCGTGCCTGGCTTCATGGGCAACGCCGAGTCGCTGGTCGAGGAGTCGCACGCCGACGGCCTCCTGGAGTACCCGGTCTACACCAAGCCGGCCTCGTGGCGCGGCCGCGAGGTCCCCGAGGTGCTGCTCTCCGGTGACCACGCCCGGATCGTGGCGTGGCGCGCGGAGCAGTCCGCCGCGCGCACCACCGCCCGGCGCCCCGACCTTCGTCACCCCTCCAGCTCCGCCGAGGCCCGCGAGTACCGACTCGTGGTCCCGGCCGACGCCGGTGAGCTGCTGACCTTGCAGCGGGCCTGCTGGGTCGCCGAGCAGGAAGCCAACCCGGGTGTCGAGATCCCCGCGCTGCGCGAGAGCCTCGACGACGTTCGCGCCTGGATCGCGACCGACACCGTCCTGGTCGTGCGTGCCGCCGGGCGGCTCGTCGGGGCGGTGCGGGCACGGCTGCACGGCGAGACCTGGGACATCGGACGGCTGATGGTCGCCCCGGACCTGCAAGGAGCGGGACTCGGTCGCGACCTCCTCGAGCGCGCCGAGGCGATGGCCCCGGCCGGCGTGACGACGTACGAGCTCTTCACCGGTGCGGGCAGCGCGCGCAACCAGCGGATGTACCGCAAGGCCGGGTACCGGCTGGTCGGAGAGGTCGAGCCGGGCGTCGTCCGGATGACCAAGAAGGCCTGATTTCACCTCCGACCCGGTTCTCTGGCAGAATCAACCCTCGGCCCAGTCGGCCAGATCGCCCGGTTCAGCACACGTCGGGGATCCGCGAGAGCACCTGCCACAGGGGGCGCTGCGCGACGGCCACCACGACCGGACCTCCGAGAAGCACCCACCTTGTTCCGCGGCTGACCTGTGGCGATCGCGAGGAGACATCATGACCAACGTCATCGACAGCCTGTCGGCTGCCACCCTGCGCACCGACGTCCCGGCCTTCCGCGCCGGCGACACCGTCAAGGTCCACGTCAAGGTCGTGGAGGGCAACCGCTCCCGCGTCCAGGTCTTCCAGGGCGTCGTCATCCGCGTCCAGGGCTCCGGCGTCGGGCGCACCTTCACCGTCCGGAAGGTCTCCTTCGGCGTCGGCGTCGAGCGCACCTTCCCGCTGAACTCCCCGATCTTCGAGCAGATCGAGGTCGTCACCCGCGGTGACGTCCGCCGCGCCAAGCTGTACTACCTGCGCAACCTGCGCGGCAAGGCGGCGAAGATCAAGGAGCGCCGCGAGGCCTGAGTCGGGTCCACCCGTTGGAACCAGTAGTTAGGCTCCGGTCGTGACCGAACCTTCCCCCGATCCGGGCGTGTCCCGGGAGGCTGCCGCGCAGTCCGCCGACGGCTCCACGGGCCAGGACACGGCTACGTCGACGACCCCGCGGCCCCGGCACCTGTCCGCGGGGCCTGTCAAGAAGAAGTCGACCAAGCAGCCGCTCCCGGTGTGGCAGGAGAGCATCCTGCTGCTCGCGATCGCGCTGGTGCTGGCCATCGGGATCAAGTACTTCTTCGTCCAGGCGTTCTACATCCCCTCGCCCTCGATGGAGCCCTTGTTCATCAAGAACGACCGGATCCTGGTGCAGAAGGTCTCCTACTGGGGGAGCAAGGGTCCCAAGCGCGGCGACATCGTGGTCTTCAAGGACCCCGGCGGCTGGTTGGACTCCTCGGAGAGCAAGTCCGCGGGTAACCCGATCACCAAGGGTCTCGAGGCCATCGGTCTCTACCCCTCGGGCGGCCACCTGGTGAAGCGCGTCATCGGCGTCGGTGGTGACCGGGTCAAGTGCTGCGACGCGCAGGGACGCATCACGGTCAACGGCTACCCGCTCGACGAGAAGTCCTACCTGCCCAAGAACGCGGTGCCCTCGGATCAGCGGTTCGACGTCCCGGTGCCCGAGGGCTACTTGTGGGTGATGGGCGACAACCGCGGAGACTCGGCCGATTCGCGGTTCCACATGGGCGATCCCGGAGGCGGATTCGTCAGCACCAAGCTCGTCGTCGGCAAGGTGTGGGCGCTGATCTGGCCGTGGAAGCGCGCCCAGTGGATCCACACTCCCGACACCTTCAAGCACGTCCCCTCACCGTAGCGACGATGTCGGCGTCCTCCGGCCTGCCTCGTGGTGCGACGATCCGGCGCGACGCCGGGTTGTACGGCTACGAGCGCGCCCTGCGTCGCGCCGGGCTCTCCCCGGTGGCCGGAGTCGACGAGGCCGGTCGCGGAGCGTGCGCCGGCCCGCTGGTCGCCGCAGCCGCCATCCTGCCCGAGGGCAAGGCCGGTCTGGTGCCCGAGCTCGCCGACTCCAAGCTGCTCACCGCCAAGGCACGTGAGCGCTGCTACGCCCAGGTCACCAAGCGGGCCCTGGCGTGGTCGGTGGTCGTCATCGAGTCCGAGGAGTGCGACCGCCTCGGCATGCACGTGGCCAACGTCGAGGCGCTGCGACGCGCCCTGGCGCGCCTGGGTGTGCGCCCGTCGTACGTGCTCACCGACGGGTTCCCCGTCGACGGCCTCGAGGTGCCCGGGCTCGCGATGTGGAAGGGCGACCGGGTGGCTGCCTGCATCTCGGCGGCCTCGGTGATCGCGAAGGTGACGCGCGACCGCATCATGATGCAGCTCCACGAGCAGTGGCCGGTCTACGATTTCGCCACCCACAAGGGTTACATCACCGCGGAGCACTCCGAGGCGCTGAGCGAGCACGGTCCCTGTCCGATCCACCGGATGCGGTTCGTGAACGTACGACGCGCCGCGGGCCTCGCGGAGCTGGACCCGATCAGCCTCGAGCCGCAGCTCGAGCTGTTCGCCGAAGCGGAGGAGTGCTGATGAGCGCCGAGGATCTCGAGAAGTACGAGACCGAGATGGAGCTGACGCTCTACCGCGAGTACCGCGACGTCGTCGGCATCTTCAAGTACGTCGTGGAGACCGACCGCCGCTTCTACCTGTGCAACCAGGTCGACGTGAAGGCCCGCACCGAGGCCGGCGACGTCTTCTTCGAGGTCTCCATGACCGACGCCTGGGTCTGGGACATGTACCGCCCGGCCCGCTTCGCCAAGAACGTCAAGGTCCTGACCTTCAAGGACGTCAACGTCGAGGAGCTCGCCACCTCCGAGATCGAGCCTCCGAAGGCTTGATCCCACGTGTCCCAGGTTTCACCGGGTACCCGGTGAAACTCGGTCGACTGCACTAGGCCTACGACGTTTCGCCGAGTTTTACGTCGCTCACGCCCTGCCCGGCCCAGTTCAACCGCTCTTCCGCAAGTGGTCTAGCAAAACCAAGATAAATAGGACAAAGGTCCCTTATCGGCGCTAGTCTCGCTTTTCGGAAGGGGGGCTTTCCATGCCGTCGATGTGGGGTTCGAAGCGCCGGGAACGCGGGGAGCACGGAGCAGCCGCCGTGGAGACCGCTCTCTGCTTGTGCTTCCTGGTGGTTCCGCTGGTCTTCGCGACGATCTCGTACGCCTACATGCTCAGCTTCCGCCAGACGCTGTCCCAGGCGGCCGCAGAGGGTGCGCGCGCTGCAGCCGTCGCACCCGTCGGCACCAGCACGGCAACGGCCGAGACGGTCGCGAAGTCGGCGATCAACGACGCGCTCTCTGGGGTCGACGGTGGCATGAAGTGCAACGACAGCACCAACACCAGCAGCTACCTCACCTGCACGTTCGTGTGGAAGACCACCGGGTGCGGTACCGACGCCTCGGGCGCCAACCTGCGCTGCCTGACGGTCAACCTGAGCTACCCCTACAAGGCTCACTCGCTCCTGCCGACCCTGCCCGGCCTCGGCTTCACGCTCCCGGGCAACCTGTCGTACTCCGCGACCGCCCAGGTCAGCTGATGCGGAGGCTGCGCAACCAGCAGGGCACGGTCGCGGTCGTGCTCTCGATCGTGATCTGCTTCGTGCTGATCCCGATGAGCGCGCTCGCCGTCGACGTCGGGATGCAGCGCGTCGCCCGACGCGACATGCAGTCGCTGGCCGACGTGGTGGCCCTCGACCTGGTGCGGCAGCTCAACGGCGGCACGCTGCAGACCTACCACCTCGACGTCCTGCAGGCGGTCGCCGACGCCAGCAGGGACCGCAACTCGGGCTCGCTTGGCTCCGGTGACAACGGCAAGAGCGCCGACATCACCTTCAAGCTCGGCACGGTGAACTCCGCCAATTACGGCCAGTCCAGCTACTTCACCCAGACGACCGACCCGACCGGGATCCCGACCGCCGTCCAGGTCTCGGCGCACACCAAGGTCGGTTTCGGCCTGGCGCGGGCGCTGCCCGGCGGAGGCGTCGGCAACGGCGCGGCCACCCGGACCGCGATCGCCGTCAGCCAGTCCTCGGCGTGCTTCGACCTGGGCTCGTACGCTGCCGCGATCGATACCAGCGGCTCGACGCTGCTCGGTCCGCTCAACGGCCTCCTCGGCCTGAACCTCGGTTTGGTCAGCTACCAGGGCCTGGCTGCGGCGAATCTCAATCTTGCTGACATCGCCGCGGACGCGAACATCGGTTCGGTCGACGCGCTGTTCGGTAGCAACGTCACGATCGGGTCCTTCACGGCGGCCGCCATCTCGGTGCTCAGCAACCAGAACAGCCCGAGCAACGCGGCTGCGATCACGGCTCTGCAGGCGATCCGCGCGAGCGGCATCGACCTCAGCAAGAAGGTCAACGTCGCCAACGTCGCGAACGTGCAGAAGACCGACGCCGCCGGCCTGGTCTCGAACATCGATGCACTCGATCTCATCGCCGGAGCGATCCAGGTCGCGAACGGTTCGCACGCGGTCGACATCAGCAGCCTGAACATCGCCGGCATCACGGGCGGGGTGACAGTCACCCAAGGCATCCAGCGCGCGTGCGGAACCCCGGGCGCAGTCGCCAACGCGTCGCAGATCAGCGCCAACCTGAACATCCCGTTGACCTTCCCGACGGGAAGCTCTGTGCTCGGGCTGACGGTCACCGGCAACGCCACCGTCACCGGTGGTGTCGGCAACGCGACCGGAAAGCTCGTGTCCCCGATCACGTGCGGCGCCAACACGGCCGCCTCGCCCAGCACCTACGGCGTCGACGTGAACGGCGGTCTCCTCGGGCTCGGGGTGCAGGCGAACCTGAACATCAACGGCACGGTCTCCACCGGCCTGCTCGGCGGACTGCTCGACTTGCTGCTCGGCGTCCTGGTCAAGGTGCAGTTCAACAACGTCAGCATCACGCTCGGCACCGCCGCGCCAGGGACTTCGGGTTCCACCGTGCGCGCCAACCTCAAGGTGCCCCAGAACGCCATCAACACCTCGCCGCGGGGAACGCCGGTCAAGACCGGGTCGGCGTACGGCGGTCTGGGGACGGTGCCGAGCCTGACCACGACCACCGTGGTCGGCGGCACGATCCAGATCACCACCACCGGTCTGCTGGGCCTGGGTCCGCCGACGGTGACCACGATCAACCTCAACCGGGGCGGGAGCGTGGGCACGTTGATCAGCACGCTGCTCGGCACGGTGAACAGCACCCTGAGCACCGTCGTCAACGGTGCGGTGGTCCCGACGCTGAACAACCTGCTGACCCCGCTCGCCACGCTTCTCGGTGTCAACGCCGGCGGGTCGGACGTGTACAGCGAGATGAAGCCGAGCTGCAACGGGGCCAAGCTCGCCGGCTGACCTGCTTGACCCGTGCACGCTCGTGGGGTGAGATGACCGAAATGGCCGCCTCGGCGGCATCTGGGCACCTTCGTCTCTCGGGAGAACACATGAAGCTCAAGACTTCTGCCTGCGCGCTGGCGATCATCCTCGCGGCCGTCGCAGCGAACCTGCTGCCTGCCGGACCGGCGTTCGCGACGTCGAACAAGCTCTGGTCGCAGCCGATGCACCAGGGCTTCTACAAGAAGGGCACGATCCGCTACTACACGCCCAACATCTGCGTGAAGTACAACCTGTCCGGCGTGCTCAACTACACCGCCCGGATCAAGCACTGGTACGACAGCGACATCGACACCTGGCTCTACACGCAGTCGCTGACGAACGTCTCGATCTCGACGGTCTCGCTGACGATCGACGGCTACAAGCCCAACGGGTCGAAGTGCACCAGCACCCGGAAGAAGTGGTCCGAGGCGACGATGAAGATCGGCTCGCGTGGCTACTCGTGCTCGTTCAACCCGAGCGTCTCGGTGAGCCTGCCGTGGGGCATCGCGGTGAGCGCGTGGCCGTCGTGCGGCAGCAAGTCGCTGGGCCTCTACAAGACGACCCTGACCCACGCGGAGTACCACCACAAGATGCTGCGCAGTGCAGACGTCATCAGGTTCGACAAGAACTACTCGTTCAGCCAGCAGATGCCGAACAGCGAGAAGCTCAGGACCAACATCGACTGGAAGTGCTACGGGCTCTCCGGTCGCGTCGGGGTCACCCAGACCGGCGTCGGTGACGACGAGCGACCCACCGCACGCGCCGCGGCCTGTCCGGGGTGGGACGGCAGCTGGGGCATCTTCGCGGGCGACAAGCCGGTGAACGTCCCCTGAGCTGAGCGGGGCTCGTCCTCCACAGGCCTGGATCCGGAGGGTTTCTCCACAGGGCACTCCGGTCACCTCGCCCCGGCACCCAGCTCGCCGTTTGCTGGGTGCCGGAGGTGAGGGCATGGCGTCCAACAGGCAGAGGGTCGCACTCGGTGCGTACGGCGAGCGCATCGCGGAGCGGCACCTGAGCCGGCTCGGGATGGTCGTGCTCGACCGGAACTGGCGGTGCTCCACGGGCGAGATCGACCTCGTCCTGCGTGACGGCAACGTGCTGGTCGTGTGCGAGGTGAAGACGCGTCGCGACCTCACCCGAGGGCACCCCGTCGAGGCCGTGCGCGAGGACAAGGTC
>JBJMIO010000044.1:0-4681 GCA_045806765.1 Marmoricola sp.
GGACGGCCTCGTCCGGTTCGGCCGAGCCGCGCGAACGGACCATCGTCCGGAACTCGTCGACGACCCTCCGCACGGTGCTCGGCTGCTGCCCGACGGCGAGGTCGTGGAGCACGGAGGTCGAGGCCTGGCTGATCGAGCAGCCCTCGGCGTCGTAGGAGACGTCCTGCACGGTGCCGTCCTCGTCGAGGTGCACCCGCAGCGTCACCTCGTCGCCGCAGGTCGGGTTCACGTGGTGCACCTCGGCCTCGTACGGGTCGCGCAGACCGGCGTGGTGGGGGTTGCGGTAGTGGTCCAGGATGATCTCCTGGTACAGGCTGTCGAGGTCCATCAGGCCACCTTGAAGTAGGACTTGGTGAACTCGAGGCCCTCGACCAGCGCGTCGATCTCGGCCGGCGTCGTGTAGAGGTACGACGAGGCGCGCGTCGTGCTCTGCACCCCGAACCGCTTGTGGGCGGGCTTGGCGCAGTGGTGCCCGGCCCGCACCGCGATGCCGCGGCTGTCGAGCAGCTGGGCGACGTCGTGCGGGTGGACGCCGTCGAGCTCGAAGGACACCGCACCACCGCGCAGGGTCGGGTCGAGCGGACCGAGCACGCGCACGCCGGAGACCGAGGCCAGTCCGTCGAGCAGGTAGCCGGTGATGGCCTGCTCGTGCGCGTGGATGCGGTCCAGGCCGACGTGCGAGAGGTACTCCAGCGCGGCACCCAGGCCGACCGCCTCGACGATCGGCGGTGTGCCGGCCTCGAACTTGTGCGGGATCGGGGCCCAGGTGGACTTCTCCATGCTGACGGTGGCGATCATCTCGCCGCCGCCCAGGAACGGCGGGAGGGCGTCGAGCCGCTCCGCCTTGCCCCACAGCACGCCGATGCCGGTCGGGCCGAGCACCTTGTGACCGGTGAAGGCGACGAAGTCGGCATCCACGGCCTGCACGTCGACGGGGAGCTGCGGCGCGGCCTGGGAGGCGTCGAGGACCACCACGGCGCCGACCTCGTGGGCGCGCCGCGCGATCTCGGCGACCGGGTTGATCGTGCCGAGCATGTTCGAGACCCACGTCAGGGCCACGACCTTGGTGCCGGGCACCAGCAGCTCGTCGATCCGGGAGAGGTCGAGCGTGCCGTCCTCGGCGATGCCGAACCAGTCGAGCGTGGCTCCGGTGCGCTCGCAGGCCAGCTGCCAGGGCACGATGTTGGAGTGGTGCTCCATCTCGGTGATGACCACCCGGTCACCCGGACCGAGCGGGAAGGTCCGCGCCACCAGGTTGAGCGCCTCGGTGGCGTTCTTGGTGAACACGACCTCCTCGCGCGAGGGCGCGTTGAGGAACGCCGCCACCCGGTCGCGCGCGGACTCGAACGCCGCCGTCGACTCCGCGCCCAGCTGGTGCATGGCGCGGGCGATGTTGGCGTTGTGGTGCTCCAGGTGGTCGACCATCGAGTCGATCACCACCTGGGGCTTCTGCGAGGTGTTGGCGCTGTCGAGGTAGACCAGGCGGTGCCCACCCTCGAGCTCGCGCTCCAGGATCGGGAAGTCCTTGCGGATGACCTCGAGGTCGCTCAGCAGACCGTCCATCACACCGCAGCGTTCACGTACTTGTCGTAGCCGTTGGCTTCCAGCTCGTCGGCGAGCTCGGGGCCGCCCTGCTCGGCGATCTGCCCGTTCACGAACACGTGCACGAAGTCGGGCTTGATGTAGCGCAGGATCCGCGTGTAGTGCGTGATCAGCAGGACAGCCTTGTCGCCCGCCTCCTTGTAGCGGTTGACGCCCTCGGAGACGATCTTGAGCGCGTCGATGTCCAGGCCGGAGTCGGTCTCGTCCAGGATCGCGACCTTGGGGTCGAGAAGGTCGAGCTGCACGATCTCGTGGCGCTTCTTCTCACCACCGGAGAAGCCCTCGTTGACGTTGCGGGCGCCGAACGCGTTGTCCATCTTGACGCGATCCATGGCGGCGTTGACCTCCTTGACCCAGGTGCGCAGCTTGGGCGCCTCGCCGTCGACCGCGGTCTTGGCGGTGCGCAGGAAGTTGGTCACCGAGACGCCGGGCACCTCGACCGGGTACTGCATCGCCAGGAAGAGGCCGGCACGGGCGCGCTCGTCGACCGTCATCGCCAGGACGTCCACGCCGTCGAGGGTCACCGAGCCACCGGTGACGTCGTACTTCGGGTGACCGGCGATCGAGTAGGCCAGCGTCGACTTGCCCGAGCCGTTGGGGCCCATGATGGCGTGCGTCTCGCCGTCCTTGATGGTCAGGTTGACGCCCTTGAGGATCTCCTTGGGGCCGTCCTCGGTGCTGACCGAGACCTGCAGGTCCTTGATCTCCAGCGTTGCCATCTCTACTTCTCTCCCAAAGGTTGGTTCAGATCGATCAGGACGTCATCGCCGGCAACTCGCACGGCGAAGACAGGAACGGGTTCGGTGGCCGGCGGACCGAGCGGCTTGCCGGTACGGAGGTCGAAGCGCGATCCGTGCATCCAGCACTCGATCTCGCAGCCCTCGACGTCGCCCTCGGACAACGCGACCGCAGCGTGGCTGCACTCGTCCTCGATGGCGTAGACGTCGTCGCCGTCGCGGATGATCGCGACGTCCAGTCCCTCCACCTCCACCCGCAGAGCGGTGCCGGGTGCGACCTCGCCGAGCGAGCAGGCACGCACGAAGCTCATGCCAGCACGGTCTTCGCGAGCTCGGCCTCCACCGTCGAGGTCAGCTTCTCCTCGAGCGAAGGGACGCCGGTACGGCGGATCAGGTCGTTGAAGAAGCCGTGCACGACCAGGCGGCGCGCCTCGAACTCCTCGATGCCGCGCGAGCGCAGGTAGAAGAGCTGCTCGTCGTCGAAGCGACCGACCGCGGAGGCGTGGCCCGCTCCCTCGATCTCGCCGGTCTCGATCTCCAGGTTCGGGACCGAGTCCGCGTGGCAGCCGTCGGTGAGGACCAGGTTGCGGTTCTCCTCGTAGGTCTCGATGCCCTCGGCGATCTTGCGGATCAGGACGTTGCCGATCCAGACCGCGTGCGCGCCCTCTCCCTGCAGGGCCCCCTTGTAGACCACGTTGCTCTTGGTCCGCGGGGCGGTGTGGTCGACGAAGAGCCGGTGCTCGATGTGCTGGCCCTCGTCGGCGAAGTACATGCCGAGCATCTCCACCGAGCCGCCGGGACCGGCGTACTCCGCGGTGGTGTCGTGCCGGACGAGGTCGCCACCGAACGTCACCGCGACGTGCTTGAGCGAGGCGTCCCGGCCGATCTTGGCGTGCTGGCTGGAGTGGTGCACGGCGTCGTCGGCCCAGTCCTGCATCGACACGACGGTCAGCTGTGCGCCGTCCTCGACCACGATCTCGATGTTGTCCGCGAGCACGGCCGAACCCTCGAACTGGAGCACGACGGTGGCGCTGGAGAACTTCTCGGCCACGATCACGGTGTGCGCTGCACTGGCGGACCCGGTGCCCGTGCCCGTCACCGTGATCACGGTGGCCGCGTCCGAGACGAGCTCGGTCGGAACCCGGACGACGGTGACGCCGGTCGATGCCTCCCACGCGCGCGCCGAGACCCGGTCCAGGGGCACCAGCCCGGAGGAGCCGCGCGCGGGGTCGTCGGCACCGAGGTGCGAGACGAGCACGCCGGCAGCGGCGTCCACGTCGACCTTCAGCGAACCGTCCGCGAAGGGCGCATCGTCGGCCAGGCCGCGCAGTCGCTTCAGCGGGGTGAAGCGCCAGACCTCTTCGCGGCCCGTGGGCACGACGTGGTCGGCTACGTCGAACGAGCCCTGCGGGTGCAGGTGCGAGTCGACGTGGTCTTGTTCGAGCGCCGAGGTGACGCTCTCCTTGGTGATGGTCAACTCAGCCGACCGCGCCTTCCATTTGCAGTTCGATCAATCGGTTCAGCTCGAGCGCGTACTCCATCGGGAGCTCCTTCGCGATCGGCTCGACGAAGCCGCGCACGATCATGGCCATCGCCTCGTCCTGCTCCATGCCGCGGCTCATCAGGTAGAACAGCTGGTCGTCGGAGACCTTCGAGACGCTGGCCTCGTGACCCATCGAGACGTCGTCCTCACGGATGTCGACGTACGGGTAGGTGTCCGAGCGGCTGATCTGGTCGACCAGGAGCGCGTCGCAGAGCACGTTGGACTTGGAGCCGTGCGCGCCCTCGTTGATCTGGATCAAGCCGCGGTACGACGTCCGCCCACCGCCGCGTGCGACCGACTTGCTCAGGATCGAGGAGGAGGTGTTCGGAGCAGCGTGCACCATCTTGGCGCCTGCGTCCTGGTGCTGGCCCTCGCCGGCGAACGCGATCGACAGGGTCTCGCCCTTGGCGTGCTCCCCCATCAGGTAGATCGCCGGGTACTTCATGGTCAGCTTCGAGCCGATGTTGCCGTCGACCCACTCCATCGTCGCGCCGGCCTCGCAGACCGCGCGCTTGGTGACGAGGTTGTAGACGTTGTTCGACCAGTTCTGGATGGTCGTGTAGCGGCACCGGCCGCCCTTCTTCACGATGATCTCGACGACCGCGGAGTGCAGCGAGTCGCTGGAGTAGATCGGCGCGGTGCAGCCCTCGACGTAGTGCACGTAGGCGTCCTCGTCGACGATGATCAGGGTGCGCTCGAACTGGCCCATGTTCTCGGTGTTGATCCGGAAGTAGGCCTGCAGCGGGATGTCCACGTGGACGCCCTTGGGCACGTAGATGAACGAGCCGCCGGACCACAC
>JBJMIO010000045.1:0-6046 GCA_045806765.1 Marmoricola sp.
CACCGAGTCGTGCACGATCTGGGCGAAGTCCTCATCGGCCCAGTCACGCCGCGCGAACCCGACCAGGCTGAACCCGGGCGGCAGCAGGCCGCGGTTGGCCAGGTCGTAGATCGCCGGCATGACCTTCTTGCGCGACAGGTCTCCGGTGACGCCGAAGAGGACCATGCCGCACGGGCCCGCGATCCTCGGGAGCCGGCGGTCCGCCGGGTCGCGCAACGGGTTGACGTAGGTGCTCACGCGCGGTGCTCCCGGTAGTAGGCGATCAGCGCCCGGGTGGACGCGTCCTGGTCGGTCCCCTCGTCCTTGCCGGCGACCACCGGCTCCAGCTCGAGGGCGAGCTTCTTGCCCAGCTCGACGCCCCACTGGTCGAAGCTGTCGATGCCCCACACCGTGCCCTCGGTGAACGTGACGTGCTCGTAGAGCGCGATCAGCTGTCCGAGGACCGAGGGCGTCAGGGCCGGAGCCATGATCGAGGTGGTCGGCCGGTTGCCGGTGAAGTCGCGGTACGGCTCCTCGGCCTCGCGCCCGAAGGCCAGCGCCTTGGTCTGGGCCAGGAAGTTCGAGGTCAGCAGCTCGTGCACGTCCTGGTCGCCGTCCTTGAGCGGGTACGCCGGGTTGGCGAACCCGATGAAGTCGGCCGGGATGAGGCGCGTGCCCTGGTGGATCAGCTGGTAGAAGGCGTGCTGACCGTTGGTGCCGGGCTCGCCCCAGAAGATCTCACCGGTCTCGGTGACCACCGGGGAGCCGTCCCAGCGCACGCCCTTGCCGTTGGACTCCATCGTCAGCTGCTGCAGGTACGCCGGGAAGCGGTGCAGCAGCTGGGAGTAGGGGAGCACTGCGTGGGTCTGGCTACCGTGGAAGTTGGTGTACCAGACGTTGAGCAGCCCCATCAGGGCCGGCACGTTCGAGGCCAGCGGGGCTGTCCGGAAGTGCTCGTCCATCGCGTGGAAGCCGGCCAGGAACTCGGTGAAGCTCTCCGGCCCGATCGCCACGGCGAGCGAGGTCCCGATCGCCGAGTCGACCGAGTACCGTCCTCCGACCCAGTCCCAGAACCCGAAGGCGTTGGCCGGGTCGATCCCGAACTCCTCGACCTTGTCCAGCGCGGTGCTGACGGCCACGAAGTGCTTGGCCACGGCCTCGCTGCGATCGGCCCCGGGCAGCCCGTCGAGGAGCCAGGTGCGTGCGAGCCGTGCGTTGGTGAGCGTCTCAAGGGTCCCGAAGGTCTTGCTGGAGACGATGAAGAGCGTGCTCGCCGGGTCCAGGCCGGCCAGCTTGGTGGCCGCGTCGGTCGGGTCGATGTTGCTGATGAAGCGGCACTCGAGCCCTTCGGCGACGTACGGCTTGAGCGCCTCGTAGGCCATCACCGGGCCGAGGTCCGAGCCGCCGATGCCGATGTTGACGACCGTGCGGATCCGCTCGCCGGTGACGCCGGTCCACGTTCCCGAGCGGACCCGGTCGGCGAACTCGTAGACCTTGTGCAGGGTCTCGTGGACCTCGGCGACCACGTCCTTGCCGTCGACGACCAGGGTGGCGTCGGCGGGCAGCCGCAGGGCGGTGTGCAGGACCGCGCGGTCCTCGGTGGCGTTGACGTGCTCGCCGCGGAACATCGCGTCGCGGCGCGCCTCGAGCCCGACCTCCCCGGCGAGGTCGACCAGCGCCCCCAGCACCTCCTCGGTGATCAGGTTCTTCGACAGGTCGACGTGCAGGTCGACGGCGTCGCGGGTGAACCGCTCGGCCCGTCCCGGATCGTCGGCGAACCAGCCGCGGAGGTCCGGCTCACCTGCGGAGAGCTCGGTCAGCCGTGCCCAGGACTTCGTCGTGGTCGGGTCGACCGGAGCGCTCATGCCTGCGCTCGCGCCTGCTCCAGGCTCTCCCCGACGCCGCTGAGCACGCCGTCCCAGGCCTTGACGAACTTCTCGACGCCCTCGCGGATCAGCACGGCGATGACGTCGTCGTAGTCGATCCCGGCCGCGCCCAGCTCCTCCATGGTGCGGTGCGCGTCGGCGTAGAAGGGCCGGACCTGGTCGCCCTTGACCTCACCGTGGTCGGCGACCGCGTCCATGGTCTTCTCGGGCATCGTGTTCACGGTGTCCTCGACGACCAGGTCGATGACGTACATGGTGTCGTCGTAGTCAGGGTTCTTCACCCCGGTCGAGGCCCACAACGGGCGCTGCTTGCGCGCCCCGGCGGCCTCGAGGGCGGCCCAGCGGTCGCTGGCGAAGAACTTCTCGAACGCCTCGAAGGCGAGCCGGGCGTTGGCGATCCCCGCCTTGCCCTTCAACGACGCGTCAGCACCGGCGGCATCCAGGCGCGCGTCGATCTCGGTGTCGACCCGGGAGACGAAGAAGCTGGCCACCGAGTGCAGCCCGGACAGGTCGTGGCCGTTGGCCTTGGCCTGCTCGATGCCCTCGGTGAACGCGTTCATCACGTCCTCGTACTGGGCCAGCCCGAAGATCAGGGTGACGTTCACGCTGATGCCCGCCGCGAGCGTCTTGGTGATCGCCGGGCAGCCCTCGGGCGTGCCGGGGATCTTGATGAACAGGTTCGGCCGGTCGACCGCCTCCCAGAGCTTCGCGGCCTCCGCCACGGTGGCGTCCGCGTCGTGGGCGGCGCCGGGGGAGACCTCGATCGAGACGCGGCCGTCCACGCCGTCGGTCGCCTCCCAGACGTCGCGGAGCACGTCGCAGGCGTTGCGGACATCGGTGGTGGTCAGCTCGAAGACGGTCCGTTCGACGTCGGCGCCATCGGCGGCGAGCGCGCGGACCTGGTCGTCGTACCGCTCACCGTTCTTGAGAGCGGCCTCGAAGATCGACGGGTTGGTGGTCACCCCCACGACCGAGTAGCTCTTGACCAGCTCGGCGAGGTTGCCCGTCTCGAGGCGCTCCCGGGACAGGTCGTCGAGCCAGATCGATACTCCGGCTTCGGACAGCTGCTTCAGACGATCGGACATGACTTCCCTCTCCCTTGGTGACGGGCTACCTGCTGGTGGCGCCTACCTGTTCCTCGCCTCGGCGGCCCTGATGCTCTCCTCGGCGGCCAGCACGACCGCCTCCGGGGTGATGCCGAACTCGCGGTAGAGCGTGGAGTAGTCGGCGGACCCTCCGAAGTGCTCGAGCGAGACGCTGCGGCCGGCGTCGCCGACCACGTCGCGCCAGCCCTGGGCGATGCCGGCCTCGACGCTGACGCGTGCCTTCACCGTCGGCAGCAGCACCGTGTCGCGGTACGCCGCGTCCTGGGCGTCGAACCACTCGCGGCACGGCATCGAGACCACGCGCGCTGCGACGCCGCGCGCGGCGAGCTGCTCGCGGGCGGTGACCGCCAGCTGCACCTCGGAGCCCGTGCCGATCAGGATCACGTCCGGTTCCCCCTCGGTGTCGAGCAGCACGTAGCCACCCTTGGCGACGCCGTCGGTGGTCGAGTACCCGTTCTCGCCGCGCGGGAACGTCGGTACGTTCTGCCGGGTCAGGGCGAGCGCGACCGGGCGGTCGGTGTGCTCCAGCGTGGTGCGCCACGCGGCGACCGTCTCGTTGGCGTCGGCCGGGCGCACGACGTCCAGGCCGGGGATCGCGCGCAGGGCGGCGAGGTGCTCGACCGGCTGGTGGGTCGGGCCGTCCTCACCGAGGCCGATGGAGTCGTGGGTCCAGACGTAGATCGTGGGCAGCCCCATCAGGGCGGCGAGCCGGACCGCCGGGCGCATGTAGTCGGAGAAGACCAGGAACGTGCCGCCGAACACGCGGGTGCCGCCGTGCAGCGTGATGCCGTTCATGATCGAGCCCATGGCGTGCTCGCGGATGCCGAAGTGCAGCACCCGGCCGTACGGGTCGCCGCTCCAGGACGAGGTCTGCCAGGCCACCGGGGTGACGCTGGCCGCGCCCTCGATGGAGGTGTTGTTGGACTCGGCGAGGTCCGCCGAGCCGCCCCACAGCTCGGGCAGGTGGCCGGCGAGGGCGTTGATGACCTGGCCGCTGGCCTTGCGCGTCGCGACGCCCTTCGGGTCCGCGTCGTACGTCGGCAGGTCGGCGTCCCAGCCGTCCGGGAGCGCCCGGGTCTTGAGCCGGTGCAGCAGGGTCGCCTCGTCGGCGTGCTTCTCGGCCCAGGCGTGGTACTGCTCGTCCCACTCGGCGCCGTACTGCTTGCCGCGCTCGAGCAGGCCGCGGGTGTGCTCGAGGACCTCGGCGGGGACCTCGAAGGTCTTCTCGGGGTCGAAGCCGAGCAGCTTCTTGGTCTTCGCGATCTCCTCGTCACCCAGCGCCGAGCCGTGCGCGGCACCGGTGTTCTGGGCGTCGGGCGCGGGCCAGGCGATGATCGTGGAGAGCACGATCAGGCTCGGCTTGTCGGTCACGTCCTCCGCGGCGTTCAGCGCCTCCCACAGGGCCGGGACGTCCTCGAAGTAGCCGGAGCCGTCGGTGTGGTCGCCGCTGTCGGTCCAGTCGACGTGCTGGACGTGCCAGCCGTAGGCCTCGTAGCGCTTCGCGACGTCCTCGGTGAAGGCGATGTTGGTGTCGCCCTCGATCGAGATCCGGTTGTTGTCGTAGATCAGCGTCAGGTTGCCCAGCTGCTGGTGGCCGGCGATCGAGGAGGCCTCGGCGCTGACACCCTCCTCCAGGTCGCCGTCGGAGCAGATCGCGTAGACGTGGTGGTCGAACGGACCGTTCTCCCCGTCGGGATCGAACATGCCCTTCTCGCGGCGCGCGGCCAGCGCCATCCCGATCGCGTTGGCGACGCCCTGGCCCAGCGGGCCGGTGGTGGTCTCCACGCCGGCGGTGTGGCCGTGCTCGGGGTGGCCGGGCGTCCGGCTGCCCCACGTGCGCAGCGCCTTGAGGTCGTCCAGCTCGAGGCCGAAGCCGCCGAGGTAGAGCTGGGTGTACAGCGTGATCGAGGAGTGCCCGCAGGAGAGCACGAAGCGGTCCCGGTTGCTCCAGTACGGGTCGGCGGGGTCGTGCCG
This sequence comes from Marmoricola sp., assembly GCA_045806765.1. Lineage (GTDB taxonomy): Bacteria > Actinomycetota > Actinomycetes > Propionibacteriales > Nocardioidaceae > Marmoricola. The sequence goes on from JBJMIO010000045.1 coordinate 4,946, forward strand.
CATCTTCTTCTGGAAGAGCAGGTAGGCCGCCGGGGCCAGGCTCATCGCGGTGCCCGGGTGGCCGTTGCCGACCTTCTGGACGGCGTCCATGGCCAGGCAGCGCGCGGTGTCCACGGCCCGCTTGTCGAGGTCTGTCCAGTCCAGCTGGCGGCTTACGGGGCTCATGTGGTCGAGCCTACTCACCGAGCCAGATCATCCGAAAGCGGGCCGAGGGCCGGGAACCGGCGGCTCCCCGATAGACTCCGGCGAGGTATCCGATCGATGAAGGTGAGGCCTGCGTGACCGCGGTCGACTCCCACGCGTCCGTCACCGGACAGACGCCCGGTGGAGCGACCCTTCGCGATGTGGCGGCCGCCTACGTCGGACTCACCAAGCCGCGCGTCATCGAGCTGCTGCTGCTCACCACGGTGCCGGTGATGTTCTTCGCCAACCGCGGCGTCCCCTCGCTCGGCCTCGTGGTCGCCACCGTCCTGGGTGGCACCCTGTCGGCCGGCAGCGCGAACGCGCTGAACTGCGTCTACGACCGCGACATCGACGAGCAGATGCGCCGCACCCGCCGCCGTGCGCTGCCCCGGCACATCGTCTCGGCGCGCTCCGCGTTCGTCTTCGGGGTGGCGCTGGCGGTCGTCTCCACGCTCGTGCTCGGACTCTTCGTCAACTGGCTCTCGGCGGGGCTGGCGCTGGCCGCCTCGGCGTTCTACCTGTTCGTCTACACGATGGTGCTCAAGCGCCGGACCGCCCAGAACATCGTCTGGGGCGGCCTGGCGGGCTGCTTCCCGGCGCTGATCGGCTGGACCGCCGTCACCGACTCGCTCGCGTGGGCGCCGATCGTGCTGTTCGGCGTCGTGTTCCTCTGGACCCCGCCGCACACGTGGGCCCTGGCGATGCGCTACCGCGAGGACTACGCCGCGGTCGACGTCCCGATGCTGCCGGTGCTGCGCTCCGGTGAGGCGGTCGCGCGCCAGATCGTGGCCTACTCCTGGGTGATGGTGGCGGTCTCGCTGCTGCTGTGGCCCGTGGCGGGGACCGGCTGGTTCTACCCGGTCGCTGCCGTCGCGCTGGGTGCCACCTTCCTGGTCGAGGCGCACCTGATGTGGCACC
>JBJMIO010000046.1:0-27726 GCA_045806765.1 Marmoricola sp.
CAGTTCTGCTCGTGGTCGGCGTGCAGGATGAAGAGCACGTCGAGCGCCTTGACCAGGCGGGGGTCGGCCTCGAAGCGGAGCTCGCTCATCTTGAAGAGCATCGAGAGGAAGTTCTCGGTGTAGCTCAGCTCGTTGTCCGGGTAGACGTACGGCTTGCCCTGCGCGTGCCGGAAGGCCCAGGCACCCAGCGTCGGCATCTTCGCGATCATCCGGACGATCTGGATGTGGCGGTTGTCGGGGTCGGAGATGTTGCTCGACTCCGGGTAGAAGGTCGAGAGGGCTCCGACCGAGGCCATCAGCATGCCCATCGGGTGGGCGTCGTAGCGGAAGCCCTGCATGAAGCCCTTGACGTTCTCGTGCACGAACGTGTGGTACGTGATCTCGTGCACCCAGGCGTCGTACTGGTCCTTGGTCGGCAGCACGCCGTAGATCAGCAGGTAGGCGACCTCGAGGAACGTCGACTTCTCGGCCAGCTGCTCGATCGGGTACCCGCGGTACTCCAGGATCCCCTTGTCACCGTCGATGAAGGTGACCGAGCTCTTGCACGAAGCCGTGTTCACGAACCCGGGGTCGTACGTCGCGAGCCCGGGCTCGTCCTCGGTGGTCCGGATCTGTCCCAGGTCGGCGGCCTTGATGGTGCCGTCGGCGATCGGGATCTCGTACTCCTTGCCGGTCCGGTTGTCGCGGACGGTCAGGGTGTTGTTGTCGTCAGACACCAGGGCTCCTTCGCCTCGGTCGTGGCGCGTGCCCGGTGTGCCGGGTGCGCTTGTCCCAGGCCAAACCTATTCCCCCGCGCGCAAGGGTCGCCAACCCGTCTCTCGTTTTGACCTGGGCCGCGACACGCCGGTAACCTTGTGCGTCGCGACTTCTGCCGCGCCTACGCCTCTGCACGGGGCTGGGTGCAGACCCGGATGAGGACAAGCCGGGCAGTGTTCGTCAGAAGACGTGGTTGCACCGCCGCGCCGGGGTCTCCCGACGCGGTCCACGAACGGAAGTAAAGGCTTTCACGTGCGTACGTACAGCCCCAAGCCCGCTGACATCCAGCGCGAGTGGCACGTCATCGACGCCACCGACGTCGTCCTCGGACGACTCGCGGTCCAGGCCGCGAACCTGATCCGCGGCAAGCACAAGACGATCTTCGCCCCCCACATGGACACCGGCGACTTCGTCATCATCATCAACGCGTCCAAGGTTTCCCTCTCGGGCAACAAGGCCACGAAGAAGATGAGCTACCGCCACTCCGGCTACCCGGGCGGTCTGAGCCAGACCCCCATCGGCGAGCTGCTGGAGAAGGACGCCCGCAAGGCCATCGAGAACGCGGTCTGGGGCATGCTCCCCAAGAACCGTCTCGGCCGCCAGATGCTGAAGAAGCTCAAGGTCTACTCCGGCCCCGAGCACCCGCACGCGGCCCAGCAGGCCAAGCCGTTCGAGATCACGCAGATCTCCCAGTAGCAGAAGAGACTTGAGGAATCAGAAGTGACTGAGAACGTGACTGAGAACGAGACCACCGAGGCCCCCGCGGACTTCGAGGAGACCTACGAGGTCAACGAGGAGGGCGTCGCCTACTCCTCCGAGAGCTCCTCGAGCCTGGAGACCCCGGCCCGCCCGGCGACCATCGCGCCCGCCGGCGCCACCGGTCGCCGCAAGGAGGCCGTCGCCCGCGTCCGCATCGTCCCTGGCACCGGCCAGTGGACGGTCAACGGCCGCACCCTGGAGAGCTACTTCCCCAACAAGCTGCACCAGCAGGTCGTGAACGAGCCGTTCAGCACCTTGCAGCTCGAGGGCCGCTTCGACGTGATCGCCCGTATCCACGGTGGCGGCATCACCGGCCAGGCCGGCGCGCTGCGCCTCGGCGTGGCCCGCTGCCTGAACTCGATCGACGTGGAGGCCAACCGCCCGACGCTGAAGAAGGCCGGGCTGCTCACGCGTGACGCCCGCGTCATCGAGCGCAAGAAGGCCGGTCTCAAGAAGGCGCGCAAGGCGCCGCAGTTCAGCAAGCGCTGAGGTTTCGCCTGCATGGCGAAGCTCTTCGGCACGGACGGGGTCCGGGGTCTGGCCAACGGTGATCTCACCGCTGAGCTGGCCCTGGACCTCTCTGTTTCAGCAGCCCACGTCCTCGCCGAGCGCGGGACGTTCTCCGGCCACCGCCCGTTCGCGGTCGTGGGCCGCGACACCCGCATCTCCGGGCAGTTCCTGGAGGCCGCGGTCGTCGCCGGCCTCGCCTCGGCAGGTGTCGACGTCCTGCTCCTGGGCGAGATCCCGACCCCGGGCGTGGCTTTCCTGACCGGCTCCCTGGGAGCCGACCTCGGCGTGATGCTCTCGGCCTCGCACAACGCGATGCCCGACAACGGCATCAAGTTCCTCGCCCGCGGTGGGGTCAAGCTCGACGACGCGATCGAGGAGGCCATCGAGGCCCGCCTCGAGGAGCCGTGGGACCGCCCGCTCGGTGGTGACGTCGGCCGGGTGCGCCCGCACGCCACCGCCATCGAGGAGTACGTCGACCACCTCGCGAGCACCCTGCGCAACCGTCTCGAGGGCATCAAGGTCGTCCTGGACTGCGCCCACGGGGCCGCGTCGGTCGCGGGACCGGCGGCCCTGCGTGCCGCCGGTGCCGAGGTCGTCGCGATCTGCGCGGAGCCCGACGGCCTGAACATCAACGCCGGCTGCGGCTCCACGCACCTCGACGTGCTCCAGGCCGCCGTCCTCGAGCACGGCGCGCACGTCGGTTTCGCCCTCGACGGCGACGCCGACCGGTGCCTGGCCGTCGATGCCGCGGGCACCGTGGTCGACGGCGACCAGATCCTCGCGATCCTCGCGGTCGCCCTGCGTGAGCAGGGCCGGCTGGCCGACGACACGGTCGTGGCCACGGTGATGTCCAACCTCGGCTTCGTGCAGGCGCTGACGGCCGCGGGCATCCACGTCGAGCAGACGGCCGTCGGCGACCGCTACGTGCTCGAGGCCATGAAGGCGTCGGGGCGCACCCTGGGCGGCGAGCAGTCCGGGCACGTGATCATGAGCGAGCACGCCACCACCGGTGACGGCATCCTCACCGCGCTCCAGGTCCTCGACCGGATGGCCGCCACCGGCTCCACGGCCGCCGAGCTGGCCGCGGTGATGACCCGCCTGCCCCAGGTGCTGGTCAACGTCCCCGACGTCGACAAGGCCCGCACCCACGCTGATGAGGCCCTGGCCGCGGCGGTCTCCGAGGCCGAGGCGGAGCTGGGTGGGTCCGGCCGGGTGCTCCTGCGCCCCTCGGGCACCGAGCCGCTGGTCCGCGTCATGGTCGAGGCCACCACCGCCGAGCAGGCGCTGGCGGTCGCAGAGCGTCTCGCCGACGTGGTCCGCGAGCGCCTGGCTCTCTAGAGATCTCGGCACGACGAACGCCCCGGTCCTGCGGACCGGGGCGTTCGTGGTGCTCAGCGGTGGTGCTCAGTGGTGGTGCGCGTAGTGCTCGCCCGTGCGGGCGAAGTGGTCCTCGTCGCTCTCGTCGCCGTGACCGGGCCACCAGGCGGCGTGCCCGATGAGTGCGGTCAGCGCCGGGGTGAAGAACATCGCCATCACGAACGACGCCACGAAGATGCCGAACGAGAGCGCGAAGCCGAGCGAGACGATCAGCGAGTTCCCGCCGAGGATCAGCGAGGCGAACGTGCCGGCCAGGATCATGCCTGCGGCAGCGATCGTCGGGCCCGCGTGCTTGACCGCCTCGGCGGCCGCGCTGCGGGAGTCCTTGCCGGACTGCGCCTCCTCCCGTAGTCGCGCGATCATCAAGATGTTGTAGTCGGTCCCCAGGGCCACCACGAACAGGTAGATGTAGATCGGCAGCAGGAAGATCAGGCCCGAGTCGCCCTTGATGTGCTCGATCAGGATCACCGTGGCGCCCAGCGTGGCGCCGAAGCCGAGGCCGACCGAGACCATCAGGTAGAGCGGTGCGACCAGGCTGCGCAGGAGCAGCGCCAGGATCAGCATGATGATCGCGGCGGCGACCGGGAAGACGACCGAGTAGTCGCGCTTCATGGCCTTGTCCATGTCGACGTAGACCGAGGTGATGCCGCCGACGTACGCCCTCGTGCCGTCCGGCGCCGCCTGGTGGGCGGCCGTGCGGATGGGGCCCCGCAGCGCGTTGATCGAGGCGTCCGAGCCCGGGTCGTCCTTGAGCACCAGGCCGAACTCGCCGGCCTTGCCGCTGGGGGAGACCGCTCCCGGGATCACCGTGGCGTAGGAGCCCTTGGCGCCGGTGGAGAAGTCCTGGGTGAACGTCGCGAACTCGGCGGCGGTGATCGGCTTGCCGTCGGTCGAGGAGAGCACGACCTTCGCCGGGTCCGTGGCGCCGGAGGGGAAGCCCTTCTGCAGCGCGTTCAGCGCCTTGGTGGACTCCACGTTCTTGGGCAGGCTGGAGTTGAAGTCGAACGTCGGGTTGAACCCGAGCGCGAAGATCGCCAGCACCGCGAGCGCCAGTCCGGACGCGACGGCGTAGGTGCCGGGACGGCGACCGAGGCTGGCGCCGATCGCGGCGAACCGCGCGCCCTCCGGCTCCTTGCCCCACTTCTTCGAGGGCCAGAACAGCTTGGTGCCGAGCAGCGTGACGACGGCGGGCACCAGCGTGAGTGCGGCGACCAGGGTCACGGCCACGGCGATGGCCAGGGCAGGGCCGATCGACTTGAAGATGCTCAGCGAACTCAGGATCAGCGCCATGAAGGAGACGATGACCGCGCCACCGGCCGAGGCGATCGCCTCACCGGCCCGTGTGATCGCGCTCCGCATCGCCTCCTTGTTCTCCTGCCCGGCGCGCAGCGCCTCGCGGTAGCGGAAGAGCAGGAACAGGATGTAGTCGGTGCCGATGCCGAAGAGGACGACGATCAGGATGATCTCGACCGAGGAGTCGGCCTTGAGGTCGAAGATCTTGTTGGCCCACGCGATCAGGCCGATCGCGATCTGCGAGACCAGGCCGACCACGGCGACCGGCATCAGGCAGATGATCACGCTGCGGAAGATCAGGGCGAGCAGCACGACGATGAGCAGGACGGTGACCAGGCCGACGATCTGCATGGTTTTCTGGCTCGAGTCCTGGTTGTCCAGCGACTGCGGCGCCGTACCGGTCGTCTGGGCGCGCAGACCGCTGCCCTTGACCAGCGGCTCGAGGTCGGCGCGCAGGGACTTGGCGGCCTTGATGCCGGCGTCGTCGAACCCGGTGGCCTTGTCCCGGAGACCGACCACGGCCAGCTGCACCTTGTTGTTGGGCGAGGGCTTGGGCTGGGCGACGACGTTGGCGAAGACCTTCTTGTCCAGCTTCGGGGTCAGGCTGGAGGCGATGGTCTGGATCTTGGTGGAGTCGGCTGCGGTCAGCGCGGAGCCGTCGGACTTGTCGAACACGATGATCGCGCCCGGCTGCGTCGCGGTCGGGAACTCGGCGGACTCGATGTCCGCGGCCCGGATCGACTCGTAGTGCTTCGGCAGGAAGCTGGAGGAGTCCGAGGTGGACGTCAGCTTGGGGGCGAAGGAGATGACCAGGACGGCCATCACGATCCAGCCGGCGACGACCAACCACGGAAAGCGCGTTACGAAACGACCCAGGGCAGCAAACATGGTCTGATCCTAGGTTCTGGACACGTGTCCAAACCAATCCGTTCTCCGTGCTTCACCTCACACGACCGGCGTGCGCGCGAGCCAGCTCGCGATCGCCCCGGCGACGGCCTCCGGCTGGTCGAGGGGGACGAAGGTCTTCGCCTCGGGCACCCGCACCAGCTCGCACCCCAGCGCGGCCTGCAGGCGCTCGGCGTCGGCGATCGTGAAGAAGGTGTCGTCCTCGCCCCAGACCAGCAGCGCCGGCAGGGCGAGGTCGGGCAGCAGTGCCCCCGCGGCGAGGGTGTCGCGCGCGTCGGTGGCCCCGAAGAACTTCATCGCGTCCCGGCGTACGGCGCGGTCGTGGACCAACGGCTCGAGGAAGCTGCGCAGCAGCTCGATGGACTGGCGGTGCGCGGTCAGCGCGCCGTAGCCGAAGGGCGCCCGGATGAACGGCTCGAACCGCATCGCCTGCGCCAGGGCGAACCCGGCACCGGGGACGTGCGCGGCGCGGGCGAGCAGCTTGAAGATCCCGGGCGGGAAGTTCTCGAACGAGTCGCAGTTGGTCAGCACCAGCCGCGCGATCCGGCTCGGGTCTGTCGTCACGAGCATCTGGGTCACCGCGCCGCCGGAGTCGTTCCCGACGACGGTCACCTCGCGGAGGTCCAGGGCGGCGAGGAAGTCGCGCACGATCATCGCGGCAGCCGGCGGAGCGAGGTCGGCGTCGGGCTTCATCGCCGTGCGGTGCGACCCGAAGGGCCAGGTCGGCACGATGCAGCGCAGCCCCTGGGCCGCGAGCCGCAGCGCGACGCCCTCCCAGAGCCGGCCGTCGACGGCGAAGCCGTGCACGAAGACGACCGGATCGCCGGTGCCGTTGCTCGCGTCGTAGACGCGGTAGTGGAGCGGGCCGGCGGGAAGGTCTGCTGTAAGTTCCATACGACATGTATATATATACAGACTGTATGTATGTCAAGATCTGTGCGTGACGCCACAGCGGATGACCCAGGAGCAGCGGCGCGCCTCGACGCGTGCCGCGCTGCTGGCCGCGGGCCGTGCGCTCTTCGCCGAGCACGGGTACGACGCCGTCGCGGCCGAGCAGGTCGTCACCGCGGCCGGGGTCAGCCGCGGTGCGCTCTACCACCACTTCGACGGCAAGGCCGGCTTGTTCGAGGCCGTCTTCCTGCAGATCGAGGAAGAGCTGGTCGCGAACTTCCCGCTCGACGACTTCCTCTCCGGCGACGCGCTCGCTGCGCTGCGGTCAGGGGTGACCCGCTTCCTGGACCTGAGCCTGGAGGCCGATGTCCAGCAGATCGCGCTCGTCGACGCGCCGACCGTGCTCGGCTGGCGACGCTGGCACGAGATCGAGGCCGCCCACGGGCTCGGCCTGATCCAGGCCGGGCTCGACGCCGCGGTGGCCGCCGGTCAGGTCAAGGCCCTGCCGACCGCCCAGCTCGCGAACGCCCTGCTCGGTGCGCTGACCGAGTCCGCGCTGGCCGTCGCCCGGGCCGAGGACCGTGCCGCGGCGCGCCAGGACGCCGAGAGTGCCCTGGTCGCGATCGTCGAGGGTCTCGCCACCTGATCGCCGCGGCCGCTAGGTTCGCGACGTGAACTTCGTCCTGGTCGACCGCCCCGTCCCCGAGGTCGCCGTGGTGACCCTGAACCGCCCCGAGCGGATGAACGCGATGGCGTTCGACGTGATGGTGCCGTTCCGCGACCAGCTCGTCGAGATCGGCCACGACAACAACGTCCGGGCGGTCGTGATCACCGGAGCCGGTCGCGGGTTCTGCTCCGGCGCGGACCAGGAATCCGCCGGCACGCCCCCGTACGTCGAGGGGCTGACCCGGCCGACGTACGCACTGCGCTCGATGGAGATGCTCGAGGACATCACCCTCACACTGCGACGCCTGCACCAGCCGGTGATCGCAGCGATCAACGGCGCCGCGATCGGGGGCGGGCTGTGCTTGAGCCTGGCCTGCGACATCCGGGTCGCCGCCCCGTCGGCGTACTTCCGGGCGGCCGGCATCAACAACGGCCTGACCGCCAGCGAGCTCGGCCTCTCCTACCTGCTGCCGCGGGCGATCGGCTCCTCGCGCGCGGCCGAGATCATGCTGACCGGTCGCGACGTCGGCGCCGAGGAGGCCGGGCGCATCGGTCTGGTCAGCGAGGTCGTCGAGGACGTGGTCGCCCGGGCCGTGGAGATCGGCCAGCGCATCGCGGGCTTCTCCCAGCCCGGCGTCGAGCTGACCAAGCGCACCCTGATCAACGGCCTGGACGCCTCGTCGCTGGAGGGCCACATGTCCGCCGAGGGCCTCGGTCAGCTCTACCTGCGCATCCTGACGGGCAACTTCGAGGAGGCGACCCGGGCCCGCAAGGAGGGCCGGGCAGCACGGTTCACCGACGACCGGTAGGCCGGGTCGCGTGACCGGGACCTCCGCTCGGTGTCTTGCCGGGCATGGACCCTGCACCGACCTCGGGCTGGCTGCGCCGCCACGCATTCGTCGTACCCGGACTGCTCGCTCGAGGCGTGCTGGCGGCTCTCGACGTAGCGTTGAGGGCATGCTCGAGACCCAGCGTGAATCCGTCCCCGGCAACGACGACGGCGAGCTCGACACCGCGCTCGCCTTCCTCTCCTTCGCACGAGCGTGCTTGCTGAAGAAGCTCGACGGCCTCGACCAGGAGCAGGTCCGGCGGCGACTGGTCGTCTCCGACACCACGCTCCTGGGCCTGGTCCAGCACTCCGCGGACGGCGAGCGCTACTGGTTCGGGTACCACCTGGTGGGCGATGACCGGTACGCCGACGTGGACTTCAGCATGGTCGTGGACCCCGACCGTTCCGCGGCCGAGGTCGTGGACGACTACCGGGCTGCGATCGCCGAGGCGGACGCGAATATCCGCGCCGTCGGTGACCCCGGCGCCCCGGCCGTGGTCCCGATCGGCGGAGGTCCGCGGTCGCTGCGCTGGGTGCTCGCCCACATGACCAGCGAGACGGCCCGGCACGCCGGGCATGCCGACATCCTGCGCGAGCTGATCGACGGCGCGACCGGTCGCTAGGAAGTTTTGCGACGGCGCGAGGTATCACCGCGCGACGTCGCCGCTCATGGGGGAGTGATGCCCGGCACCGGGTCGGGCGCGACGAAGGAGTCCCCCATGACCTACACGATCGAAGACATGCCCGCCTACGTACCGTGGCAGCTGCTCATCCGCGCCCGCTACGTCCACGAGATCGACGCGCTGATCGCCTCGACGGTGATCGAGAACATCGGCCGCGTTGCCGGCAGCCAGGTCACCCGCACGCTGGTCGAGGCCGCGCACGCCGCCGGCCACGCGGAGCCGCAGGCCGCCACCCCCGAGCAGCGGGTCGCTGCGCTCGAGGCCATCGACGACTGGGAGCGGTGCGGGACGCGCTACCCGCACTGGTGGCCGCCGCACCACCACCTCGGCTTCGACGACCTCTCCGACCCCGTGGTCGTCGTGCTCCAGGCACGCGCCTTCGACCTCGTGCGCGCGGTCGGCTCGGAGCGTCTCCAGCAGACCCTGGGTTCGGCGCTGTCTGCCGGCGCCAAGCGCCAGGCGGTGCACGCCTGAGCCGTGCGGGCTCAGGCGGAGGCGAGCACGGCGACGACGTACGCGTCGCTGTGCTCGCCGAGCTCGTAGGTGCCGAAGCGGTGCAGCACCCGCAGGCCGACGGCTGCGGCGTCGGCGGCGAACTCCTCGAACGGGTAGGGACGCGCACTGGTCGGACCGTCCTGCGGGTGGAAGCCGACCAGCACCCGGCCGCCGGGCGCGAGCCGGTCGCGCACCGCGGCCAGCAGCCGCTGCTCGGTCTCCGGCGCGAGCAGCACCATCACGTTGCCGACCAGCACCACCAGGTCGAAGGGCCCGCCGAGGTGGAGGTCGGGCAGGGCCAGCAGGTCGGACTCGAGGACCGGCAGCGCGGGGTAGCGCCGCCGGCTCTCGGCGACCAGCTCGGGATCCTTCTCCACCGCGGTGACGTCGTGGCCACGTGCCAGCAGAGCCGCGCCGACGCGGCCCATGCCGCTGCCCGCGTCCAGGATGCGCGCACCACGGGCGACGAGCACGTCGGCCAGCCGCGCCTCGCCGTCCACGTCCTGCCCCTCGGCGATCAGGGAGGCGAAGCGCTCGGCGTAGGTGCCCTTGGGCCCGGTCTCCCAGCGGTTCGGCGGGATGTCGGGGGTGCCGGGGGTGCTCACAGCTTCCTCAGCCGGATCCAGCTCACGGAGTGGTCTCCGCCCTTGCGCAGCACCAGCGTCGCGCGCGAGCGGCTCGGGGCGACGTTCTGGGACAGGTTGGGTCCGTTGATCTCGTCCCAGATCCGGGCCGCCTCGGCGACCGACTCGTCGTGGGAGAGCGCTGCGTACTTGGCGAAGTAGGACTGCGGGTCGCGGAACGAGGTCTCGCGCAACCGCAGGAAGCGCTCGGTGTACCACTGCTTGATGTCGTTGGTGGCCGCGTCGACGTAGATCGTGAAGTCGAAGAAGTCGCTGACCGCCAGGCCGGTGCGGCCGTCCTCGCGGACCTGAGCCGGTTGCAGGACGTTGAGCCCCTCGACGATCACGATGTCGGGGCGCGAGACCACGACCTTCTCCTCGGTCCGGTCGTAGACGAGGTGGGAGTAGACCGGGGCCTCGACCTCGTCGCGGCCGGACTTGATGTCGATGACGAACTTGAGCAGCGCCTTGCGGTCGTAGGACTCCGGGAAGCCCTTGCGGTGCAGGATGCCTCGGCGCTCGAGCTCGGCGTTGGGGTAGAGGAACCCGTCGGTGGTCACCAGCGCGACCTTCGGGTGCGCGGGCCAGTGGGCGAGCATCTGCTGGAGCACGCGCGCGGTGGTGGACTTCCCGACCGCCACCGAGCCGGCCAGGCCGATCACGAACGGCGTGCGCGGGGGAGTCGGTCGGTCCAGGAAGTCCTCCTGGGCGCGGTGCAGGTCGCCGGCCGACTCGACGTACAGGCTGAGCAGGCGGGAGAGCGGCAGGTAGACCTGCTGGACCTCGTCGAGGTCGAGCTGGTCGCCGAGGCCGCGGACCCGTTCGACCTCGATCTCGGTGAGCGGCTGGTCGGTGTGAGCGCCCAGCTCGGCCCACGCGGCCCGGTCGAACTCGACGTACGGCGAGGCCTCGCCGGCGTGGTTGCCTCCTGCCATGGTGATGATTCTTTCAGTCCCCGCGTTCGGGCGCAGGGGCCGGGTCCGCACTGCACCTAGACTGAGGCCCATGTGCGGCATCGTGGGATACGTAGGTGAGCAGCAGGCCCAGGACGTCGTGATCGAAGGATTGCGGCGCCTGGAGTACCGCGGCTACGACTCCGCGGGCATCGCCCTGGTCACGGTCCCGGACTCCGGTCCGGGCGCCATCGCCTCGGACAAGAAGGCCGGCAAGCTGGCCAACCTGGAGAAGGCGATCGCCGACGCACCGCTGCCCGCGGCGACCACCGGCATCGGCCACACCCGCTGGGCCACCCACGGCGCGCCCAACGACGTCAACGCCCACCCGCACCTCGGCGCCGCCCGCCGGGTCGCGGTCGTGCACAACGGCATCTTGGAGAACTTCGCGAAGCTGCGCGACGAGCTCGAGCGCGCCGGGCACGACCTGCTCTCGGAGACCGACACCGAGGTGGCCGCGCACCTGATCGAGAACGAGGTCGTCGCCGGCGCGGACCTGACCGCCGCGATGCAGGCCGTGTGCCGCCGCCTGGAGGGCGCGTTCACCCTGGTCGCCGTCGACGCCGAGGACCCGAGCCGGGTCGTCGCCGCGCGGCGCAACTCGCCCCTGGTCGTCGGGATCGGTGAGGGCGAGAACTTCATCGGCTCCGACGTGGCCGCGTTCATCGAGCACACCCGCGAGGCCCTCGAGCTCGGCCAGGACCAGGTCGTCACGATCACCCGCGAGGGCGTCTGGGTCACCGACTTCCACGGCAACGCCGCCGAGGGCCGTCGCTACCACGTCGACTGGGACCTCGCCGCCGCCGAGAAGGACGGCTACGACTGGTTCATGCGCAAGGAGATCTTCGAGCAGCCGCGGGCGATCGGCGACGCGCTCCTCGGTCGCCACGACGAGGCCGGCCAGCTGCAGCTCGACGAGGTGCGGATCAGCGACGACGAGCTGCGCGAGATCGACAAGATCATCATCATCGGCTGCGGTACCGCGAACTACGCGGGCATGGTCGCCAAGTACGCGATCGAGCACTGGACCCGGATCCCGTGCGAGGTCGAGCTCGCGCACGAGTTCCGCTACCGCGACCCGATCCTGACCCGCAACACGCTCGTGGTCGCGATCAGCCAGTCCGGTGAGACCGCCGACACCCTGATGGCGATCCGGCACGCGGTCAAGCAGAAGGCGAAGGTGCTCGCGATCTGCAACACCAACGGCTCGACGATCCCGCGCGAGTCCGACGCGGTGATCTACACCCACGCCGGTCCGGAGATCGGGGTCGCCTCGACCAAGGGCTTCTCCACCCAGCTCGTCGCCTGCTACCTGCTCGGCCTCTACCTGGCGCAGGTGCGCGGGACGAAGTACGGCGACGAGATCGGCGCCGTGGTCCGCGAGCTCGAGCAGATGCCCGGGCACGTGCAGCGCGTGCTCGACGACGCCGACTCGATCTACGCCCTCGCCGAGCGCTTCCTGGGGACCCGCTCGGTGCTCTTCCTGGGCCGGCACGCCGGCTTCCCGGTCGCGCTCGAGGGCGCGCTGAAGCTCAAGGAGCTGGCCTACATCCACGCCGAGGGCTTCGCGGCCGGTGAGCTCAAGCACGGCCCGATCGCCCTGATCGAGGCGGGCCTGCCGGTCTTCTGCATCGTGCCGCCGCGGGGACGCGACCAGCTGCACGACAAGATGATCAGCGCGATCCAGGAGATCCGCGCGCGCGGCGCCCTGACCATCGTGCTGGCCGAGGACGGCGACGACGAGGTCACGCCGTACGCCGACATCATGATCCCGCTGCCCACCGTGCCCACGCTGCTGCAGCCCCTGGTCGCGACGATCCCGATGCAGCTCTTCAGCTGCGAGCTGGCCACGCTGATGGGCCACGACGTCGACCAGCCGCGCAACCTGGCCAAGTCCGTCACGGTCGAGTGACCCTATGACGATCGGCGTCGGGGTCGACGTGGTGGACATCGCGCGCTTCTCCGCCAGCCTCGAGCGCACCCCGGCGCTGCGCGCCAAGCTGTTCACTCCCGCCGAGGCGGAGCTCCCGCTGGAGTCCCTCGCGGCCCGGTTCGCGGCCAAGGAGGCGCTGGCCAAGGCACTCGGCGCGCCCGACACGCTGGAGTGGCACGACGCCGAGGTGGTCCCGCTTGTCTCGGGTCAGCCCACGATGGAGCTCCGGGGCACCGTCCGCGCCCGCGCCGACGAGCTGGGCGTGACCCGGGTGCATCTCTCCCTGTCCCACGACGGTGGCGTGGCGATCGCCTTCCTCACCCTCGACTAGCGCGTTGTGTGCCGCAGGACGCGCTATGCCGCGTCCTCAGGCACACAACCCGTGTCTTTTGAGGGCAGCGACGATGCTGCCGGGCTCCTCGCGCAGCTCTCGGGCCGTGCACCGGATGATCGTGCGACCGTCGGCGGAGAGATCGCGCTGGCGTGCCAGGTCGTCTTCCCACGACAGCACGTCCATGTGGAACGACCCGTCGATCTCGAGCACCAGCGTGCGGCCCGACGGCAACGTCCACTCGCAGTCTGTGAAACGAATCCTCCCAGTCGCGTCGCGCCGTCGCACCTGACGCCTTGGTCGCGCCAAGCCGGCTCGACGGCACAACCGGGCGATGTCGAGCTCGGCCAAGGAGTCGGCCCCGCCGGCGATCTCGGAGAGGACACCTCGGAACAGAGGTGCGCGTCTCAGCGGCCGCATGGTCGCCAGCTGTGCCTCGAGTCGCGTCGCGGTGGAGAGTCCCTGCTGAACGACGGCGGCGAGTACTCCCTGCGCCGTACGTGGTGATCGGTCGTAGGCGGCGAACAGGAGCGCTGCCACCTCGACTCCGGCAATCGGCAGGGCCCCGGGAGCCTTCATAGGTCCGAGTGGTCGTCGCGTACGGAAGAACACCACGCCTGGTACGGGATCGAGCGAGAGCTCGTCGTCCACCAGGACGGTGACCTCGTCCCGGTGCCAGCTGTTCAACCCGTGCAGCTCCAGCGCTGTCAGGCCGCCGGCCATCGCGTCGCCACCCGCGTGCAGCACGGCCATCCAAACGCGGTCGCTCCAGCTGAGCTCACCGCTGAACGTGCTCACCACGGTGCTCGTGCGTGCGACCCATCGACGAGCTGCGAGCTGGTTCCGGACGCGGTCAGCATCGATCCCCAGCTCGTTGAGCTGCCGTCGGGCGATCATGCCCCGCTGCTCAGCAGCCACGTGTTCCCAGTCCGTCATCCGCAGATCGTCGCCGGAATGCAGGGCGTCTCGCTTTCTCTCTCCACAACCACCTCTTGTGTGCCTGGACGCGCTACAGCGCGTCCTGCGGCACACAACCCGGTTTACTGGGGGGATGCGCGCGGCACACACCGTTGACCAGGTCCGGGAGGCCGAGAGCAAGGTGCTCGCCTCGTCCCCCCAGGGCGCACTGATGCAGCGGGCTGCGGCCGGGCTGGCCGTCGCGACCGCCGACCTGCTGGGCGGTGTCTACGGCCGCCGGGTGCTGCTGCTCGTCGGCTCCGGCGACAACGGCGGCGACGCCTTGTACGCCGGTGCGATGCTCGCGCGCCGCGGCGCCGTGGTCGAGGCGGTCCTGCTCTCCGAGCACGTGCACGACGCCGGGTTGGCGGCCTTGCGGCAGCAGCACGGCCGCGTGGTGGAGCCCCGCGGAGCCACCCGCCCGGACGTCGTGGTCGACGGCATCGTCGGGATCGGTGGGCGGCCCGGGCTGCGTGCCGGTGCGGAGCAGGCGATCGGTCTCTTCCCGGACGTCCCCGTGGTCGCGGTCGACGTACCGTCCGGGGTCGCGGTCGGCACGGGCGAGCTCGACGGACCGCACGTGCGCGCCGACGTGACGGTCACCTTCGGCACCCTCAAGCCGTGCCACCTCGTCGATCCCGCTGCCCAGGCGTGCGGGGTGGTCGCCCTGGTCGACCTCGGGCTCGACCTCCCGGCTGCGCCGATCGAGGCCCTCCAGGCCGACGACGTCACCGCGCTCCTTCCGGTCCCCGGCGGCGATGCGCAGAAGTACACCCGCGGGGTCGTCGGGGTCCGCGGCGGCTCGACCGCCTACCCGGGCGCCGCGGTGCTCTGCACCTCCGGCGCCTCCTGCGGCCTGGCCGGCATGGTCCGGTACGTCGGACCGGTGGCCGACGCGGTGCGCCACCGGCACCCCGGCGTCGTCGCGGGCGAGGGCCGCGTCCAGGCCTGGGTGGTCGGGCCGGGGGGTGACGACGAGGCGGCACGAGCCCTGGAGGCCGCCCTGGCCGACGAGGTCCCCGTGGTCGTCGACGCCGATGCGCTCGGACACCTCGAGCCGGGCCGTTCCGACCTCGTGCTGACCCCGCACGCCGGCGAGCTGGCCGCGATGCTCGGCGTCGAGCGTGCCGAGGTCGAGGCACGCCAGCTCGAGCACGCCCGGCTCGCGGCCGCACGCTACGGCTGCGTCGTCCTCCTCAAGGGCCGGCACAGCCTGGTGGCCCACCCGGACGGGCGGGTGCGGGTGACCACCAGCGGCCTGCCGTGGCTCGCGGTCGCCGGCGCCGGCGACGTGCTCGCCGGGGTGATCGGCTCGCTGCTGGCGGCCGGCCTCGACCCGTTCGACGCCGCGTCGGTCGGCTCCTGGTTGCACGGCGCTGCGGCGGTGCTGGCCGGAGAGGGCGGGCCCGTGACGCCGGAGGCGGTGGCCGACGCGGTCGGCCCGGTGGTCTCCGCGCTGCTCGCGCGTGCGTGATGGGAGGATGGGCGCACCATGAGTGCGACCGATGACTACCGCCGCGCCGAGATCGTCGTCGACCTCAGTGCCCTCAAGCGCAACGTCGAGCAGCTCTGCGAGGCCGTTGCCGCCCACTCCGACGGACCGGCCGTGATGGTGGTCGTGAAGGCCGACGGCTACGGCCACGGCCTCTTCGGCAGTGCCCGCGCAGCCCGTGCCGGCGGTGCCACCTGGCTCGGCGTGGCCGACCGCGACGAGGCGCTGGACCTGCGCGGTGACGGCGACACCGGCCGGATCCTGACCTGGCTCTCGATGCCCGGCGAGGACTACGGCCCGCTGATCGAGGCCGACGTCGACGTGACGGCGTACTCGCTCGCGCAGCTCGAGGAGATCGTCGCGGGTGCCAAGGCGGTCGGGACCAAGGCGCGCGTGCACCTCAAGGTCGACACCGGACTCTCCCGCGGCGGCGCGCCGGTCTCGCAGTGGCAGAGCCTGGTCACCGCGGCGCGTCAGGCCGAGGAGTCCGGGCACGTCGTCGTGGCCGGCATCTGGTCGCACCTCGCGTGCTCCGACGAACCGAGCCATCCCGCGAACGACGAGCAGGAGGCCGTCTTCGCGGCCGCGCTCGAGGTCGCGCAGGAGGCCGGGCTCGAGCCGGAGGTGCGGCACCTGGCGAACTCGGCGGCGGCGCTGCTGCGCCCGGACTCCTGGTACGACCTGGTCCGGATCGGCATCGCGGCGTACGGGTTCTCCCCGGCGCCTGCGGTCGTTGGCGCCGAGGAGCTCGGCCTGGTCCCGGCGATGACGGTGCGGGCGCGCGCGGCGCTGACCAAGGACATCCAGGCCGGTGACGGCGTCTCCTACGGCCACACCTACACCGCCGAGCGCCCGATGAGGGTCGCGCTTGTCCCGCTCGGCTACGGCGACGGCATCCCGCGGCACGGCTCCTCGGTCGCGCCCGTCCAGGTGCGCGGTCTGCGGAGCAAGGTCCTCGGGCGCGTCTGCATGGACCAGTTCGTCGTCGAGGCCCCGCGCGGCACGGTCGCGGGTGACGAGATCGTGCTCTTCGGGCCGGGCACCGGCGGTGAGCCGACCGCCCAGGACTGGGCCGAGGCGTGCGGGACCATCTCCTACGAGATCGTCACCCGGATCGGCGGCAATGCCGGGCGCGCCGAGCGGCGGTGGGTCGACGACGACGGGACGCTGGTGTGACGAGCATCAGCGAGGTCGGCGCCGAGCGCGCCGCCGAGGTCGTCGGCGTGATCCACGGCGCGTTCGCCGGACGCCCGGTGCTCGACCCGCCGGCCACGGCGCTGGAGGAGACCGAGGAGTCGGTCGCCACGGCACTCGGCAAGCACGGCGGCCTGCTCGCGATCCACGACGGTGAGCCCGTCGGGGCGCTGCTCTTCGACGACGCCGGGCCTCTGCTCGGCCTGCGCCGGGTCGGGGTGCTGGCCGAGGCCCGTCAGCACGGCGTCGCCAGCCTGCTCGCGCTGCGCGCCGAGGCTGTCGCCGCTGAGCGCGGGAAGACCGGACTGGTCCTCGAGGCGCGGACCGAGCTGCCCGTGACCGTGCGGTTCTGGGAGCGCCACGGGTACGTCGAGGTCGACCGCGACGGTCCCCGGCTGCACCTGCAGCGCATGCTTCCCCTGACCTTCACCCTGCCGGCACCCGAGGACACCCAGGAGGTCGGCCGCCGGCTCGGCGCGCTCCTGCGTGCCGGGGACCTGCTCATCCTCACCGGTGACCTCGGTGCCGGGAAGACCACTTTCACCCAGGGCCTCGGCGAAGGTCTGGGCGTGCGGGGTGCGGTCACCTCTCCGACGTTCGTGATCTCCCGGGTGCACCCCTCGCTGGGCGACGGACCAGGGTTGGTGCACGTGGACGCCTACCGGCTCGGCGCCAGCGGATCGGGTGGTGCCGAGCTCGACGACCTGGACCTCGACACCGACCTGGACACCGCGGTCACCGTCGTCGAGTGGGGCTCGGGCCTGGCCGAGGCGCTCGCCGCCGATCGGCTCGAGCTCGCGCTGACCCGGGCCGAGGACGACGTACGCACGCTCCGGATCACCCCGGTCGGCCCGCGGTGGGCCGGCGTCGACCTCCACGGCCTCGCGTAACCTCGACCCGTGCTGCTCGCCTTCGACACCGCCACCCCGCACGTCACCGTCGCCCTGCACGACGGTGAGCGGGTGGTCGCCGAGTTCTCCTCCTCCGAGGCGATGCGGCACGGCGAGATGCTCGCGCCCGGCATCGCCGAGGTGCTCGCCACCGCCGGCGCGACCAGCCGCGACGTGACCGCGATCGCGGTGGGCGTCGGCCCTGGTCCGTTCACCGGCCTGCGCGTCGGGCTGGTCACCGCGCGCACCATGGCGCTCGCCCTCGGCATCCCCGTGTACGGCGTGTGCACCCTCGACGTCCTCGCCGCCGAGGCGATGGACGCCGGCCACGACGACTTCCTGATCGCCACCGACGCACGGCGCAAGGAGGTCTACCTGGCCTCCTACGCGAGCCGCCAGCGGGTCTTTGGCCCCGAGGTCGTCAAGCCGGCGGAGGTCGCCACCGACCGCCTCGTGATCGGGCGCGGCGGGCTGCTCTACCCCGAGGACTTCCCGAACGCCGCCGGCCCCGAGCACCCTGACGCGGCGGTGCTGTGCGACGTGGTGGTCCGCGAGCGCTTCGAGCTGCTCGACCCCGATCCGCTCTACCTGCGCCGGCCGGACGCCGTGGTCGCGCACGCCCCGAAGAAGGTGACGACGTGATCCGGCTCGCGACCCCCGCCGATGCGAGCGCGATCGCCGGGCTGGAGGCGAGCTGCCAGGGCGTCGATGCCTGGAGCGAGGCACTCGTGCATGACGGTGTGGCCGGTGACCTGCCCACGATCCAGTACCTGGTGGCCGAGGACGACGGAGAGCCGGTCGGCTACGCGGTGGCCTCCTACGCCGGCGACATCGCCGAGCTCCAGAGGATCGGTGTCGCCGAGAGCGCCCGTCGACGCGGGTTCGCCTCCGCCCTCCTCGCCGCGGTCGTCGCGCACGCACCGAGCACGGGCGCGGACCGGATGCTGCTCGAGGTGCGCGCGGACAACCGTGGCGCGATCTCGTTCTACGCCGCACGGGACTTCGTGGAGATCGACCGCCGGCAGCGGTACTACCGCGACGGCGCCGATGCCGTGGTGATGCGGTTGCCCCTGATCGCCGGGTGCGGAGGACGGGCATGAGCAGCGAGCCGCTGGTCCTGGGCATCGAGACCTCCTGCGACGAGACGGGCATCGGGATCGTGCGCGGGCACACCCTGCTCGCCGACGCGGTGGCCTCCTCGGTCGAGGAGCACGCGCGCTTCGGCGGGGTCGTGCCCGAGGTCGCCTCGCGCGCGCACCTCGAGGCGATGGTCCCGACCCTGGAACGTGCCTGCGAGACCGCGGGCATCGTCCTGGGCGACGTCGACGCGATCGCGGTCACCTCGGGTCCGGGGCTCGCGGGTGCCCTGCTCGTCGGGGTCGCGGCCGCGAAGGCGCTGGCGATCGCGCTCGAGAAGCCGCTCTACGGGGTCAACCACCTGGCTTCCCACGTGGCTGTCGACCAGCTCGAGCACGGTCCGCTTCCCGACCCGTGCCTGGCGCTCCTGGTCTCCGGCGGGCACTCCTCGCTGCTGCGCGTGGACGACGTCACCTCCTCGGTCACGCCGCTGGGCGCGACCATCGACGACGCCGCGGGCGAGGCCTTCGACAAGGTCGCCCGGCTGCTCGGCCTGCCGTTCCCCGGCGGTCCGCACATCGACCGGGCGGCGCGTGAGGGCAGCACGGTGGCGATCGACTTCCCGCGCGGGCTGACCTCGCGGCGCGACCTCGAGCGGCACCGCTTCGACTTCTCCTTCTCCGGTCTCAAGACCGCCGTCGCCCGCTGGGTCGAGGCGCGCGAGGCGAGCGGCGAGCCGGTACCGGTCGCCGACGTCGCCGCCGCCTTCCAGGAGGCCGTGGTCGACGTGCTGACCCGCAAGGCGATCGACGCCGCCGCGCACGAGGGGATCGAGGACATCCTGATCGGCGGTGGCGTCGCGGCGAACTCGCGGCTGCGCGTGCTGGCCGAGGAGCGCGCCGCCAAGCACGGCATCCGGGTGCGGGTGCCGCGCCCGGGGCTGTGCACCGACAACGGCGCGATGGTCGCCGCCCTGGGCTCGGAGATGGTCGCCCGCGGGCGGACCCCGAGTCCGCTGGACCTGCCGGCCGACTCCTCGATGCCGGTCGACGTGGTTCTCAGCTAGACGTCGCGGGTACACAGGGCGCATGCAGATACTTGTCGCCGGCGGCACCGGCTTCGTCGGCCACCACCTCGTCGCGGCGCTCGACGAGGCCGGTCACGACGTACGCGTGATGACCCGGCTCCCCGAGGACCACCACGGACCCGGCACCGCCGTGCGCGGAGACGTCGCTGACGCGGACAGCCTCGAGCAGGCCCTGGCGGGTTCCGGAGCGGCGTACTACCTGGTGCACTCGCTGGGCACCGAGGACTTCGCCGAGCGCGACGCGGCTGCCGCGAAGGCCTTCGGCCGGGCCGCGGGCGAGGCCGGGCTGCGGCAGCTGATCTACCTCGGAGGCCTCGGCGACGAGGGCGACGACCTCTCCGCCCACCTCCGCAGCCGCCGCGAGGTCGAGGGACTCCTCGGTGCCGGCGGCGTCCCGGTCACCGTGCTGCGCGCGGGCATCGTGATCGGTCACGGCGGGATCTCCTGGGAGATCACCCGCCAGCTCGTCGAGCACCTGCCCGCGATGATCACGCCGCGCTGGGTGCGCACGCGGACCCAGCCGATCGCGATCGACGACGTGGTCCGCTACCTCGTCGGTGTGCTCGAGAATCCCGATGCGCTCGGCCGCGTCTTCGAGATCGGCGGACCCGAGGTGCTGGAGTACCGCGAGATGCTCACCCGGGTCGCCCTGCTCAAGGGTCAGCGCCTGCCGATCGTCCCGGTGCCGCTGCTCAGCCCCGGCCTCTCCTCGCGCTGGCTCGCACTGGTCACCGATGTCGACACCCGGACCGGGCGCACCCTGGTCGACTCGATGGTCAACGAGGTGGTCGTGCGCGAGGAGTCGATCCGCGCGGTGGTGCCCTTCGAGCTGACCTCGTACGACGACGCCGTGCGGCACGCCCTCGAGGAACGGCGGGGCATGCGGTGAGCCGTCGCTCCGTCGCCCTCACCGGCGTCCTGGGCACCGCCCTGCTCGGACGATCCCTGTCCTCACGGCCCGGGTCGGCCGAGTTCTACGCCGAGACCGCCTCCGTGGCCGGGGTGTGGAGCCTCGGCGGACTCGCCGCCGGACGACCGACCCGAGGCCGGGGCGTCCTGGAGCCGGCGGCGGTCGGAGCCGCCGCGTTCGGCGCGTTCTACGCCGCAGCGCTGGTCTCCCGGCGGATCCCCGTGCTCGGCGCTGCGGTCGGCAACGCGCTGAGCTATGCCCACGGCGGTGACGACCGACTCGTGCTGGCCACCACGCTGGCGAACGGGGTGGGGGAGGAGGTGTTCTTCCGCGGCGCCGTCTACGACGCGGCGGGTGACCGTCCGGTGCTGACCTCGACGATCGCCTACGCGGCGGGCACCGCGGCGACCCGCAACCCGGCCCTCGTGCTCGCCGCCGGGGTGATGGGCACGCTCTTCGGCTGGCAGCGCAAGCGCAGCGGCGGGATCCAGGCTCCGGTGATCACCCACCTCACCTGGTCCGCGCTGATGCTGCGCTTCCTGCCGCCGCTCTTCCGGCCGGGTCTCACTGCGGCCCGGCGGGGATGACCAGCGGCGTCTCGCTGTCGGTCTGCAGTCCGCCGGCCAACGCGGTGGCGCGGTCGAGCCTGCCCTCGGGGGAGAGCCGGAGGATGGCCATCTTGCCGTCGGGCTCCTGCTGGGCGACGAGGAGCACGTTGCCGTTGTCGTCGAAGGCGACGTCGCCGGCGGTGGCGAACCCCATGCTGCCCAGGTCCTTGGTCGCGAGCACGTGGCCCGTCGCGGCATCGAGGATCGCGACCTGGCCCGAGTCCGAGGTGCCCAGCCTCGTCGCAGCGACGTACTTCCCGTCGTAGCTGAACGCGGTCGGGTCCCACTCGGAGCTGGTCCACAGGGTCTTGTGGCTGCGCACCGAGATGACGGCGCCCACACCGGTGCCGTTGCCCTGGGGATCGATGATCCCGGAGACCAGGTCGTCCGCGTCGTACGTCGTGTTGACGTAGGTCAGGCTGTCCAGGTCGTGCCCCAGGCTGCCGCCACCGCTGAGCGCGAGCTCGGGTCCCCCGCTCGGGGTGTGTGCGCCGGTCTCGTACAGCACGCCACCGGAGAGGTACCCGATCAGCTGCGTGCCGGCCGGCACGGGACCGACGAGGCCGTCCCCGCTCGCCATCCCCGAGCCCGGGTTGGAGTAGAGCTTGCCGTCCATGACGTACGCCGTCTCCACCCCGTCCGAGGTGGTCACGAAACCCGAGGCGCCCGTCCCGGACTTCGTCACCTTGCCGGCGCCGTCGTACAGGGTGACCGTGCTGGTCTCGGCGTTGGAGGTCAGGTAGCCGCCGAGGTACGGCGTGATGTCGGCGAGCCTGTTCCCCAGACCGGCCGGCAGCCGGTGCGTGGTGCCGTCGGCGTCGTGCAGCACGCCCATGACGACGTAGGAGTGCGCGGGCCGCGGTCCGAGCGGGATGCTCGTGAGCGACGGGGGCTTCGGGCTCGGAGCGGCCGAGCTCGGGCTGGGCCCCTGCGTCGCCGGAGCGGGCGCGGGGCTCGGCGAGCCGCCGGCGTCGAGTGCCGTGATCCCGAGCGGGACCGCTACGGCAACCACGACCGCGCCGATCACTGCCGAGGCGCGCGTGCGTCGGCTGCGGCGGATCTGGCCGGCGCGGGCGATGACCTGGTCGACGTCGAGGCCGGGGCCGGCGACGCGATCGGCCTCGCGGTTGAGGGACTGGGTGATCTTTGCCGGGTTCATGAGTGGGCCTCCCATCCGGCGAGGTCGGTGCGCTCACCGAGGCGGGAGCGCAGGGTGTCCAGCGCGCGGCTGGACTGGGACTTCACGGTCCCGGGGGAGACGCCGAGGGCCTCGGCGGTCTCCTTCTCGGAGAGCTGTTCGTAGTAGCGCAGGACGACCACTGCGCGCTGCCGCTCGGGCAGGCTGCGCACGGCCGCCCAGAGCGCGTCGCTGACGCCGTCGTACTCGCTCGAGCCGACCGGCACGTCGTGCCTGCTGGTGTCGCTGACGACCTCGCGGTGGCGCCAGAGGCGGCGCCAGGACGAGGTGTGCTCGTTCATCAGGATCTTGCGGGCGTAGGCGTCGACCGACTCGGCCGCGGAGACGCGGTCCCAGGCGAGGTACACCTTGGCGAGCGCCGTCTGGGTCAGGTCCTCGGCGGCGTGCACGTCCCCGGTGAGCAGGTAGGCGGTGCGCAGCATCCGTTGCTGGCGCGCAGCCATCCACTCCTCGAAGTCGGACCGCGGCGTGGCGGCCGTGCGTGGGCTCAAGGCTGGCTCCTCGGTCTTGATCGGCATCATCCACCTCCTTCACTTGACCTGACGAGGTCAGTCCGCAAAAGGTTGCACCCTGGGATCGACGAAGAAGGAGACGGGATGCAGCAGGTCAAGGGAGTCATCGCACGAGGCAAGGGCGCCCCGGTCGAGCTGGTCACCGTCAACGTCCCCGACCCGGGTCCGGGCGAGGCGGTCGTGAAGGTGCAGGCCTGCGGGGTCTGCCACACCGACCTGCACTACCGCGAGGGCGGCATCAACGACGACTTCCCGTTCCTGCTCGGCCACGAGGCCGCGGGCGTGGTCGAAGCGGTGGGTCCGGACGTGACCGAGGTGGCACCGGGCGACTTCGTGATCCTGAACTGGCGGGCGGTCTGCGGTGACTGCCGCGCCTGCAACCGCGGCGAGCCGTGGTACTGCTTCGCGACCTTCAACGCCACGCAGAAGATGAGCCTGGAGGACGGCACCGAGCTGTCCCCGGCGCTCGGGATCGGTGCGTTCATCGAGAAGACCCTCGTCGCCGCCGGCCAGTGCACCAAGGTCGACCCGTCGGCCCGTGCGGCCGCGGTCGGCCTGCTCGGCTGCGGGGTGATGGCAGGTCTCGGAGCGGCGATCAACACCGGCGCGGTCGGCCGGGGCAAGAGTGTCGCGGTGATCGGCTGCGGCGGTGTCGGCGCGGCCGCGGTCGCCGGGTCGGCGCTGGCCGGCGCGAGCACGATCATCGCCGTCGACCTCGACGACCGGAAGCTGGAGTGGGCGCACAACCTCGGCGCCACGCACACCGTCAACGCCGGTGCGGGTGACGTGGTCGAGGCGATCCAGGCCCTGACCGGCGGCTTCGGCGCGGACGTCGTGATCGACGCGGTCGGCCGCCCGGAGACCTGGAAGCAGGCCTTCTACGCCCGCGACCTGGCCGGCACCGTCGTGCTCGTCGGCGTACCGACGCCGGAGATGAAGGTCCCCGACATCCCGCTGATCGACGTCTTCGGGCGCGGTGGGTCGCTGAAGTCCAGCTGGTACGGCGACTGCCTGCCCTCGCGCGACTTCCCGCTGCTCGTCGACCTCTACCGGCAGGGACGCCTCGACCTGGACGCGTTCGTCTCCGAGGAGATCGGGATCGAGGACATCGAGGCTGCCTTCGAGAAGATGCACCACGGCGACGTGCTGCGCTCGGTCGTGGTGTTCGGGTGAGTGCGTCGCGCACGGCTCGCGTCGACCACGGGGTCACCAGCGGCACCTTCAGCCTGGACGGCCAGACCTTCGAGGTCGACAACAACGTGTGGGTGGTCGGTGACGACGCCGAGTGCGTCGTGATAGACGCCCCGCACGACGTCGCCGGGATCCTGGCTGTCGTGGGGGAGCGGAAGGTGAAGGCGATCGTGTGCACCCACGCGCACGACGACCACGTGCGCGTCGCCCCTGCGCTGCGCGAGGCCGTCGTCGCCCCGATCCTGCTGCACCCCGCCGACCGGCCGCTCTGGGAGCTCACCCACACCGACGAGCTCTGGGACGTCGACCTCTCCGACGGCATGGACATCGCAGTCGGCGGCACCACGCTTCGCGTCCTGCACACTCCCGGCCACGCCCCCGGCGCGGTCTGCCTGTA
Source organism: Marmoricola sp. (assembly GCA_045806765.1). Taxonomy (GTDB): domain Bacteria; phylum Actinomycetota; class Actinomycetes; order Propionibacteriales; family Nocardioidaceae; genus Marmoricola. Next base: position 24,519 of record JBJMIO010000046.1, read on the forward strand.
CGCCGAGGAGCTCGGCTGCGTCTTCACCGGCGACACCCTCTTCCACGGTGGCCCCGGCGCGACGGGACGCTCCTTCAGCGACGCGGACCTGATCGTGGACTCGATCCGGGCGCGGCTGCTCACGCTGCCCGACGAGACGGTCGTGCACACCGGTCACGGCGAGGACACCACGATCGGTGATGAGAAAGAGCGCATGGGCCTGTGAGCGGAACTCGCGTCGGAGGTTGGAGCTACCCGGTCACCGGATCGGACTGGCAGGATCTTCTTGCTCGCTACGCCCAGGGTCCGCCGTTGGTCCGCGCGTCAGCAGTGGCCGAAATCGTCCGCAGCGTGGTTGCTTCGCCAGCACGTGACCAGATTTGTTACGCCACCTCGATGTGGGCGTTGATCGTGACACCTGCGCCTGGAACGCCGGGACCAGTCGACGCGGTCCGGGTCGGAACAACGCGAGACGGCGACGTCGTCATCGAGCATCTGCCTCTCGTCGGCCCGGCAGACAAGATCCAGCGTCCGGCTGCAGAAGCACCGGCGTTGTTCTGGCGGTTCATCAAAGAGAAGTACGGCATCGAAGGTCGCGGCTAGGTATCACTGCGTCGCTGGCTTAATGCACGGCGAGGACACCACGATCGGTGCTGAGAAGGAGAACCTCGGGTAGCTCAACCAGGTGGTTGACACCTGACCACCCGCGCTGCACTCTTGATCAACCAGATGGTTGACCAAGGAGCAGGCATGACGCAGACCGAGGACCGGCTCTCGCGGGTGTTCGCCGCGCTGGCGGACCCGACGCGGCGCGACATGGTCACGCGGCTCACCGAGGGTGATGCCACCGTCTCCGAGCTCGGCTCGGCGTACGAGGTCTCCCTGCAGGCTGTCTCCAAGCACCTCAAGGTGCTCGAGGAGGCCGGCCTGGTCAGCCGGAGCCGGGAGGCGCAGCGCCGCCCCGTGCACCTGGAGGCGGAGGTGTTCGACCTGATGACGAAGTGGATCGAGCGTTACCGCCAGCAGGCCGAGGAGCGCTACCGCCGCCTCGACGCGGTGCTGGCCGAGATGACGGATGAGCGCAAGGAGCCGAAGATGGAGCACGGAGCATGACCACCACGCACCACGAGACCGAGATCGACGCCCCTGCAGGCGTCCCGTGGATCGACATCGTCCGCGAGTTCGACGCACCGCCGGCTGCCGTCTTCCGGGCGCACGTCGACCCCGACCTCGCGATGCAGTGGCTCGGTCCGCGCGACCTCGAGGGTCGCGTGCAGCACTGGGACGCGCGCACCGGCGGCAGCTGGGCCTACAGCCACCACCGCGGCGAGGACTCGTTCTCCTTCTACGGCTCGTTCCACGAGGTCCGCCAGGACGAGCGCATCGTGCAGACCTTCACCTACGCCGGGGCGCCGAATGCGGTCGCCATGGAGATCGCCCGCTTCGAGGAGCTTCCCGGTGGCCGCTGCCGCCTGGTGATCCGCAGCACCGGGTCCTCGGTGGAGGAGCGAGACGCGATGGTCTCCAGCGGAATGGAGCACGGCATCGTCGAGGGCTACGAGAAGCTGGACGAGCTGCTCGCGCGGGACCAAGGTCACTGAGCGGGGCCCTCGCCCGCCACGGTCTAGTCCGATTCCGACATACTGGTTCAAACCGCGCAAAAACCTCAAGTTCAATAGTGACAAAACGGACATAACACCCTAAACTGGACTCATCGATTGGGCAGGAAGCCGGGTGGGTCCACGGACGGATCTTGAGGGTTTTGGCGTCGTAGCCAGGCATCTCTTCGGAATTCCTCCCCGCGGGAGGAGTCGAAGATGAAGCATCTCGTTGCCCTGGCGGCAGTCCTGATGATGGCACTGACCGGGGCCGTCGCGCTGGGGGCGCCGGCCGAGGCTGCGTCCTCGGCGGTGCGCCTCGCGAGGCCGACCGCGCACCACGTGGGCAGGTCCGTGGTGATGACCGGGAAGGTGAAGGGCCACGCACGCAAGGTCCACATCCAGCAGCGCAAGAACGGCCGCTGGGTCGTCGTGCGCACCGCTGCGGTGCGTCACGGGGTCTACCAGGTCAGCCTGAACGCCCCGGCGCGCACCCAGCTGCGTGCCAGCGTCGCCGGCCGGGTCAGCCCGACGGTCGTGGTGGCCGCGGCGGCCACCGACGCCTGCGGCACGGTGATCAAGAAGGCCGACGGCACCCCGTGGACCTGCACGTTCCACGACGACTTCAGCGGCACCGCCCTGGATCCCGCCAAGTGGCAGCCGCAGACGCAGTTCGCGATGGGTACCCAGGCCGCGCACGCCTGCTACCGCGACGACCCGGCCAACGTGAACGTCGCCGGCGGCAGCCTCAACCTCAGCGTCACCAAGCTGACCACGCCGATGTCCTGCTCGTTCGGCGGTCTGAGCGGACCGACGAGCTATGCCTCGGGCAGCGTGATGACGCACGGCCTGTTCAGCCAGCAGTTCGGACGCTTCGAGGCCCGGATCAAGAGCACCGCCACCAGCTTCCCCGGGCTGCAGGAGTCGTTCTGGATGTGGCCTGACGACCGGGTGAAGTCCTCGACCTCCTCGCTGCCCTGGCCGTTCTCGGGCGAGATGGACGTCAGCGAGACGTACTCCTCCCACCCGACGATCTCGATCCCGTACCTGCACTACAACGCGAGCACAGCGCTCGGTGTGGTGACCGCCTGGAACTGCCTGGCCCAGCGAGGTGTGTGGAACACCTACGCGGCTGAGTGGAGTGCCACCAAGGTGCAGCTATTCGTCAACGGCAGGCTCTGCCTGACCAACACCGCCGCCAGCGCGGCGTACCTCAAGCCCTACATCCTCGCCCTGAGCCAGGGCCTGGGCGCCGCGGGCAACGTGTACGACGGCCGCGCACCGTTGGGCACGATGAGCGTCGACTACGTGCGGGTCTGGAAGTAGTCGCGGAGCAGCATCAGAACGGTTCCACCAGCAGGCACACGCCCTTGCCGGCGACCCGGGTCAGCACGATCGTGCCCTCGGAGTCGCCGGTGAGGGCGAGTCGCTTGCGCAGCTCCTCGGGCACCACCGCGACACCGCGCTTCTTGATCGCCAGCCGTCCGATGCCGCGCCCGCGCAGGGCCGCGCGCAACGGCTTCTCCTTGAACGGCAGCTCCTCGAGCACCTCGTACCCGTGCGCGAAGGGGGAGCGGTACGCCGCGTCGCCGGTCACGTACGCGATGTGCTCGTCGAGCAGCCCGCCGCCG